>CANFWR010000001.1 GCA_947450865.1 Cytophagaceae bacterium
GAATATGCCTTGTCGAATATCGGCTTTAACCTGGCGTCACGTGTGAAAGATTTTGATATCAATATGGGTGGTAGTTTTGACCCCTATTTGTATGTGGCCGATCCGTTATTCTTTGATATCGGACGCAGAACGCCAGACTACATGTTCAGCCAAGGGGCAGGGTTAGCGCGTTTACAAGGATTTAATTTCTCGATTGGTCGCCGTTTCTCTGCTGGAAAAACAAAGCCAAAAGAGAACAAGAATGCCAGTGAGGCCCAAATGAATCAAATCAACCGAAACCTAGACGACTATGTCGACTGGAATGTGCCTTGGAATTTCTCGTTCTCCTACCAATACAGTATGAACAAGACGGGTTTAGCCTCGCCACAAAACATCAGCGGTCTAAGCTTCCAAGGGGATTTGAGTCTATCCGAAAAATGGAAGTTCTCGGTAACGTCTGGCTTTGACTTTAAGTACAAGGGCTTGACCTACACGAATATGTCCGTGCACCGCGACCTGCATTGCTGGGAAATGAACTTTAACTGGACGCCTATCGCGAGCCCATTCTATGGACGCGCGAGTAACTATTCCTTTGACCTTCGCGTAAAATCAACGCTCTTGCAAGACCTGAAACTGTCTCGCAGACGTAGTTTTTACGATAAAGGCGGATTCTAGTGCAATTTAGACTTGAACGCCTTTAAGAACTTATCCATCTTAGGTTTGATGACGATTTGGCAATAAGGCTCCGTTCCATTTTCATTGAAATAGTTCTGATGGTAATCCTCCGCCACATAAAATTCAGATGCCGGTGTAATCTCCGTTACAATCGGATTAGGGAAAACATGTTGCGCATTCAACTTTTGCTTCCAAGCCTCCGCTTCTTTTTGTTGTTCCGGCGTATGGAAAAACACCGCACTACGGTATTGCGTGCCCGTATCAGCTCCTTGTCTATTTAAAGTGGTAGGATCATGTGTCTGCCAAAAAATCTCCAACAATGTCGCCACATCCACTTCCTTAGGGTCATAAGCTAACTGACATACTTCTGCGTGTCCCGTAAGCCCTGAACAAACCTCGCGATAGGTTGGATTCTTCATCTTCCCTCCCATATAGCCTGACGTGACCGATTTCACCCCTTTCACGCGCTGAAATACGGCCTCTACACACCAGAAGCATCCCGCTCCAAACGTAATTTTATCTAATTTCTGATCCATCTTATTTGTTTGATTTTTTAAACCTGCCTCCTTTTTTTCGCCGGCACTTCCGCACGAAAAATGAAATGCGCTCGTGATGATACTCAACACAATTACCGTAATTTTCGAGATCTTTTTCATCTTATTGTTTTTTAGCACTAATTTCGCTTCCCAAATTACCTAATTTTCGTTCAAACTTGAAACAAACCTGGAAAGCTGCCTTTACTGACCGAACCTTTGTCCTACAGTTCATAGGGGCATTAGCTGTGTTCCTTATTTTCCCTTTTAAAGCGGATAATTATTTCCAATGGATTCAATTACGTGAAGGAATCCAGTGGAACGATCCCTTACTAAACGCGATTCCGGCCCTAAATGTTTCCTACCCCATTTTTGGGATCATTTATTTATCTGTTATTTACTTACTGTATCGACTACTGCAAGATCCTAAAAGATTCGTTTGGTTCGCCTGGGCGTTCAATCTGGAGACTGGATTTCGATTTATAACCATCTATCTAGTGGCCTTAAATCCTCCTGCGGGCTTAGTTGATTTACACGATCCCTTAGCTGAAATGTTCATTTACGGCGAAAATATGGCCATCACAAAGGACCTGTTCTTTTCCGGACACACGGCGACTATGGTTTTTGTTTGCTTCTTTTTGCCTACGGCAAAGGAAAGACGTATCGCCGTTGTTTTCAGCTTCGTACTAGCTAGCCTATTATTGCTCCAACACGTACACTACAGCTTGGATATAGTGGCTGCACCGCTGTTTACACTGGCGGCCATCTGGATCGTTAAGAAGGTAGGTATTATTTAGACGATTTCTTGTCTAATGTCTCAAACACCGAATTGTTTGATTTGTACTCCGGAATAATCTCCTTGATTTTGGCCACAATTGAATTGTTCGTACCACTTGATAATAAGTGATTCAAATCATTCGTCGCCACTTCCATATAAGCATAGGAAGGCGTATTAACTTCTGCGATCAAGATCTTAGGGTGGTGCGTAGGAAGCGTATTCTCGTCGTTATTCAACAACTCCTCATACAACTTCTCGCCTGGACGTAAACCCGTGTAACGAATCTCAATATCTTTATCGACACGTAGACCGCTCAATGTAATCATCTTCTTCGCTAGGTCAATAATCTTCACAGATTCGCCCATATCGAAGACAAAAACTTCTCCTCCTTGTCCCATGGTTGCTGCCTCTAGCACGAGTTCGCAGGCCTCAGGAATGGTCATGAAATACCGAGTAATTTCTGGGTGAGTCACCGTTACAGGACCGCCACGCTCAATTTGCTTTTTGAACAAGGGAATCACGGAACCGTTTGAGCCTAACACGTTACCAAAACGAGTCGCAATAAACTTCGTCTTAACACCTTCCAGCTGGTTCATCGACTGCGTATACATCTCGGCTAAACGCTTCGTCGCTCCCATCACATTCGTCGGATTCACGGCCTTGTCAGTCGAAACCATCACAAATTTCTCTACCCCTACTTCAGCCGCTAATTCAGATAAAATTCGGGTACCGATTACATTCGTCTTAATCGCCTCGTATGGATTGTTCTCCATCAAAGGAACGTGCTTGTAAGCTGCCGCGTGGAAAATAATATCCGGACGGTGGGTTTTGAAAATCTTACTGACGCGACGAGTATCTGACACGTCTGCTATATTCACGATTAGCTGCACATTCGTAGGAACCTTACCGGCTAATTCATATTCTAAATCATACAAGGCCGATTCTGCCTGATCCACTAGCACTAATTTAGCAGGGAAATAAGCGATCAATTGTCGAACAATTTCACTACCAATAGATCCCGCAGCACCGGTTACTAGAATTACCTTACCAGAAATCTCCTCGCCTATGCGTTTGTTATTCATTTGAATCACCTCACGACCTAATAGATCCTCGATCTTCACGTTGTGAATTTGGTTCATCGCAAACTCCCCTTCTACCCACTTATCTACTGGAGGAAGGGCTTTTACCACCACTCCGCGATCTAAGAAGATATCCGAAATCTTGCGCTTCGATTTAGCCGACATATTATTGATGGCCATAATTACCTCTAAGCCCTCATTCGATCCCACAAACTTATCTAGTACTTCTGGTAAGCTATATACCTTAATTCCTTCGATGGTTTTCCCTATTTTGGACTCATTATCGTCGATAAAGCCAAGAATTTTGTAGTTAGTACTGCGGTCTGTTTGGAACACATTCTTTGTCAACATTCCCGTATAACCCGCACCGTAAATCAATACGCCAATCGTAGGCTTGAACTGATTGATAAAGGATTCATAAAAACTCTTCACGAAGAAGCGAAGAATGACCATCCAAAACAGACAGATGAAAAAGTCAATGATTAGGATAGATGCCGATAAATTAAAGACGTGTTCGAATCCTAAGGTGTTTCTGATCACTCCAGAAATCAATACAGCACCAAAAGTACCCGTAAATACGGCTTTTAAAATCAATATGGCATCTTCAATACTCGTGTGGCGAATAATACCCGCGTAAGATTGAAAATACAAAAAGGCTAACAGACGTAGACCTAGTACAAAAACCAATTGAGAGGCGAACACTGAGAAATCAATTTCCGTTAATTGGAAATTCATTCTCAAAAATGTAGCAATAGAAAATGAGAAGATGACGATTAACGAGTCAAAGACTAAAACCAGCCACCTTGAGAGAAAGCGATTTGAATATTTCCGGATGAAGGAAGACTTTGTCATAATTTGAATCTTCTAAACACGGTTAGATTTCAATGACAAAATTACAAATATAATCCCGTTAATAGCCCAAAATTTATCAAACGGCGAATTTTGTAGACGAACGGACTATTGCTTCCCGAAACCCGGAGCCGTTAAATCGACGATTGCATCCGATTTCATAACCATTACCCTTTCATTCCTGATATTTGTCATATATCCTATAGCGGTAACATCAGCGATCTTTTCTACTTTGGGAAAATCCTCTTGAGAAACCGTAAATAAAAGTTCGAAATCCTCTCCTCCATTCAGGGCTGCCGTTAAAGGACTGACGTTGAATTCCGTGGCAGAAAGATATGTCTCATCGTCAATGGGAATGTTTTTTTCGAAAATGCGCGCACCTAAACCGGATGCATTGCACAAATGAATGATTTCTGAGGCTAATCCATCCGAACAATCGATCATCGACGTAGGAACCACGCCTAATTCTCTCAACTCGTGGATAATATCGAAACGAGCCATCGGTTTCAGCTGACGCAATACGACATAGCTTTTGCCCTCTAATTCCGGTTTCATATCCGGATTAGCTAAGAACACCTGTTTTTCTCTTTCCAAAGAATGCAAACCCATCAACGCTGCGCCTAAATCACCTGAAACACATAGGACATCATTTGGCTTCGAAGTGCCGCGCTGTACTAATTTATCCGCTTCCACCACTCCCGTAGCAGTCATTGAAATAATCAAACCTTGCGGACTAGAAGTCGTGTCTCCTCCCACTAAATCCACTTTGTATTCTTCACAGGCTAAACGAATCCCTTCATAAAGCGCGTCTACTGATTCCACCGAGAAGCGATTACTCAAGCCTAAACCTATCGTGATTTGAGCTGGAATGGCGTTCATCGCAGCAATGTCAGAGAGAACCACAGAAACGACTTTGAAGCCCAAGTGCTGCAACGGGGTATAACCTAGGTCAAAATGAACACCCTCGATGAATAATTCGGTGGTAGTGACTACCTTATTTCCTTTGGGATCCAAAACCGCGGTATCATCTCCTATACCCAGGTCAGTCCAGGCTTGTTTTTCTGTAAACTGAGAAGCAATGTGTTTGATTAAACCAAACTCACCAATTTCCCCTATTTCTGTTCTCTTTTCCATATAACACAAAAAGCCGCCACGAGGACGGCTTTACTAAAATCTATTCTTATTAAGGATTAACTAGAGCTAACTTTACGATAGCGCTACTTGCTTTTACGTAAGCAGCCGATTGTTGTAGACTTAAACCGGTTGTTGTAGGCGTTGCTAAAATCGTGTAGATAATAGTTCCTCCCGTTCCTGTAGGTGCCCCCTCAGCACTTGTCAAACCACTTAATGTAAGCGATAAGCCATCGGTCGCAACCGTATAAGTTCCTGTAAATATTTTACCGTCAAACTCCGTTAAGGTCACAGAACCAGCGGTTGATAAATCTAATTTGTATTGAGAATACCCTTGAACCACGTTAGAAGAACTGGTCTTATCGTATTTCGTTACGCCATCCCATTGGGCAGAACTAACCGTCCACACTTTCTTTACCAAAGTCGCTACATTCACCGTTGGGGTAGGAGGAGTAGGGGTAGGGGTAGGTGCCGGATCTCCGCCACCGCCACAAGACAGCACTGAAATGGTTAATAATAGGAATAAGAACTGTTTCATGTTCGAGGGGTTTACGATGTAAAATTAAAAATCTTTCTGAAAAAAAGGCGGGTTTGGCCCTTTTTATTTAGCTTCGTGTAAAATATGAAGACATATACGCGCGGACAGTTAGCCCTTCGAAATGGGCAAGACAAGCCTGAGATTTGGGTCGCCTTTCAGGGGCTCATTTACGATATGACGGAGTCCAAATTGTGGAAAAATGGCAAACATTACGAACATTGGGCAGGACAGGATTTAACCCCTGAACTAGCTGATGCGCCACATTCCGAGAAAGTCTTTGAGAAATTTACCCCCATCGGAATCTTAGCTTAGTATGATATTAATCGTTGAAAGTGGTTCGACTAAAACAGCCTGGAGACTGATAAAGGATCCGGCCTCTGCTTATGAAAGTTTTAGTAGTGCGGGAATTAATCCTTACTACCAAACAACTCATGAAATCACAGCAGCCCAAACGGCAGTGTTAACCGGATTTGCGGGCCTACCCATTCAAGCCATCTATTATTACGGTACCGGAGTAACGGGGGAGGCGCAATGCGAGGTGATTGCAGCCGCATTTCGGCCCTATTTCCCTAGTACTTGTTCACTTGAAATCCAGAACGACCTCATAGCGGCCGCGAGATCGCTTTGTGGGAAAGAGGCTGGGATTGCGTGTATTTTAGGAACGGGATCGAATTCCGGTTATTGGGATGGCGGGCGAATTTCGGCGCAAATTCCTCCATTGGGATTTTGGTTAGGTGATGAGGGAAGCGGAGGACATTTAGGCAAATTGTTGCTTTTGAGTTATTTACATGGCCAAATGCCTGTAGAGATTCGAGGCGTTTTTGAGAAGCGTTTTGGGGTTCTTGACCGATTAACCGTATTAGACAAGGCCTACAAACAAGCCTTTCCTAATCGCTGGTTTGCAAGTTTCTCAAAATTCCTGTTCGATCACCGCCGAGATGCTTTTTGTTATGGTTTGATCGAACAATCTTTTGATGCCTTTATTTCCCTGTATTTAAAAAGATACACGGAAGCCCCAGTTTTTCATTTCACGGGCTCTGTGGCCTTCTATTATTCCGATATCTTGAAACAAGTGATGAAAAAAAATAGTTTACCTGTTGGACATATCAGCGAAGGACCGATGGCGGGTCTTTGCTTGTATCATAAGGGGGAATTTTGGCCATAAATTCGTAAATTGCGACACGAATAAAACGCCTAAGTCAACAAAACTAACACATTGCCTATGACATCGCACATTAAATCCATAGGGACTAAACAGAAAGCACTTCAAATCAATTTAGACCGCAGCATCTACGGTTCCTTCGCGGAAATAGGAGCGGGTCAAGATGTGGCTGCCAATTTCTTCAAAGCAGGTGGAGCTTCAGGCACCATCGCTAAAACGATTTCTGCTTACGATATGGCTTTTTCGGATGCCATTTATGGGGAGGAAGCTTCTGGAAAATATGTGTGCGAGCCGCGTTTAATGAAAATGTTAAACCGGGAGTTTAAATTATTAAATGTGCGTTTGACGGAATCTGCTTCTGAAAAACGCTTCTTTGCATTTGCAGACACGGTTTCTGCCTTGAATTTCCAAAAGAGCAACGATGCCCACGGCTGGATCGGTTTACGTTTTCAATTAACTCCGAACGGCGGGTTTAACGATGTCGTTATCCACGTGAATATGTTGGATAATGACAATATCTTGCAACAACAGGCTTTAGGAGTTATTGGAGTGAATCTATTATATGGCTGCTACCATTACTACGAAAATCCAGAAAAGTTATTATTGTCCCTGTTAGATGATTTGTCCAAAGACCGGATCGAAATCGATATGATTCGCTTCGAGGGGCCAGATTTCAAGGAGGTAGACAATCGCTTGATGTCACTTTATTTAGTGAAGCACGGATATACGCAGGCGGCGGTTTTTGGACCGGATGGCAAGGTGATGCAGCCCTATGATGCTTTGGCAAAAAAACACATCGTGGCCGTTCGCGGTCGTTTCCGTCCTGTGACGAATATCTTCTCGGATATGTTGAAAAAAGGCGTCGCTCAGTTCGAGCAAGAACCCGATGTGGATGATGATAAAATCTGCGTTCTGTCCGAATTAACGCTGAAAAGCTTAGAGAATGAGACACACAAAATCGATGAGAAAGACTTTCTAGATCGCGTAGATATCTTGTGTTCTTTAGGCCAAACCGTACTGATCTCGAATTTCCACGAATACTTCAAATTAGTCGACTTTTTAAGTCAATTCTCTAAGTTAAAAATGGCCTTAGTCATGGGTATGCCTAACTTAGAATATATCTTCGAGGAGAAACATTACAAAGAAGTTCCGGGTGGGATTATGAGTGCTTTTGGCTGTTTATTTGGCCAAAATATCAAATTATACCTCTACCCTACCGTCGCTGAAAATGGGACCATTATTCACCTGAAAAATTTCGAACCAGAAGCCCATTTGAATGGTCTATTTCGGTATTTGTTAGACAATGAGAAGCTAGCGGAGATTCATAACTACGATGAAAAACTGATGAATATTCGTACGGACAAGGTACTTGAAATGATTCAATCCGGTGGTGATGAGTGGATACCATTAGTCCCGAAATCAGTTGCTAAAATGATCAAAGAGAATTCACTCTTTGGCTACCAAGCCTAATAAAAAAGCCCTGATCTCTCAGGGCTTTTTTTTATTTCATTAGATCAATAAACTGATCAAATAAGTAACGAGAATCGTGTGGTCCAGGGCTAGCTTCTGGGTGATGTTGAACCGAGAATGCTTTGCGTCCTTTCACGCGTAAACCTTCGACTGTTTGGTCATTCAGGTTAATATGTGTCAATTCAGCTTGATCAGATGCTTTCAACTCATCCAGCTGAACCGCAAAACCGTGATTTTGAGAAGTGATTTCAGAAAGACCCGTCATTAAGTTTTTCACTGGGTGATTTAAACCGCGGTGACCGTTGTGCATTTTGTATGTAGATAAGCCTACTACTTGTGCTAAGATTTGGTGACCTAAACAAATCCCAAAAACAGGTTTGTCGCTATTCAAAAATTCCTTCACGGTATCAATCGCATAGGACATTACCGCTGGATCCCCAGGACCATTCGAAACGAAATAGCCATCTGGATTCCACGCAGAAATTTCAGCAAATGAAGTCTTAGCTGGGAATACTTTTAAATAACATCCTCGCTCCGCAATGTTTGATAAGATGCTTCTTTTCACCCCTAAATCTAACACCGCTACTTTGCGTTCCGCCTTCTCATCACCTAAGAAATAGGCTTCTTGCGTACACACTTGAGACGATAATTCTAAGCCTTCCATCGATGGGATTTTATCCAAAGCCGCTTTTAAGGCCACTTCATCAAAAATTTCAGAAGAGATCAGACAGTTCATCACCCCTTTTGTACGAATGTGTCGTACTAAAGCACGTGTGTCAATACCTGAAATTCCTACGATTCCTGCATTAGCCAAATAATCTTGTAAAGAACCATCTGCCGTTTCACGTGAGTGAACGCTAGCAAATTCGTTACACACCATACCGGCGATTTGGACCTTGTTCGATTCCGCCTCTTTTTCTTGCATTACACCGTAATTCCCAATGTGAGCCGTCGTGTTGATAATGACTTGGCCCGCATAAGAGGGATCAGTATAAATTTCTTGATAACCCGTCATACCGGTGTTAAAACAGATCTCACCTCCGTGAGTTCCTATTTTCCCTAGTGCTTTCCCGTGGAAAATAGTTCCGTCTTGTAACAATAAAACCGCTGGTGTGGACTCAGTAAATCTCATAAAATGCTGTTATAAAATAAGGGTCAAATGCTCATTACCTAAAAAAAGGGCTTCAACGGAAAGTTGAAGCCCTTTAAAAAAATTGAAAGAGAAAGATTAAGCGTCTTCTCCTTTTTCTTCAGTGGACTCCTCAGTTGCAGGTGCTTCTGGAGCAGCTTCTTCCGCTGCAACTTCTGCTGGTGCTTCTACTTCAGCTACTTCTGGTGCAGCCTCTTCAGCTACTACCTCCGCTGCCGGAGCTTCTTCAACAACTTCTGCAGATGGTACTTCTTCAGTCGCTACTGGAGCAGCTACTGGAGCCGCAGCTTCCGTTGCTTTTGCAGCGCCACCACGACGGCTACGACGAGTTTTACCCGCTTTCTCCGCTGATGCTGCTAACATTGTTTCGTTGAAGTCAACTAATTCAATGAAGCAGATTTCTGCGTTATCACCTAAACGATTACCTAACTTGATAATACGTGTATATCCACCTGGACGATTCGCTACTTTCTCAGAAACGATAGAGAACAATTCTTTGATCGCATCCTTATTTTGTAAATAAGAGAATACCACACGACGATTGTTAGTGCTATCTGTTTTAGACTTTGTGATCATTGGCTCTACGTATTTACGTAATTCCTTTGCCTTAGCTACAGTCGTTTGAATACGCTTGTGTAAGATCAAAGATGACGCCATGTTTGATAACAACGCTGCTCTGTGAGAGGCTGTTCTTCCTAGGTGATTAAATTTTTTACCGTGTCTCATTGTGTTATTTCGTAAGTTAAAAGCTCTTGCGAGCTGCGGTTAGTTTACCTCGCGGCAAACCACCTATTACTTTGTTTAAATTATTAATTAATCTTCGTCTAAACGATATTTAGAAACATCCATTCCAAAGGTCAAACCTTTTTCCTCGATCAATTGCTCTAATTCAGTTAATGATTTCTTTCCAAAATTACGGAACTTCATCATATCAGAGATTTCTAATTTCGCTAATTCACCTAAAGTACGAACGTCCGCTGATTTCAAGCAGTTGTAAGCACGTACAGATAAATCTAAGTCAGCTAATGAAGTCTTCAATAACTTGCGCATGTGAAGTAATTCCTCATCTACTACATTATCTTCTTCTGCTTTAGGAGTTTCAAATGTCATTGTTTGATCAGAGAACAACATAAAGTGTTGGATCAAGATATACGCTGCACCTTTCAATGCATCTTCTGGGTGGATAGAACCATCCGTCTCGATATCTAAAACTAATTTCTCATAATCTGTTTTTTGCTCTACACGTGTGTTCTCAATGCTGAACTTAACATTTTTGATCGGAGTGTAGATCGCATCGATAGCAATGTGTCCGAATGGCAACTCGTTTGCACGAGGCTCATCAGCGGCAACATAACCACGACCTTTTTCGATTACTAAATCAATTTCGATTTCTTTCGAAGAATCTAAATTGCAAATAACCAATTCAGGGTTTAAAATTTGAAAATACGGAGTAAACTTCGCGATATCACCTGCAGTGATAGCTGTTTGTCCTTTGATTTTCATAGAAACTTTGTTATCCAAAATTTCTTGTGTCTTCTTGAAACGAATTTTTTTCAAGTTCAAGATGATCTCAGAGACATCTTCATGAACGCCTTCAATGGCAGAAAATTCGTGTAACACACCAGAAATCTTAACGCTTGTTATAGCATATCCTTCTAATGAAGAAAGTAAGATTCTACGAAGTGCGTTACCAATGGTAACACCGTAACCTTTTTCGAGTGGCTTGAACTCAAATAACCCGTGGAAGTCTGTGGCTTTTTCCATCACAACTTTTTCGGGCATTTGGAATGCTAATATTGACATATTTCGTAGCTTAAAATGATACTGAAAAAACGTTATTGGTACTCTTAATAAACTCTAACAATCTCGTTAGGAGATTACTTAGAGTATAATTCGACAATTGCTTGTTCGTTGAAGTTTTCAGGAATCTGATCTCTTTCTGGCATAGCAACAAATTTACCTACCAATTCAACACCATCCCACTCTAACCAGTTGAAGTTCTTAGGAGAACGAGCTGCTAATGAGTTAGATACTACTTCTAGAGATTTTGATTTCGCACGAACACCTACTAATTGACCTGGACGTAGAGAGTAAGATGGCACATTTACTACTTCGCCGTCTACAATGATGTGTTTGTGAATAACTAATTGACGCGCTGCACGACGAGTAGGAGCAATTCCTAAACGGTATACTACGTTATCTAAACGAGCTTCACATAATTTGATCAAGTTTTCACCAGTGATCCCTGCCTTAACAGCAGCTTTGTGGAACAAGTTTTCGAATTGGCGCTCTAAAATACCATATGTGTATTTCATTTTTTGCTTTTCCTTCAGTTGCACTGCGTATTCAGAAACCTTTGAACGTTTTCCTTTACCGTGCATTCCTGGAGCATAGTTTTTACGAGCTAATGCTTTGCTCGGACCTAGAATTGCTTCACCGAAACGACGTGCAATCTTGGATTTGGGACCTGTGTATCTAGCCATTTTTTCTTAAAAGTCATTGGACCTCTTATGCCCAATGAAGTAATTAAATTGTGAATAAAAGCGGAGGAAAATAATTACTAATTACCTCTGCATAAAAATTATTAAACGCGACGACGCTTAGGAGGACGACATCCATTGTGAGGCATTGGCGTAATATCTTTGATGATAGAAACTTCAATTCCTGAGTTTTGGATAGTACGGATAGCAGACTCACGTCCAGCTCCTGGTCCTTTTACGAAAACCTCCGCTTTCTTCATTCCTGCTTCAACAGCTACCGCTGCACAGTTAGATGCTGCCATCTGAGCTGCGTAAGGTGTGTTTTTCTTAGACCCACGGAAACCCATCTTTCCTGCTGATGCCCAAGAGATCACTTGACCTGCTGAGTTAGTAATGGAGATAATAATGTTGTTAAAGGAAGCTTTGATGTGTACTTGTCCGTTTTGTTCCACGACAACTACTCTCTTCTTCGCTTTATCTTTTCTTTTTGCTTGTGCCATAATTTGAAATGAAATACGAAGAGGTGTTACCCTCTAGTTATTATTTAGTTACTTTTTTCTTGTTAGCAACTGTTTTTCTACGACCCTTACGAGTACGTGAGTTGTTCTTAGTGCGTTGACCACGTAATGGAAGACCTTTACGGTGACGTAATCCACGGTAGCAACCAATGTCCATCAAACGCTTGATGTTTAATTGAACCTCAGATTTCAACTGACCTTCCGTTTTGAATTCAGCAGCGATGATCGCACGGATAGCGCTAGCCTCCGTATCGTTCCACTCACCAGCTTTCTTGTCAAACGAAACCGCAGCTTTCGTTAAAATTTTTTGAGCAGTGCTACGACCAATACCGAAAATATAAGTCAATGCAATTTCTCCTCTTTTTTTGTCGGGAATATCAACCCCTGCAATACGAGCCATATAGGTAATTAATTGTTGTTATTAATCAATTTAAAATTCTGTCGAATTATCCTTGTCTTTGTTTGAACTTAGGATTCTTCTTGTTGATTACGTAAAGCTTTCCGTGACGACGGATTACTTTGCAATCTGCACTACGTTTCTTGATAGATGCTTTAACTTTCATATTAACTGTATTTATAAAATCAAACCTTAAATTACTTGTATCTGTAAACAATTCTAGCCTTACTTAAATCATAAGGGGACATCTCTAACTTCACCTTATCTCCTGGTAAAATCTTGATGTAGTGCATCCGCATCTTGCCCGAAATATGTGCAATGACTTGGTGCGTATTTTCCAATTCTACCCGAAACATCGCGTTCGAAAGAGCTTCCAAAATAATTCCGTCTACTTCTATCGAGGACTGTTTGGCCATAATTATTAATTTATATATTCAACAATACTGTTGATGTTTTAATCACTTCTTCAATCGGAGCAAAGGTCGTCAAAATGATGGGGCCTTCTTTCCCTACCGCAATCGTGTGTTCAAAGTGTGCACTCGGCTTGCGATCTTGTGTCCGGATAGTCCAACCATCCTTATCTACTGAGATTTGACGCTTGCCTAAGTTAATCATCGGTTCGATCGCAATGACCATTCCTTCTTTCAACTTAGCTCCTTCCCCGCGGCGACCATAATTAGGAACCTCTGGGCTTTCGTGAAGCTTCTTACCTACTCCGTGACCTACTAGCTCTCTCACCACACCGTAACCAAAAGATTCCGTGTAGGATTGAACGGCGAAACCAATATCGCCTACTCGTTTGCCTGGTGCGGCTTGATTCAAACCTAAATACAAGGACTCTTTCGTCCGTTGTAGTAATTGAACTACGTCCTCAGCGACATTCCCTATAGCATAGGTATAAGCACTATCGGCGTGGTAGCCATTTTTATAAACTCCTCCGTCTATCGAAATAATATCCCCTTCTTTCAGGATCAATTCCCCCGGTAAACCGTGAACCACTACATCATTCACCGAAATACACAAAGAATAGGCATATTTCTGGCTTCCTACTTGGTAGTTCAAAAAGGACGGATGCGCTGCATTATCCTTAATGTATTCGTAAGCGATTTTATCTAATGCCAAAGTACTGACTCCCGGCTGTATAGCCTTCGCAACTTCAGCGTGACATTTCCCTAGGATTTCGCCATTCTGTTGAATGATCGCTAATTCCGCGGGTGTCTTTAAATAAATCATCTTAACGATTAATCAGCTCTGAGCGACCTTTCACTCGACCTGATTGCATTAAACCTTCATACTTACGCATCAACAAATAACTTTCTATTTGTTGCAATGTATCTAATACTACACCTACCAAGATTAAAAGAGATGTTCCTCCAAAGAAAGAAGCAAAACCTCTCGTCACGCCAAACAAGTTAGCAACCGCAGGAAGAATCGCGATTAACGATAACATCACTGCACCTGGTAAAGTAATACGATCTAAAATCGTTGCAATAAATCCAGCTGTCTCTTCACCTGGTTTCACTCCTGGAACAAAACCTCCACCACGCTTCATATCATCAGAGATTTGAGTCGGGTTAATCGAGATCGCTGTGTAGAAGAATGTGAATACAATGATTAAGAAAGCAAATAATAAATTGTATTGCCATGTCGTGAAATCACCGAAAGCAGACGCAACCGAAGAAGCGAATTCTGATTTTTCAGCAAACGATTGAGCTACTAATCCTGGGATAAACATCAAAGCCTGAGCAAAGATGATCGGCATTACACCTGAAGCATTTAACTTCAAAGGAATGTATTGACGCTCACCACCTACTGCAGTTGCTTTGCTACCCACTACTTGTTTCGCATATTGAACAGGAATACGGCGAACTGCTTGAGTCACCATAATCGCTCCCATTACAACGAAGAACAAGGCAATAATTTCAATGATGAACATTAAAGCACCTGACATTCCTCGTGAACCTGCTTCTTGTAAAATAGACGCTGGGAAACGAGAAACGATACCAATCATGATCAACATCGAGATACCGTTACCGATACCTTTATCTGTAATCTTCTCCCCTAACCACATACACAACATTGTACCACCAATTAAGATAGCCACGCCGTATAAGCGGAAGAACCAAGGATCTACCATAATCGCTTCAGATGGGATCGTTACTTGTAGATAAGTAAAGGCCTGAGCAGCTGTAACGAAGATCGTTAAGATACGTGTGATTTGGTTTAACTTCTTACGACCTGACTCACCGTCTTTCTGCATTTTTTGGAAATACGGAAGGGCAATGGTCAATAACTGAATCGCAATGGAAGCAGAGATGTAAGGCATGATACCCAAAGCAAATACCGAAGCATTACTTAAAGCACCGCCTGAAAAGATATTTAATAAACCGAAAAGTCCACCTTCTCCTGTTTGAGTTAACTTAGTCGCATCTACACCTGGCAAAGCGATATAAGAACCTAAACGGAAGAACGCAATGAAAAGAAGCGTATTAATAATACGGCTTCTTAACTCATCGATTGAGAAAATATGCTTGAAAGTTGTTATTAACTTGTTCATTCGATTAGAATAGAGGATTAACCAACAATTGCTTTACCACCAGCCGCTTCAATCGCAGCTTTAGCAGCACCTGAGAAACCTTTTACTGTCACTTCTAATGCTGAAGTAACGGCTCCACGAGATAAGATTTTCACTAAGTCAGACTTAGATACTAAACCATTCGTGTAAAGAGTTTCAAATGTAATCACCTTAGTTCCGATTGCATCAGCTAAAGCTTGCAATGTATCCAAGTTAATCGCTTTGTATTCCACACGGTTGTGGTTTTTAAAACCAAACTTAGGAACACGACGTTGTAATGGCATTTGACCACCTTCAAAACCTCTCTTACGAGAATAACCTGAACGTGATTGAGCACCTTTGTGACCACGAGCAGAAGTTCCGCCTAAACCAGAACCTTGACCACGACCAACTCTTTTTCTAACTTTTACTGAGCCTTCTGCAGGCTTTAATGACGATAATTTCATTCTAATTGGGGCTTAGCGCTGCTGTTTCCAGCAACTCGCATGTTAATTAAATATTTTCAACTACAATTAAGTGGTTTACGGCACGAATCATACCTGCAATCGCTGGATTCAATTCAACCTCAACACTCTTACGGATTTTACCTAATCCTAAAGCTGCGATCGTACGTTTTTGTACTTCTGGGCGCTTAATTGCACTTTTAACTTGAGTAATTTTAACTTTAGACATTGTATGTTCTATTAGAGAGGCTTACGCGCTCTGATTATCCATTAAATACTTTAGCAACAGAGATTCCACGTTGGAAAGCTACTGAGTGCGGAGCTCTCATCTTAACTAATGCATCGATGGTTGCCTTCACTACGTTGTGTGGGTTAGATGAACCTTTAGACTTAGCTAAGACATCATGCACACCTACTGATTCTAACACAGCACGCATCGCACCACCGGCGATCAATCCTGTACCTGGTGCAGCTGGCTTGATTAAAACGAAACCACCAGAGAATTTACCTAATTGCTCGTGAGGAACGGTGTTCTTCAACAAAGGAATTTGGAATAAGTTTTTCTTAGCGTCTTCGATACCTTTAGTAATAGCATCTGTTACTTCGTTTGCTTTTCCTAAACCGTACCCTACGATACCAGCACCGTCACCTACGACAACGATTGCTGAGAAACTAAAACGACGACCACCTTTAACTACTTTTGCAACACGGTTGATGGCTACTACTTTCTCCTTCAACTCACCTTCGTTAACCTTTATTGGTTTTGCTTGTAAATGCGACATATCTATTTCTTAAAATTGTAAGCCACCCTCGCGAGCACCTTCAGCTAATGATTTAATTCTTCCGTGATACAAATAACCATTACGGTCAAAAACTACTTTTTCGATTCCAGCCGCTTTCGCTTTTGCAGCGATAGCTAAACCTACTGTCTTAGCAGCTTCAATGTTGTTGTTCACTTTATCTTTCGTATAAGATGTAGCTGACATGATAGTCTTACCAGCTAAATCATCTACTAACTGTGCATATAATGCAGAATTAGAACGATATACAGTTAAACGCGGACGTTCCGCTGTTCCTGCGATCTTAGCACGAATCGCACGTTTAATGCGGGTTCTGCGTAAATTTTTAATTGTTGCCATTTGTTAACTTGTTTGTGTGGATTTCCGGCCCACGCTTATAATTTATTTTTTACCGCCCGCTTTACCAGCTTTACGACGTACTTGCTCTCCTAAGAAACGAACACCTTTACCTTTGTATGGTTCAACTGGACGTAGAGACTTGATTTTCGCAGCTACTTGTCCGATTAATTGCTTATCGATTGACTTTAAAGTAACCATTGGATTCTTACCTTTCTCCATTGCAGTAACAATAGATACTTCAGCAGGAATTGCCATGAAAATCGCGTGAGAGTAACCCAAGCTTAATTCTAAAATATTTCCTTGATTTGCGGCCTTGTAACCAACCCCGATGATTTCCAAATCTTTTTGGTAACCTTCACTCACACCCACGACCATGTTGTTGATCAATGAACGATATAAACCGTGCATCGCTTTGTGACGTTTTTGTTCTGTCGGACGAGCCACAGTTAAAACACCCTCTTCGATGGTAATGATCATATCTTGATCAACTTGTTGTGATAAGGTTCCTTTAGGACCTTTCACTGACACTAAATTACCAGCACTTACTTCTACAGTTACTCCTGCAGGGATGGTGATAATCTTCTTTCCAATTCTTGACATTAGACTTTAATTATAGCTTAAATTTCGAGATCGCTCCCCTTTCAGCGTGAAACAATTATTAATATACGTAACAAAGTACTTCGCCACCTACGTGTAAAGTACGTGCTTCTTTATCTGTAATTACCCCCTTAGAAGTAGATAAGATAGCGATACCTAATCCGTTCAATACGCGTGGTAACTCTTCAGCACCATTGTATTTACGAAGACCTGGCTTAGAGATACGAGTCAAGTTAACGATAGCAGGTTGCTTCGTAACTGAATTGTATTTCAATGCAATTTTGATGGTTCCCTGTACGGATGAATCATCGAATTTATAGTTTGAAATGTATCCTTTATCAAAAAGTACTTTCGTAATTTCCTTTTTAATGTTGGAAGCAGGAATTTCAACTACCCTATGGCGTGCCTTCAAGGCATTTCTCAATCGGGTTAAATAATCTGCTATTGGATCTGTCATTGTTTTTAAATTTGCCGCAGGACTTTTAAAATGGGCCTGCAAAATTACAAAAATGAATTTAATTAATCAAATAATATTACCAGCTTGACTTAGTCACACCTGGAATCAAACCGTTGGATGCCATTTCACGGAACGTAACACGGCTAATACCGAACTTACGCATATATCCACGAGGACGTCCTGTTAATTTACAACGGTTGTGTAAACGTACAGGAGATGCATTTTTTGGAAGTTTATCCAATCCAACGTAATCTCCAGCTGCTTTTAAAGCTGCGCGCTTCACTGCATATTTTGCAACTGCTGCTTCGCGTTTTCTTTCTCTTGCTTTTACTGACTCTTTAGCCATTTTGTAAAAATTTAAAGGTTTTTATGAAAGCCTTACGGGCTATTTATTTTTTTTGATTTGAAAAAGGCATTCCAACCGCAGCTAATAAAGCATAAGCTTCTTCATCTGTTCCGGCAGTCGTCACAAACGTGATGTCCATACCAGAGATCTTACTTACTTTATCGATTGAAATCTCAGGGAAGATGATTTGCTCTTTCACCCCTAAGGTATAGTTTCCACGACCATCAAATCCTTTTTCAGAGATTCCTTTAAAGTCACGAACACGTGCTAAAGAAACTGTTGTTAAACGATCTAAGAATTCGTACATCTTATCTCCACGTAACGTTACTTTCACACCGATAGGCATGTCTTCACGTAACTTAAAGTTCGAGATAGCTTTCTTAGAGATCGTTGCTACCGCCTTTTGACCAGCGATTTGTGTGATTTCTTCGATAGCGATATCGATTAATTTCTTGTCCGACACTGCGGCTCCTACACCTTTGTTGATTACGATTTTAGTAATCTTAGGCACTTGCATGATAGACTTGTACTGAAACTTTTCTTTTAAGCTTGGTACAACCTCCTTAACAAAACGTTCTTTTAATCTAGGTACTGCCATTGTAGTATATTTTGTGGATTTCCGACCCACGGTTAAGTTCTAATTATGCGATAAATTTACCAGTCGCTTTAGAATAGCGTTGTAATTTACCTTTCTCGTTCAATTTACGACCTGTACGTACAGGCTTTCCGTTTTCTACTACCATAAGGTTAGAGATGTGGATTGAACCTTCACGCTTTTCGATTCCTCCTTGAGGATTAGCTGCAGATGGCTTAACGTGCTTTGTTTGCAAGTTAGCTCCTTCTACGATTGCACGAGATTTTTCAACGATCACTTGAGTGATAACTCCTGTTTTACCTTTCGCGTTACCTGCGATCACTTGAACAGTATCTCCTTTTTTAACGTGCAATTTTGCTGGTTTACTTGTATTTTTTTCCATTGTATGATTATTAAATTGGGTTCACCCAATATCTCATCTAATTATAAAACTTCAGGGGCTAGGGAAACAATTTTCATGAATCCTGCATCACGCAACTCACGCGCAACTGGCCCGAAAATACGAGTTCCTCTCGGCTCATCATTTGCGTTTAATAAAACGGCTGCGTTATCTTCGAAACGAATATAAGAACCATCTTTACGACGAATTTCTTTCTTCACACGAACAACTACTGCTCTTGAAACGGTTCCTTTCTTCATACTAGAAGAAGAAAGAGCTGACTTCACAGAAACGACAATTTTATCTCCAATAGAAGCGTATCTTTTGCCAGTACCGCCTAAAACGCGAATGACTAAAACTTCTTTTGCTCCAGAATTATCCGCTACACCCAATCTTGATTCTTGCTGTAACATTATATTTGATCTTTAAATTTTAAATTTTGAATAACAATCTTAGAATTATTTCGCTTTTGCGATTACTTCTAATAATCTCCAACACTTGTTTTTAGAAAGAGGACGAGTTTCCATCACTTTCACTGTGTCACCGATTCCGCACTCGTTGTTCTCATCGTGTGCCATCAATTTTGTTGTTTTCTGTACGAACTTTCCGTACAATGGGTGCTTAACCTTACGGTCAACGGTAATGGTGATAGATTTATCCATCTTGTTACTCACCACTTTCCCAATTCTTACTTTTCTCAGGTTTCTTTCTTCCATGGTTGTTGGATTACTTGTTAAACAATTGGCCGATAGCGTATTTGAACCGGCCTATTAAAAATTAATAATTAAGCTTTTGTTGCCGCGCTTAGAGCAGTTTCTAATTTCGCGATCAATTTACGGTTTTGACGAATGCGCATTGGATTCTCAATCGGTGAAATAGCGTGAGCTAATTTCAAACGAGAGATGTTCTCTTGCTCAGCAGCGATCTGCTTCTTTAATTCTTCAACTCCTAATTTTTGTATTTCTGCGTTTTTCATAACAATGTTATTTGGATGTATTAAACTGTGGGTTTAATATCCTATTCTGAATAATCTCTACGAACAACAAACTTTGTACGCATTGGCAACTTTTGTGCTGCTAAACGTAAAGCCTCTTGAGCAACCGCCAAAGGTACACCTGACGATTCAAACAAGATAGTTCCTGGGCGAACATTAGCTACCCAATACTCAGGAGCACCTTTACCCTTACCCATACGAACCTCTGCAGGCTTCTTAGTGATAGGTTTGTCAGGGAAAACACGGATCCAAACTTGTCCTTCACGTTTCATAGCACGGGTTACCGAGATACGAGCTGCTTCAATTTGACGAGCGGTGATACGACCTGGCTCTAAAGATTTAATAGCGAATGATCCAAAATCAATCTCGTGGCCACGGGTTGCAACACCTCTTACGCGACCTTTTTGTTGCTTACGAAATTTCGTTCTTTTTGGTTGTAACATCTTCTTATAAGTCTAATATCTAATTCAAATATATTTTATCGCTTTCCACCACGGCCACGGTTCGCACCGCCAGCACCTGGTTTGTTACGGTCTCCACCTTGATCTGCTCCTTCTGGACGACGGCCACGACCACGGTCATCACCACGTCCACGAGGTCCACGATCACCACCGCGAGAATCCGCTGCAGTTGATTGTAATCCCATGTTTGCATTAGGAGATAAATCTGGCTTACCAAAAACTTCACCGCGGAATACCCATACCTTAATACCGATCTTTCCGTATACAGTTAAAGCTTCAGAGATAGCGTAATCAACATCCGCACGAAGTGTGTGAAGAGGAATACGTCCTTCTTTGTATCCTTCAGAACGTGCCATTTCAGCACCACCTAAACGACCTGATAATTTTAATTTAATTCCTTGTGCACCTACACGCATCGCTGACGCGATAGCTTGCTTCATAGCACGACGGAATGAAATACGAGCTTGTAATTGTTGAGCGATAGCTTCACCGATTAATTTCGCATCGATTTCTGGACGCTTAATCTCAAAGATGTTGATTTGAACATCTTTACCTGTGATTTTCTTTAACTCTTCTTTTACTTTATCTACCTCAGCACCTTGCTTTCCGATAACCACACCAGCACGAGCTGTGTTGATTGTCAAAGTGATGCGCTTTAAGGTACGCTCAATAATAACTTTTGAGATAGATCCTTTTGGAATACGAGCGGCTACATACTTTCTGATTTTCTCGTCTTCGACAAGCTTATCAGCGAAAGTTTTACCTCCGTACCAATTAGAATCCCAACCTCTCACGATACCTAATCTTAATCCAATAGGGTTAATTTTTTGTCCCATTTCTTGTTTTATCTAATAGTCTATTATTCTGCTGAACTGGTTACTAAAGCAGGAGCTTCTGAAGAAGCCACTACAATAGTGATGTGATTTGAACGCTTCAAGATGCGGTGACCTCTTCCTTGCGGAGCAGGACGTAAACGCTTGATCGAAGCACCTCCGTCTACGAAAATCGTCTTGATAAACAAGTCAGCTTCCTCAATTTTAGCATCTACATGCTTGTTTTGCCAGTTAGAAACCGCAGAGAGTAATAATTTCTCTATCGATTTAGCACCAACTTTGGGCTCAAATTTTAAGATACCCAACGCTTTGGATACTTTCTGTCCACGTACCATGTCTGCGACAATACGCATCTTCTGCGGCGACGTAGGAACATTTCTTAATTTAGCAATTGCTTCCATTTTCAATATTGATTAAGACCCGAGAGTCTATCTATTTACCTTTTACCTTTGTCTTTTTTCGCCACGTGACCACGGAAGTTACGTGTTGGAGAGAACTCACCTAATTTGTGACCTACCATATTTTCAGTTGCAAAAACAGGGATAAATTTATTCCCGTTATGTACTGCGAATGTGTGACCTACGAAATCTGGAGAGATCATTGAACGTCTAGACCATGTTTTAATCACGGATTTCTTTCCGGATTCGTTCATAGCCTGAACCTTGTTATCAAGGCGGTAATCAATGTAAGGACCTTTTTTTAGTGAACGTGCCATCTAACTATTTTTTTCTTCTACTGATGATAAGACGATTAGTGTTTTTCTTTGGACTACGAGTTTTCTTACCCTTAGCCAATAAACCGTTACGAGAACGTGGGTGACCTCCTGAAGAGCGACCCTCACCACCACCCATAGGGTGATCAACTGGGTTCATTACAACACCACGAACACGTGGACGACGACCTAACCAACGGTGACGTCCTGCTTTACCTAAGTTCACGTTCATGTGATCCGAGTTAGATACTGTACCGATTGTCGCTAGACAACGAGCAAGTACCATACGCATCTCACCTGAAGGCAATTTCAAGGTTGCATATTTTCCATCACGTGCTAACAATTGAGCGTACGTACCAGCAGAACGAGCCATTTCAGCTCCTTTACCAGGTTGTAATTCGATTGCGTGCACTAATGTACCTAATGGGATGTTTGCCAAAGGCAATGCATTTCCCACCTCTGGAGCTACTTTCTCTCCTGAGATAACTGTTTGACCCACCTGGATACCAGCTGGTGCCAAAATATAAGATTTCTGACCGTCCGAATACTCAATAAGAGCGATACGAGAAGTACGGTTAGGATCGTATTCTACTGTTAATACCGTTGCTGGAACGTCAAATTTCAAACGAGCGAAATCAATCACACGGTAACGACGCTTGTGACCACCACCGATGTAACGCATCGAGCGACGACCATCAGCATTTCTACCACCCGTTCTTTTGATCGGTTCTAGTAAAGGCTTGTACGGTTTGTCCGTAGTAATCTCCTCGAACGTGGGCGCGATGCGGTGACGTTGTCCTGGAGTTGTTGGTTTAATTTTTTTAATTGCTGCCATTTAATTAGTTCAATTTATCGGGATGAACCCCCTTAGTTTTTTTAATTAGATTCCTTGGTAGAAGTCAATTACTTCACCTGGAGCTACTGTTACAATTGCTTTCTTGATCGTAGAAGTACGTCCAGAAGTGACCTTAGTACGTGTAGACTTGGATTTTACTTTTCCAATCTGACGCATTGTTCTCACATCTTGAACATCAACACCGTACATCTTCTTCACCTCTTTGGCAATCTCAATCTTATTTGCTGTCAACTCAACAACAAACGTGTATTGGCCTTTCTCTTGCATGGCTTGCGACTTTTCAGTCAAGGCCGGACGTTTAATAATGCCCATTTTTATTTTCGTTTATAACAGAAAATCTTCTGTCAATTAGTTACTGAATGATGACTCAATTTTTTCAATCGCTGCAGTCGTGATTAACAACTTACCTGCGTTCACTAAATCGTATGTGTTCACATCTCCTGCGGTTGTTACCTTAGTCTTAGGAACGTTACGACCAGATAATACGACATTCTTGTCTACATCTTGTGTGATCAATAATGTCTTTGTGTTATCTAATTGAAGCGCTTTTAACATCGCTAAATACGCCTTAGTTTGTGGTGTTGCGAAAGAAACTGAATCCAAGATCGCGATATCTCCACTTTGAGCCTTAGCAGCTAAAGCTGATTGGCGAGCCAAAGCTTTCACTTTCTTGTTCAATTTGAAGTGGTAATCACGTGGGCGAGGTCCGAAGATACGTCCACCACCTTTCATCAAAGGAGATTTCATTGAACCTGCACGTGCACCACCCGTACCTTTTTGTTTCTTAATCTTGCGAGTCGAGCGAGAAACTTCTGCACGCTCTTTCGCTTTGTGAGTTCCTTGACGTTGGTTAGCTAAATATTGCTTCACATCTAAGTAAACCACATGCTCGTTAGGAACGATACCAAAGATTTCGTCAGAAAGAGTAATTTTCTTTCCGGTATCTTTTCCTGCTATGTTATATACTGATAATTCCATGTTTCAGAATGTCTATTGTTTAGGCTAGGCCCAATTTTTAATTTTCAATGATTACGTATGAGTTCTTAGCTCCAGGTACTGATCCAGAAACTACTAATAAGTTTTTCTCTGGATAGATTCTCAAAACTTGAAGGTTTTGAACCTTTACACGATTACC
Organism: Cytophagaceae bacterium; assembly: GCA_947450865.1. Lineage (GTDB taxonomy): Bacteria > Bacteroidota > Bacteroidia > Cytophagales > Spirosomataceae > Aquirufa. The sequence goes on from CANFWR010000001.1 coordinate 24,262, forward strand.
ACCTGTACGACCCGCCATGCGTAAGCCTTTGAATACACGAGATGGGAATGAACACGCACCAATTGAACCTGGGTGACGACCGCGGTTATGCTGACCGTGAGTTTGACCACCCACACCGGCAAATCCGTGACGTTTAACAACACCCTGGAAACCTTTACCTTTAGAAGTACCCACTACGTCAACGTAAGTGTCTAGCTCTAACATCTCAACAGTTAAAACATCCCCTAATGCAAGAGGCTGCTCAAACGTGCGAAATTCTACCAACTTTTTCTTAGGAGTAGTATTTGCTTTCTTGAAGTGACCCAACAAAGATTTTGTTGTGTGCTTTTCTTTTTTCTCACCGTAGCCGATTTGAACAGCGTTATAGCCTTCTTTCTCTACAGTTTTCACTTGTGTAACCACACAAGGACCGGCTTCAATTAGCGTACATGGAACAGCTTTACCGTCTTCCATGTATAGGCTAGTCATACCGACTTTTTTACCAATAATTCCTGACATAATATGTTAATATTTAAAATATAAATATGCTTACAAGGCTAACGTGGCTTGTTGTAAGACTTTTATTCAAAATCATCGTTCAACTGAACGTGATATAGGAATCTAAACAATAAAAAAAGCAGAATTGGTATAAGGCGACAAGATGGACCCACTGTGGATAACAGTGAAAAAACACCTTGTGTAGCTTAATATTTAATTAATGGGCTGGGCATTCAACGGTCATCAATCAATACCAGTTCTAACACAAAAATCAAGCTTTCCTCGATTTAAGACCTGTTTGACATGCATTTTATGTGTTTTAAATAAATTCGGGAAGTTCTGCCAACCTCTCTCTGAATAAAAAACTGCGTTTGTCGAACGGGAGTGCAAAGGTAGGAAAAAAAATAATACAAACAAGAGGGTGGGTAAAAATATTTTGAGAATCAAGAGATTAGTAGTCAGTGGACAGTCGGCAGTGGACAGGGAATGGTAAATGGTGAATGATCCTCAGGACTCCTTTAGAGTAGAGATGATAGAGTAGAGAGTATAGATGGTAAATGGTGAGTGGTAAATGGTAAATGGTGGATGATCCCTTCGGACTAAGACGAAGTCGACTAAGTCACACAGTGACGACTAAATCGCACAGCGATGACTAAAACACACAGCGTTTTTAACCACATTTATGCTCTCCTTAATCCTCTACTTCCTCCGTTGTAGCTAAAATTGCCGCTCTTCTCGGCGCAGGCATTACTGAATTCTCCCCTTTTACAGCTTTCCAAATCACTTCGCTGAATTCTAAATCTGGAATCGAATCCTCTTTTTTGAAATTAAATTTCGCGCTTTTTTGAGCACTTGGTGTGTCTTTCACGTTTAGTTCAAACAAATTAGTGCGTGGTAATTCGTGGATAAACGGAGTCAAGTTAGGTGTTGCACTAAAGCTACGGAACATCGGAGTGGCCGCTGCATCGTATTGGCTCATTGGAGGCAAGCCAAGGATTAATTCAATCGTACGCAACATTGACGAAGTAGAGTAAGGCGTATGATCTATAAATCCACGCTTCACAAATCCTCCCGCTAAATAAGCTGTTGTACGATGGGCATCAACATGGTCGGGGCCGTTTTGGGCATCATCTTCTACAATGAAAACGGCTGTTTCCTTCCAAATAGGGGACTTCGACAAATGCTCCACAAACAAGCCAATCGCGTAATCATTATCCGCTACATACGCGAAAGGGGTCTTTTTGCCCAGGCGTTGACCTTCTGTATGGTCGTTTGGAAATTGCATCGAATTAAAATGAGGGACCTGACCTAAAGCGAGCAAACGATCAAAGTCTCTTTTCCAAGCCTGAAAACGAGTCGTGTCCATCACATCTTGGTTAAATGACGAATAGTCTGGACAAAAGTGATCTTTAAGGGCAGGGATATTGGGTTTGAAACCGGTGGCAAATTCTCCGTAAGTACGGTAAGAAACGCCTGCGCGCTTGCAATAATCCCAGATAAATCCATTCTTCGGATTCGCTATCGCGCGGTTTCCTTCCCCGTCGTATTTACCACCACGTCCACCATAGGAAGTAGGCCAGGTTTTCTCTAAATAATCGGTGGCGTGTGCTGATGTCGACCAGTTGTGACCATCCGAACTCACTTCGCCATCCACGTAGAAATTATCTAACAAGACGAAATCTTTCACTAGCTTGTGCTGATTAGGCGTATATTTTTCGCCAAATAACAATAAAGTCGTATCTCCATTGCCTCCCACCACATCAGATAATACCTGATCGTAGGTACGGTTTTCTTTTAATATATAGTACACGTATTTTATCGGTGAAGCGTCCCCCACTTTCATTGGGATCGGATTTCCTATTTCCCCAGCGGCATTCATCTCGATATCCTTGTTATAGGGAGTATTTAAGTAGACGGCCTCTGAAAGCACGGCTAATTCTTTTACTGTAGGTTCCTTGAAGATGGACATGGTCCCTTTCATTAAACCACCGATATATTCACTTGGTGCGTTCGCGGTATTATCCGATTTCTGGTAGGTAACCGTTTGTTTTTTGGCAATCGGATTAGGTCCTTTCGGATTCGCGAAAGAAGAGAATCCTTTTCCATTCGCCACATATAATTTTCCTTTGACTATTTTCAACGACGTGGGATACCAGCCTACTGGAATGAAACCTAACGACTTCGATTGACCCGGTTTTTCTACTTCGAATACCGCTAAGCAATTGTTATCTGCATTCGATACGTATAATCTTTCTTCATCAGCGGATAAGGCCAAACCGTTTGTCGAACTGCCTTCCAAAGCATTAGGCACAAGTGCCGCATATAATACTTCAATCTCTTTACCAGCACGCGTATCCACGACTGAAACAGAATTGTCATTAGCATTTGCTACAAATAATACGTTGCCATTTTTCGTTAGCACCATCTCGTTCGGGTGATCCCCCACGGCGATAGCCTTTAAAAAAGTCTTGGTTTTAATTTGAAACGGAAGAATCTGACGCGCTCCCCAAACCGAGATATAAAGCAATTCCTTCTTCTTGTCCAATAAGCACGTAAAGGCCTCCCCTGAAAGTTTGTGAATGGAAAGCACCGCTTTTTTAGCTGCATCAACCACATACAAGGAATTATTATCCTTAGTAACCACATATAAGATGCCAGATGCATCATCGAACTCAATTCCTGTAGGAGAAATAATGGCCTTAGGATCAGTCGTTAAAGCAATTTTTTCTTGCTCCACTAGTTTTCCAGCTTCGATATGGAAAACCAGAACGCAATTATCATTGCCTCCGGAAACAAATACAGTTTTATTATCGCCTGCTACTTTTAAGCCATACCATGATTTAGGTAGCTTTTGTGAATCTAGGACCTGGTTAGTGGCAGCATCGATTAGTTGCAAGCTTTGTACGCTTTGGCCATTATTCGTCACTAAAAGGTAACGCTGATCCGGCGAAACCACCACATTTAAGGGCAAATCTCCCAAAGCAACAGACGAGCCGTGCGGAGATAATTTCCAACCATTTGGAAGAGTCACTCGCTTCTGATTTAATTGTGACTTTAAATCCGATTGAGCCACAGACCCAAAAGTTAAGCCTAGGAAAAGAAGTGATAAGACGGTTGATTTCATAATTATTTATTTGAAGAATAAATATAAGGATGCGCGGTTGATTTTCTATCCGGATTAAAACAGATTTTACAATTTGATATTGTTACTTTTCAATGACAAACTGATCCCGAACCTGTCCATCCGCAGCCACCCATTTAGCGACAAACTTCGACTTAGACACATCAATAATCATTGATCCGCCTACCTCTGTGTTTACATACACCGCTGATTTTAATGGGAAACCAGGCATTCTTCCGCCTAATCTACTCCCTGAACCATTGACCACATATATCACTCCTTGGCCTTTTTTGCCCACTACATAATGATTAGGTGCTTTTTCCGTAGCCACCACCTGCGTAGCTGCATCGAAGGAATTATTTACACCAAAATGTCCGCGCAAAGGCAGGGTCCGCTCATATACGTGACTGTGTCCTGCTAACACCACGTCCACATTGTACTTCTCAAAAAGAGGATTCACTTTTTCACGCATATTTTTCATATCTGACTCAGTATCTGAATCGTGCGATCCTTTAGAATAGGGTGGCTTGTGAAAATAGACGATTGTGAAGGGGAGGCGATTTGCGGCTAAGTCTTTGGCCAACCAATCATATTGATCTCCTTTCCCATCCATCACCTGATTCCCCGCTGCATCGCGCAATTCCGTATCAATTGAAATCAAGTGCAAGGAGCCGTAATCCACTGAATAATAGGACTCTGAATGAGACGCAACACCGCCAGCTTCCCCTTCTGTGGGTAATGAAAATATCTTGAAATAGGGTGGAACTGTGGGATCGTGTTTCCCTGCATAATCGTGATTTCCAGGGGATGGATATAAGGCCAAATTGGGAAAAAAGTCTGCCTGGTACACATCAAAGACGTATTTTTGGTATTCTTCATCCTTCCCATTATTATAGGCATTGTCTCCTAACCAAATCCAAGCATCGATCGGCTTATCTGCCGTATAATTCTTAATGGAAGAAATTACCGCATTTTGATTCGGTGTAACAAAGCCAAAATCCCCTAAAGCCCAAACCCGCACCGAATTAGGATCTCCGGCCTTTGGTTTGGTATGAAAAGTCCCCTGGTGATTCGAGGAGATTTTATACGTATAAGATTTATTAGGTGATAACCCTGACACTTTCAGCACATGATCAATCACCCGATTCGTATCCGCAATCACGCGCGACTTCTTCTCCCCTTTTGTCTCCAAAGTCACTTGGCTAGTCTGAGGTGATGCCGTCCGCCATTGAATCAATACGGATTCAGACGTCATCGATTGTAAATAGGGGCCACGAACTATCGCATCGTTTTGGGAGAATGCGGCGAATGAAAGGAATAGGAGGAGGATTTTTTTCATGGCGTTAAATTAATGGTAAATGATGAATGGTGAATGTTAAATGATTAAAAAATCTTGAAAGTGTCGCTGCTACGCAGCTTAGTCGACTTCGTCTTAGTCATCGCTTCGCGATTTAGTCAAAGAGTCATCGTTACACGATTTAGTCGCCTGCGGCCTAGTCGACTTCGTCTTAGTCAATGGGTCGAGCGACTAAACGACATCGCTGCGAAGCAGTGCCGACTAAATCGCGAAGCGATGACTAAACGACGTAGTCGTGACTAAGTCACGAAGGGACGACTTTGGCGCTTTAACCCTCGAAAAATCAATAATTGTTTGTATTTTTGGGCTTTAGTTGCTGAAAATCAGGCAGTTTTTATTTATTTCCCAAGAAAAAAAAGCATTATGTCAAGTTTATCCAATCAAACAGGAGTGTTGCACGGAGATGCGGTTCAAGAGTTATTTGAAATCGCTAAGAAAAATCAATTCGCTTTACCAGCGGTTAACGTAACAGGTACAGATACTGTGAATGCAGTATTAGAAGCAGCGAAAGCGGTGAATTCTCCGGTAATCATCCAATTCTCTAACGGTGGTGGTATTTTCTACGCTGGAAAGACGCTTTCTAACGAGAATCAAGCTGCGGCAATCGCAGGTTCGATCTCAGGCGCTTACCACGTTCACCAAATGGCGAAAGCTTACGGTGTTCAAGTAGTTTTACACACTGACCACTGCGCGAAAAAATTATTGCCTTGGATCGACGGTTTATTAGATGCTGGTGAGAAATTCTTCGCTGAGACAGGACAACCTTTGTTCTCTTCTCATATGATTGATTTGTCTGAAGAGCCTTTGGAAGAAAACTTAGAAATCTGCGCTAAATATTTAGAGCGTATGTCTAAAATGGGCATGACCTTAGAAATCGAATTAGGTGTTACAGGTGGTGAAGAAGATGGCGTAGATAACTCTGACGTAGATTCATCTAAATTATATACACAACCGGAAGAGGTGGCTTATGCTTATGAAGTATTGTCCAAAATCTCTCACCGTTTCACGATCGCTGCGGCATTCGGTAACGTGCACGGAGTTTACAAGCCGGGTAACGTGAAGTTACAACCCGTGATTTTGAAGAACTCACAAGAGTTTATCAAAGCGAAATACAATTTGACTCCTGAGAAACCAATCAACTTCGTATTCCACGGTGGTTCTGGTTCATCTCGCGAAGAAATCCGTGAGGCATTATCTTATGGTGCAATCAAAATGAATATCGATACAGATACGCAATGGGCATTCTGGGAAGGTATCTTAGGATTCTACAAAGCAAATGAAGCTTATTTACAAGGCCAAATCGGTAACCCAACAGGTGACGATTCTCCGAACAAGAAATACTATGACCCACGTGTTTGGTTACGTAAGGGCGAAGAGACTTTAGTAGCTCGTTTAAAAACAGCTTTCGAAGACTTGAACGCGACGAACGCGAATCAATATCTATAGTCGATAGTCCGAAGGGAAAGAGTCCGGAGGGAAAAAAGACTAAATAAAAAGGAGTCGGAACAATTGTTCCGACTTTTTTGTTGGACGAAAATAAAGAAATGATATTTGTGTAAATTTTAATCCTTCGGACTAAGTCACACATTGACGACTAAGCTGCGAATGCAGCGACTAAGCCGAAGGCGACTACCCTTATGAAAACCGAACTACACCCTGCCTCCTCCCGCGGAACAGCCGATCACGGCTGGTTAAAGACCGCCTTTAGTTTTAGCTTTGCTGGTTATTATAATCCGGCGCGCATTCATTTTGGTGCGCTGCGCGTGCTGAATGATGATTTTATTGCGGCGGGGATGGGTTTTGGCAAACATCCGCATGATAATATGGAAATCGTGACCATTCCGATGAAAGGCGCGGTTGCGCATGAGGATTCGATGGGGACGAATGGTATTATTAATGCGGGGGATGTGCAGATCATGTCTGCGGGTTCGGGGATTTACCATTCGGAGTTTAATGCGAGTCAAACAGAAGGTTTGGAACTATTTCAAATCTGGGTCATGCCCAAACTGAAAAATATCACACCGCGCTACGATCAGCGCACGTACAATCCTGCGGATTTTAAGGGACAATGGAAGACGGTGGTTTCGCCACTGGGAACGGACATTGATTCATTGCAGGTTAATCAAGATACGTATTTTAATATCACCGAAATTGCCGAAGGCGAAAGCCTGAGCTATGCTTTGCATGGGGCACAGCAAGGAGCTTTTGTGTTTGTGATTGAAGGTGGAATTGAATTGGCTGGCGAGAATCTAGGACGTAGAGATGCGATCGGGATTTCGCAGACGGATTCCATCGAGGTAAAGGCTTCAGCAGCAGGCACGAAGGTGCTGTTGATTGAGGTACCTATGGTTTGGTAGATTTAACTTTAGCATAATATTTGCTTAATCAGGAGTTTAAATTGATGGCCTATTTTTGGTAAACCAAATAGGTAATCATGGGCCATCATTTTCAACCCACCTACAAAACAATCGTTATCTCAGACTTGCATTTAGGTAGCAAGGGAGCTAAAGCAGCCGAGGTAAACGAATTCTTACGCGCACATTCGTGCCACCAACTCATCTTAAACGGCGATATCATCGACGGCTGGCAACTGAAAAAAGGAGGCAGCTGGAAGAAGAAGCACACGGGATTTTTCCGTTGTGTGTTAAAGATGATGGATAAGTGGGATACGGAGGTGATTTATTTGCGCGGGAATCACGATGATTTCTTGGAGCAAGTGCTTCCGTTGAAAATTGGGAAGCAGTTTTCGATTCGCCAGGACTATACGTTGAAGAGTTTTGGCAAGAAATACTTCATCACACACGGCGATATTTTCGACAGTATTACGAGCCAAATGAAATGGCTAGCCTATTTAGGCGATATCGGCTACACGTTCTTGTTGTGGTTGAATAAATGGTATAATCAATACCGCACGTGGCAAGGAAAGCCATACTACTCTTTGTCGCAGGTGATTAAGCAGAAAGTGAAGGCGGCGGTGAATTTCATCTCGGATTTTGAGGAAAAATTAGCAGAATTAGCGAAGGCCAAAGGCGCGGATGGAATCATCTGTGGCCATATTCACAAGGCTGAAATCAAAATGATCGACGGAATCGCGTATATGAATTCTGGCGACTGGGTTGAATCATTGACAGCCTTAGTGGAAACACACAAAGGGGAATGGCAAATCATCGAATTCCCTCACTACAATTTGAAAGCAGAGTTAAACGAAATTTTGGGCGAAGCAATCGCTGTTTAAGATGGGCAAATTCATATTTACCGTACAAGGAGAAGGTCGCGGACATTTAACACAAGCGATCTCATTTACACAAATCGCACGCGAGGCGGGTCACGAAGTGGTGGGCTATGCCGTGGGATCTTTTCAGGGGCGTAAAATCCCATCCTTCTTTTTAGATTTCATTGGCGACACTCCCCTATTACAATACAATAGCCCTTCTATTATTTTTGGGAATGGGAAATCGGTCCAACTTTTCAAAACTGCGGCACAGGCTTTCACGAATTTCAAAACGTTTTGGAAGAGCGCCACTCAATTAGAAGCGTTCGTTGAAGAATTGCAACCGGACGGAATTGTTAATTTCTACGAGTCCATCACAGGGTTATATAAATTAAAATCAGGGTCAAAAATCCCGACGATGTCCGTAGGTCATCAATACTTATTATTAAACAAGAACTTCGAAAGTATTCCGGAGAAGAAAATCGACCGTATTCTATTAAATATGAATACGATGATTACGTCTATCGGTTCGAAGAAGTTATTAGGCTTATCTTTCCGTCCTATTGATAATGACGCGAAGATCGAAGTGGTTCCACCACTTTTGCGCCAGCAGGTAAAAAACATTGTACCGAAAGCGGGCGAGCGTTGGTTAGCCTATTTAACGCACTTCCGTCTTTCAGAAGATATTATGAACTGGTCGAATGCGAATCCGGAGGTAAAATTGGATTGCTTTTGGGATAATCCAGCACGCAGGGAGACCTATCACTATTCCGATTCATTGACATTCCATCCGATTGATGCGGAGAATTATTTGGCGAAAATGACGGAATGCGCTGGCTTAATCTCCACAGCAGGTTTTGAGTCAGTAGCTGAGGCGATGTACCTAGGAAAGCCGGCGATGATGGTTCCAGTGCCTAACCACATCGAACAGATGATTAACGCATTCGATGGCGAGATGTCAGGAGCAGGAATCGGTGCTTCGTCTTTTGACCTTAGTATCTTCAAAAAATATTTGCCTTCTCACGTGTCGGTTCAAGATCAATACCAACAGTGGGTCGCTAAGTCCCAAAGCTTAATGGCTGGACACTTATCAGAATTAATTGCACAGCCAGTTTACGTGGCTAACTTCAGAGAAAACCAAGGAACGGGTTTATCTGGCATGTTAGGCAGACGGAGATTCCGCTGGTCGCGCTAGCAACACATAAAAAAAGGCGAATCTTGCGATTCGCCTTTTTTGTTATGACTAAGTAGATTAGAACGTGTAACGCGCTCCTACTTGCATCTGCCATCTAGATCCCATTTGATCTACCGTGTATGGCGAAGATGGAACGGCAAACTTGTACGTTGGATCAGCTGCTGTACCTGAGTTAATACGCGTCAAGCCTAAGCTGGCAGTTGAATTAAAGGTGTTAGGCGCGAAGTAAATTCTACCCCAGTTGCTATTAATTAAGTTCGTCGCGTTCATGATATCTAAAGAGAACTGTAAATCGTGGCCATTTGACATTTTGATCATATGGTTTAATTTCAAGTCTAAAGTCGCATTCCAAGGGGTACGACCACCGTTACGCTCTGTGAAATCTCCTTTACGTGTGCTCAAATACTCATCTGCATTGATGTAAGCCATAAACGCTTTCGCTTGATCTGCTGCTGTACCTAATTTGGCATCCGCAACCATGTACTTAGCCGCTTCTGTTTCATCTTTAAATAAATAGGCTAATCCAGCCGCTTGTGGTGTATTTGCAATCGTTGAGTTCACAAAACCCCATGTGAAAGGAGCACCTGATTGTGCACTGAATACCCCTGATAGAGTGGTTGCGCTACCATTTTTGTATACTTTCGTGTAGCCAAATGAACCAATGATTCTATGGCGAATATCGAAGTTCGAGTAAGCTATCTTGGGGTTATTAGGCGTTAAGGATTGGTTTAACTGCCAGTTAGATTCCATTGAGTTACGGATACCGTTTGTTAAGTCAAAGCTTTCACCAAATGTATAAGCCGTCATAAACGTAAATCCATTCGTGAATGTCTTCGATACTTGAGCCGTTAAGCTGTAACGATGCCCTTCAGAGGTATTCGATAATTCGTACGCATTCGCGAAGTTCGTGTTCAATTTTTGACCTGTTGCACCGCCTGATAAATAGATTGGCATTTGCTTCAACACGTCATAAGTGTAATACTTAACAGAGTCTTTTAAGTTCACTTGTTGGAATTTCAAGTCATTGATTGTCTTTGTATAGATACCTTCCAAAGTGAATTTGTAACCATCCACCGTGTGATCCACCGCTACGCTAGAGCGTAATACTTGTGGCATTTTGAAATTATTTGCCATCGCATCTACTTGCGTTAAGCTTTTTTGGCCATTGTTAAAGGCAAAATCCTTCGCGCCCACTTTCAACACATCTCCTACGTTCTTACCTGCCACATTGCTCACGTCAAAAGAACCAAAACCAACACCGTCATTGTAGAATGCATAGCCCAACCAAGCGAAAGGAATACGACCCGTGAAGATACCTGATCCCCCACGAATGATAGTAGAACGGTCACCATTCACATCGTAGTTAAATCCTAAACGTGGAGAAACCAATACTTGACCAAAAATCGAATTAGAAATCTGATTCAATGGTGTTGCCGCATTATACGTAGTACCTGCATTGGGATCTATTTTTGTTGCTGCAGTTTGAGGACTCAAGGTAGGATTATCCGTGCTAGCCACGTCAAAACGAATACCAGGAGACAATTTCAATTTATCCGTTACTTGAATCTCATCTTGAGCGTAGATACTGTAAAGTCCTACATTAAAAGTGGCATAAGGATTATTCAAGATTGTTTCGCGGTCGTTATTTGTGAAGCTATAAGATCCACGCACACGGTTCACATTACCAGCTAAGAAATCCGCTACACTTTTGTAAGCTACACGACCATTCCAAGAGTTCACAAAACCATAGTTGATATTGTACAACTCATTGTGGGTACCGATTAAGAAGGTATGATTTCCTTTGAACCACGTAAAGTTATCTGTGATTTCAAAGGTCTTTTGCTTCATATTGAAGATGGTTGCTTCACGCTCATTTCCTAAGAAAATCGTTCCGCCATTCGCCGCAATTTCCACTTGTGGGAAAGCTGGGTTTGCACTAGATGGCTCACGTGTATCGCGGATATCTGAATAACCAAATACAAGGCTATTTGAAGCACTGCCAAAGTGGCTCTTTAATTCTGCTACCGTTGAATTCGTACGGTTCACTTGCTTAAAATCCATCGATCCAAAACGGAAGTTAGACGCATCACGCTCTAAGTTTGTTGCTTCTGAAGCAACGTACGAGTTACGAACTGACAATTGGTGTTTATCTGAGATATTCCAGTCAAAACGGTTAAAGAATTTATTACTAGATGAGTTGATCGAATAAGCACCAAATGCACCTGGATCAAATCCGTAGTTCGTCTTTAAGAAAGAGGATATAGAGTTTGCTGTCGCAGCATCGATAATGGTACCTTGATCACCTGCTCCGTAGAACAAGGGCTCGTTACGACGTGTGATCTCTTCGTTTGTAAACCAGAACAATTTGTTCTTGATGATAGGTAAACCTAAACGGAAACCTGTTTGAATATCAGAATAGTCAGATGGGATTTTCGAACCATCCCCTGCGTTGTTTGGTCCTGTAATTAATGAGTTACGACCGTAAGCATAGGCAGATCCTTTTACTTGGTTTGTACCAGTACGCGTAACTGCGTTAATTGAACCACCGGTAAAGTTACCAATCTTCACATCATAAGGAGCTACATACACTTGTACATCTTGAATCGCATCTAATGAGATAGGGTTCGTGCGTGTTGAAGAACCAGGCATGCCTGATGTACCGCTTTGGCCCCCTAATGATGGGCTAAATCCAATCGCATCGTTATTAATCGTACCATCCACTGTTACGTTGTTGTAACGGAAGTTTGTTCCAGCAAAAGAGTTGGATGAACTACCCTGAGGAGTCAATTTAGTCATATCGGTTAAACTACGCGAGATCGTAGGAACCGTTTTCATCGCTGCTTCATTTAAGGAAGTAACGGAACCTGTTCTTGTTCCGCCTTTATCCGCTTTCACCACCACTTCCGTTAACGTTGTCGTTTCTTCCGAAATAACAATATTCACAGATGGGTTAGAGCCTAACGTCAAGTTTAAGTTCTCTGCTTTGAAAGGTTTGAATCCTACAAAAGATACCGAAAGTGTGTAAGGCCCGCCTGGATTCATATTTGCCAAAACGAAGTTACCGTCGATCTGGGTAGAAACACCATAACGCGTTCCTGTGGGCGTATGCACTAAAATTACACTGGCTCCTGGAATTTCTTCTCCTTTCGCATCTTTCACTTTTCCCGCCAAAGAAGCGGTCGTCACTTGCGCATTTGCATTAAAAGCAAATAAAGTAAAAACAAAAATTAGTAGGCCGAATGCCTTTTGACTAAAATTGTACATTTTGAATATATTGGTTGTTTGTAGCGCAAAGGTAATACGCACACTAACCTTCCAATGTTACCAAATTGTTAAGAGAATGTGAAGTAATTGTTAGGGGCTTGTTAACAATTCCAATATTAAATTTTTAACGGTGTCTAAAAACTTAACACAGATAAATTTTTTATACTGAATACTTTCTCTATGTTTGACCTCTACAAACAGAATTTAATAGCATGAGTGAGGATAACAAAAAACTAACCGATCAAATCGTTCAAGGAATTTTACCTAAGTTAAAAGGCCTATCAGAAAAGAACGCAAAGAAAGTGTTGCACGAAACACACAAATCTATTTCTTCCATTGTGAAGAAGTACAGCAAGTTAATTGCAGACCAAGAAAAAGATAAAGCGAAAGCAAAAGAGAAAGCAGCGAAAGAGGCAAAAAAGAAGTCAGAAAAAGCAGCAAAGAAAAAAGCGAAAGAAGCGAAGAAACTAGCTAAGGCAAAATTACTTGCTACACTGATTGCTAAAGAAAAGCCGGCAACTCCGGTGGCGGTTGCTGCAAAATCGAAGGCTGCTGCAAAACCAAAAGCTCCAGTTAAACCGAAGGCTAAACCAAGAGCTCCTAGAGCAAAAAAATAAAAGGTATTCAATAAAAAAAGGTGGGATTTATGTCCCACCTTTTTTTTTCTTTCTATTCAATCTTAACCCGTAATCCAGCGGAAGAATAAAAACAATAAGGCCGAAAGTACAATCGTTACAGGCAGGGTTAAAATCCAAGCCATGACAATATTCTTTACCGTTCCTCCTTGTAAATTTTTGATGCCGCGCTGCGCTACCATCGTTCCAGCAATACCCGAGCTCAGCACGTGTGTTGTACTTACTGGCCATTTATAAGCGGTTGCTAAACCGATTGTTAACGAAGCAATCAATTCTGCCGAAGCACCTTGCGCATAAGTCAGATGATCTTTTCCAATTTTTTCACCGATCGTAACGACAATACGCTTCCACCCAATCATCGTACCTAGTCCTAAAGAAAGTGCTACCATCCACATGACCCAATTAGGGGCGAAATCAGTTACGCCAGCCATTCCAGTGCTAGATGAAGCACCAAAAGTAAAGAACGGTGCCTTCGTTCCAGCGGTTGCTTTTTTCCAAGCAGACTTATCATTTTCTGAAAGGGCTACTGATTCACTTTCAATTAACTTCTTGGAGAATTTATTAATTGTCAAAGCGGCTTTGCGAATCGCAAATTTTTGATCCGTCGAAAGTGTTGAAGGATTTAAATCCTGTGCTGTGATCACGGCTAATTCAGTAGATGACTGCTTTAGTTGATTTAAACCATCCCGCTCTTTTTCCGATAATGGGATAGTATCAATCTTTGCTGAAATAGTTTGAACTGTTACTAAACTAGACTTTATCATTTGCATATCTAAAGTCGTATTAATCGCAAAATAACCTGGCAAGAAAGCGATCAAAATAACCATCACTAAGCCGATTCCTTTTTGGCCATCATTACGACCATGGAAGAAAGAAACTAGGGTACAAGTCGCAATTAAAATCGAGCGAATCCACATCGGTGGCGGCGATTTTTTCTTAGGCTCTTTGAAAATATCTTTGTTGGTTATCGTCTTTTTAAGGATGTACATTAAGATGATTGCTAATGCAAAACCAAATAAAGGAGAAAGCAAAAGTGCTTGACCAATTTCAATGACTTTGTCCCAGTTTAACGAAGCCATTCCTTTGTTAGATGCCTCTGGAAGTAATGCGTGGCCTACCCCAATACCAATGATAGAACCAATCAAGGTGTGGGAGCTAGACGCTGGAATACCGAAATACCAAGTACCTAAATTCCATAAAATAGCCGAAATTAATAAAGAAAGGGCCATCGCCATCGAATGGTAGACATTTGTATCGACGAGCAACTCCGTGGGGAGTAGACCTATGATACTCATGGTTACCCCTACGCCACCGGTTAATAGCCCTAAAAAGTTCATAAATCCAGACCAAACCACCGCTTGAGTTGGACGCAAAGAATGCGTATAAATAACGGTTGCCACTGCATTTGCCGTATCGTGAAAACCATTCACAAATTCAAAGGCACAAGCGGCTAATAGGCAAAAACAAAGTAGGAAAAACAATGTAGGATCTAATCCGAACATAAAACTATTTTTAAAGATAAAAATTCAATTTACTAAGGTAAGGGGCATTTCCAAAACCAATGTTAAGGAATTGTTAAATCCCTTATTTTACTTCACTTTTAAACGAGACTCCGATGGCATTTGCCGCCTTGTGAATCAACTCTTTTTGATACACTTGCTCCTTCGATTTTACTTCCCCTAAAGCTGGAACATTCGCCCCTAACATGGCATACCAAATCTGGTAACAATCCTTAACACTATCCCCGTGGGATGTCCATTGGGTCTTTACAGCATCGCCGCGTCCATGATCAGTCGTGATCAATAAGGTCGTTTTTCCTTTGTATTCTGGATCTGTATTTACAAAATCCCAAATCTCCCCTACCCACGCATCAAACTGGTGTACCGCATCTAGGTAATGATTGTAAGCGCCTTCATGCGCAAATTCATCCGTTTCCCCGTAGGAAATATACAAGGCTTTCGGCTTATTTTTTTTCAAATAATGCATTGCTTTGAAATGCGTAAATGCGTCCAATGATTCCGCCATACCAAAAGGTTTAAATGACTCCTTCAACATCTTCGCTACCATTTTCATCTCCGGATCTTTCTCTAATTCCGGATAGGAATCGAATGCATTAACTACCGGGAAACCGGCTCTTTTCTCATTCAAAATACGATCAAACGCATCCCAAGCACCGAACGCAGCCACCTTCCCTTTATATGCTGGCAAGGAGTTTAAGTATTCAAAAAAGTTTGTATTCGGATTAGGCTTGTACTCATTGGAATTCACTGCTGTGTCTACTTGGCCTGTTAAAATTTCGCTATATCCTGGATAAGAAAACCAATACGGATTCGCATTGTCTACTTGACTTCCCTCTTTTCTATTTCCGTGTAACTGACCTGCAGTAGCTAATTTACCCCAGAAGAAAGGCATTAATTTAGCACGTCTTTCTACCAAAGTAGGCGCATAATATTGCTGTATTAAACGAGCAGAATCTCCCTGGTGAAAACCCTTCATCTTAACAATGGACGTATCTATTCCATTGAAGACTTCTTGCCAGCGATAGCCGTCTGTGGTGATGACAATGACACGCGCGTCTGGGTTGTTTTGTTGTGCAAAAATGCGAGGTGTGAAAAGGAGAAATAACAGTACTAATTGTTTCATCATTATGGCTTATTGACAAAGCTAAGTTATGGAAATAATCAGAATATAATACGCTTGTTAAGTTTAGATTAATTGTTCAAAGATCCCTGTTTGGCCCAAGCTTCAATCAAGGCTATTTCGCATTTTAGCAGGGAGGCTCCTTTAGGCATATACGGGGGATTTCCACTGGGTGGAAAATAAACCGATTGATATAATTCGCCCGATTTCGAGGACTCTGAAATTTGCGTGTAATTCTCTATGACAATGCCACCGTAATGATTCTTCGCATCATGGCAGGACAGGCAATTATTCTTAATGATGGGATAGATATCTCGTGAAAAAGAGACCGTGGATAAAGGTGACGTAGAACAAGTGGAGGGGGCTATGTTGCCCTCCTTATCTTGTAAACAACCCGATAGAAAAAAAACAAGAAATGCCAGAAGGAAACCTCCTAGCATTTTCTGTATTACACCAATATATTGTCTTTGAACCACTATAGTTTGTGGGTGGGCACCCAGCGGTTTATATTTTCATTGTATTGTAATGTTGAATCTGGCCATTGGATATAATCTTTCATGACCATGTACTCATCTAGCTTTCCGTTATTCTTTAATTCTCTAAAAAGGAATGCGCCGCGTTCTAAGACTTCGGCTTCTTTTAAGTGCGGTGTATTTACCACTTCTTTAAAATCGTAAGGTTTTAAGCTGCCCGATTTTAGTTTAAATGTTCCCACGACACCGCGTTGGAAAACTTGTAGGTTTGCAACGGGTCTAGTAAGGAAATAGTACCACGTACTATCTTCTTTCATCTCTAGTTTCACTAGTTTATAAAAGGGTAGACGCATCCAGTAATAATTAGTGTATTTGGCTTGAAAACGTGTTGTATCGTTTGCAAAGGGCGGGTTCTCCGCCACGAATGTCATTATATTGGTAGTTAAGGTATCTTGTTGCGCTTCATTAAAGTAGTAAGCGACTTCGTCTTTTTTATGGCAAGATGCCAAAGACATCAAGGCAAAAAGGGCAATAATGTATTTCATGGTGTTTGGTGTAAAATTTAAAAAAAGGGAGCTGACCTGAGCCAGCTCCCTTGGATACCTTTACTTAATATAAACGACTGCTTGAGGAGCAAATTCTGCCCAACCCGCTGTCCAGTCTGTAGATTTAAATGCACCTACGTAATCTGTTGCTTCGAAGAAAGCAGGAAGACCTGATTTCAAGTTAGCACCGATTAATGACTCAGAAGTACCTGCCGTTAATGTGAACGTAGGACGACCTGCAGACCATAAAGTAGAAGAAAGACCTAAGTTAGCTTGTGTCGCTACAAGTTTATTACCTGTTAAAGCTTTGAACCAATCTTCAGGAACAGCTGTACCGATTGTGAAAGCTGTTAAACCTGTAGAAAGACCTGTATTTAAAGATGTCATATTCTCAAAACCTGGAACTGGAACACCCATTGGCTTAACTGCAACAGACCAGTTTAAACCCCAACCGTTCGTTCCCCAGCCTTCAACACCAGCTAATACTACGTTTCCTAAATCGATATCACCAGCAGCAGCGTTCGCTTTTGCACTACCTTTTTGAGAGTCAATATAAACTCCATAAGGATATCCTGTGATAACCGTGTTATAGATTTTTTGCTTGTTGTTACGACGTAATTGAGCACCATGTTGGAATAATGGGTCAATGGCAACAGAAGATGATCCTTTTGCTCCAATGATTGACATGTTCGCAAAAATCGCAGAAGTGAATGGTGTGTTTGCTGAACCGTTCGCATCGTTATCACACTCAAAACCATTTGATCCTGATTGATCCGCAATAGCAGCACCACGGATACCTATACCGAATTGTACATATCCTGAGAATCCATTATCTGTATCAAAGTCATCATCTAATCCTTTATAAGCGATTAAGTGTTTTGCGTTTACTGTTCCGCCAAACCACTCAAATGAATCATCTAAACCATAAGAAGCTTGAACATAATCAATTGTTGTACCTGAGCCTACTGAACCCATTGTTAATGAGTTAACCTCTTGGTTCGGGTTGATAGGGATACCCGCGTATTCTAAACGAACATATTTCAATGTCCCTGAGTTATCAGCTGCATCAGTACCACCATGGAACGCACCGTAACCACCTTCTAATTCACGAGAAGCTTGTGCATCAGGTAAGTTATTAGGAGCCTTACCACAAATAACTAATCCACCCCAGTCACCTGGCTCACGTGTACCTGGATCTCTCTCAGATGTGAAAACGATAGGAGCAGCAGCTGTTCCGATTGCGTTGATTTTAGAACCACGTTGTACGATTAATGCACCTTTTGTAGCACGTTCTCCGATAATAACAGTTCCCGCCTCAATAGTCAAATTACCTACTTTCGTAGTTGTTCCGTAAGTAGCTTCTTCACCTACACGCACAAAACCTGACAATTTGTAGATTTTATTCGCAGTCCAAGTTACGTTACCTTCGATTACACCCGTAACAGTAACAATTTGCTTAGGAGGTGTAGCAGTCACTGTAACCACGACAGGAACTAAAGCAGAAATTTGGTTTTTGTTATCCGTTGCTTGAATAGTAAAGTTAACCTTAGAACCAGCTGCTAACGACTCTACTACATAAGTAGAAGTATACGTATACGCTTTTTCACCAGCTAAAACTTTCGTTTCGAATGCTGCACCATTTTTCAAAACAGTGATAGATTTCAAACCTGCAGGAGCAGAGATAGAGGCGCTAACCGTAACGGAAGCACCCGCAATACCAGCCAATTCACCGCTTGACGTTACCGTGGGAAGCGGGAATACTTCATCTTCTTTTTGGCATGAAGAGAATGCAAGAGAAACGACTGTTAGAACAGCCATTAACTTGAACAAGTTGTTTGTAAAAAGTTTCATTTGATTTTAAATTGATTGTTTAGTTTAATTGTAAGATTTATTTATATCCGAAAGGCGTAAAAATGAGCCCCAAAGAGTATACGCGACCAGGAGAATACGACTGAATTACTTGATCCTTAGAAGTATCAAAGCTTCCATCTTGGTTACCATCTTGTAAGACGATATTGTTATTATTTAAGATATCCGAAACACCACCTTTAATCTGGATATTCTTGTAGATTCTCTTCGAGAAAGTGAAATCCACTACGTTACGTGGCATCTCGTACCAATCTGGATAGGCATAACCGTAGTTATTACCCACCGCATAAATACGTTTTCCGATTACGTTAAAGGACAGATTTAACTGCAATCCTTTCTGAGTGTCATTGTAATTATAAGTCGCGTTCACGATGTAAGGACTTTGGCCTTGTAAAGGGCGATTATCCGATTGATTTGCTCCTGTTGTAGTTCCCAAAGTAACCTTACTAGCAATGAAAGCAGCATTGAATACCACACTTGATTTTGCCCAGAAACCCGTAGGTTGAATGAAATTCAAGTTCTTACGAATCTCCGCTTCGATACCAGCAGAATAAGCGCTGGCAGCATTTTCAAAGCTCAAGTTTGGATTTGAACCTGAAGAGAATACCACCTCAATAGGGTTCGTAAATTGCTTGTAGAATAATGCCAAACTCACTACCTCGGATGGCGTAGGATAGGACTCAAAACGGAAATCGTAATTTTGAACTGTTGCATTCTTCAATTTAGAGTTACCCGTAATGTTGCGGTTGTTCACGAAATCATAGAAAGAGAATGGAGCTACTTCGCGGAATTCAGGACGATTAACTGTTTGACCAAAAGCTAAACGAAGCAATGATTTCTCCGTGAAGTTGTAGGTCATATTAACAGAAGGTAAGATATTCAATACGGTGTTATCGTATTTTAATGGCTTACCGATTAAGTCATACGAATCTAGTTTTTGGCTATTACTCTCCGCACGTACACCAGCGACCACATTTACTTTTGATCCTAAAGCTAAACCTGCTTGAACATAGCCTGCGTATAATAAATTCGTTGCTGTATAGGAGTCATTCGGGTTCGTTTGCTCATCAATTTTAACCCCAGTAGTTGGGTTGATATTAGATGGGTCAAAAATTTGCTCTACAGGCAATCCTCCTAAATTAAATAAGCTGGAATTCGCACGAACAAAGGCTAAGTTACGCGCATCAAATTGACGCTTCTTCGACTCTAAATATACACCAGTTTTGAACTCTAATTCTTTACCTTTAGCGCCGTCTTTCCCTGAAGCTAAGATGAATTTGTGCGCTAAATTAAGACCTCCCGTAACCGCTTTTTCATTTAAAATAATGTTTGTACGGCCTAGGTTAAAGGTTTGAGCAGCTCCTTGTGGAACATATAAAATGCGGCTATTACCATCGACTAAATAACGGAAACGCTTGTAGTCTGGTTGCTCACGGAAAGATGAATTATAACCCGCTACCCAGTCAAGTTTCGTATTGCCATCATTAAAATCATGCTTCCCGGCTAATTGACCCGTATAAATACCGCGGTATACTTGGTCAAAAGAACGAATGTTCCAATTAGCTCCATTGTCATCTCCATTACGATCCACAAATTGTGAATTGCTTAACTGGTTAAATAAGTTCTTGATTTCGATACTATGATTGTCTGAGAACTTGAATGCCCAGTTATGCATCACACCTACACGAATCGCGGTTGAATATTGTTGATCTGTAAAACTGAAAACGAAATCCGGCTTACCTGTAGTCAAAATAGACGAGTAGCCATAATCGTTTCGAAGCATGTTAAACTTTGTGTAAGTGCTGGAATAGTTCACGGCTGTTACATTTCCTACTTTAACACTACCTAGGTTAAATTTTAAACCTCCCGAAAGAGAGAATCGCATATCAGGTAATGCAGTAGATTGAACTGGAACCCAGTTATTTCTAAGCGATTGACCTATTTGAGCTAATTGAGCTGGCCCAGCGTTATTGATTTCTAATTTTGTTGCTGGGAACGATTTAGGAAGATCAAAGTAACCTGTGTTAAAACCTGTCCAATAGTTTGCTCCGTGCATAGGAGAATAGAACGTCGAGTTTGTCGTTCCATCTCTGTAAGAAGAACTAGCATCGATGGTTAGGAAGTTTTGCTCTGGAATCGTTTTGGTAAAAATCTTTACCACACCACCTGCGAATTCGCCAGGCAATTCAGCAGCAGGAGATTTGAACACCAAAATACGGTCAATTTGACCAGCTGGAATGATATCGAATGAGAATGAACGCATATCCGTCTCCATCGATGGAGCGAAAGTATTGTTCAATTGTACTGTGTTATAACGTTCGTTTAGACCACGGATATTAATGAAGCGATCACCGAAGATGGTTACACCTGGAACACGCTTCACAACTTCTGCCGCTGTACGGTCTAAAGTCTTCGTGATTTGTGCAGCGGAGATACCACTTACGACTAACTGAGAGGCTTTGATCTCTGAGATAACCGAAACTTCCGTGTTAGTTAAACGCTGAGCAACTACTTTTACTTCTGCTAAAGTAGAACTTGCTTCCTGGATGTTTAAGTTCAAATCAGTTACTTGACCTGCTTCTACTTTAACTCCTTCGTAAATTTTAGAATCGTAACCCACATAAGAGATCTTTAATGAATAAGATCCTGTTGGAAGTTTTGCGAAAGAGAAGAAACCGTTAATATCTGTTGCAGCGCCTTTATTAATGCCTTGCACTAAGATGGTTGCTCCGATAATGTCTTCTTTTGTTTTTGCGTCTTTAATCGTTCCGCGAAGGGTTCCTTCTTGCGCAAATGCCGCTGCAGAGAGCGTAAAGAATAGAATGATTAAATTGGTGTACTTGTAAACTGATTTCATAAAAGAGAATACTGGTGATTTTGATGTCACAAAAGTATTCCCGCTACACTTCAGCTCGATTAAGCCAATGTTAGGCTTCTGTTATGTAAATGTTAAAAGAAACCCCATTCGATTAACAATTCGGTAACATGGGTATTTTTTGTAGAAAATTTCACTTTTCTATACTGTTTTATTGCATAATTTCAAGTTTTTGCATTTTTTATAGAAGAACTTTCTTAGAAAAGTGAAAATTAACATGGATTTAATTTGCGGGTAATGTGAAAGCACTAGTTTTGGGTCAACAAACGGAAATCATTCCGCCTAAGTTTATTAAAATCAAGCATTATGAAAAAGTACTCAAACAAAAACACAATTGCTGCCTTATTATTTGCAGCCAGCCTGTTTGTCGTTTCTGCCGCTAATGGAGCAGAATTATCACTTCCCGTGAACATTGAATCTGTAGGTAAATTGAAATATATGGTGTCTGTCAAAGCAGGAGCCACGGTCATCATCTACGATGCAGAAAATAACGAGATTCACAAGGAAGGAATCGCAACGCAAAAATTGTTCAATTTAGCGGGATTATCTGATGGAAACTACCGCATGGTAGTCTTAGATGACCACAAAAACGTGTTGACTTCTAAGTCGTTTACGATCAAAACGGAAGTGAAGCGCGATATCGTTGCTATGAACTAATTACCCAACATCAACGAATTATAGTGAAAGATTAAGGGGTAAAAAGGCGGACCAGTGGTTCGCCTTTTTCTTTTTTAGCTCAGTTCTTTGCTCTTGATTTTATGCAGCAAAAACACAGCCACGAGTATCGGAAGCGAGAAAATCAGGAATCGCCCAGCCACGGACATGCCGCTATCTGTTAATAGGCCAAAGACGGTGGGACCCAATATCGCCCCAAAACGCCCCGCTCCCATCGCTAAACCCACCCCCGTTGAACGAATGCCCGCTGGATAAATGCGAGTCGCGGCGGGATAGAAACTATTAAACCCACCTTGGACTAAAAAGCCGATGAAGAATACTAAGGTGAGGTTGACTATATAGTCGAGTTTTACGTTGCCATAGAAATTCATCAAAACGAAAGCAATGATAAAGAAAAGAGTCATCGTTTTCTTTATCCCTATTTTGCTAATCGCTAAGCCCATCACAAACACACCGGTAAATGCCCCAAAATTTAAGGTCATTCCCACGTAGGTGGCGAGCTCGAAAGGCATGCCAGATTGTTTGGCCAATGTAGGCACCCAACTGATTAAAGTATACAAAGTTAAAAAGCCAAAGAAAATAGCCGTCCACAACAACAAAGTGGACGCTCGGTATTCAGGGGTAAAAAGTTCTTTAATCTTAGTCTTGTTGAGATGCGGCGCTTGGGGTTCGAATCCAGGGGATTCTGGCAAGAAAAAATACACTAAAAGTAGAAGCGCAAACGAAAAGGCACTCGCAATCAAAAAGGTCGCCCGCCAGCCTAACAGCGGAAAGACCCAGGCCACGACAAAACCCGTCAAAATAGCTCCTAAAGGCCAGCCTCCTTGCACGATTCCTACATTGAAATCGCGGGTTTTATCCGTGGAAAACTCAGAGGCAACCGTGGCTAAATTAGGGAGGATCCCGCCGATGCCTAAACCGGTAATTAATCTGAAAATCAGTAATGCTTTTAATGATGGAGCGAAATAAACGAGTAACATGCCCACACTAATTAGAAACAAAGATCCTAAAAACACCTTACGCCTTCCCCATTGATCACCCAGTGGCGCTAAAACGAAACAGCCCGCCGTCATCCCCGCTAATCCTGCCGAAAACACATAACCTAGTTCCGCATTATTCAAACCCCATGCTTTCATGATGTGCTCCCCAGTAAAGGAAACGAGCAAAACGTCGATTCCGTCGTTGAAATTGAGCAAAAAGCAGAGGGAGACTACTCCTATTTGGAGCCAAGACATCGAGTTTTTCATACGATCTGAACGACAATTTTTCCCGGATGTCCATTCGTGGCGGCTTGTAAGCCCGCCTGAACCTCCGCAAGAGGAATGTATTTTGAAATGATTTTATGGGGTTGAATTTTCCCGTCTTCAATCAATTGAATGACTGCCTGGAAATCTTCCGGATGGTCGTAAATCAAAGAACCTTGGATTGAAATGCCTCGGCGAACTAAATCCAAGGGGGTAAAGCTAGCCTGCTTTTCGGATAAGCCTAAGAGAATGACACTGGCGCCGCGCGGAGCATCAGCAATAAGCTGTGTAGTAGCAGCGGCTGAACCCGTACATTCGAAAATCACACGAATGTCTTCGGATTTCCAATCGCCTTTTAGGGCGCCAAACTCATACGCTTTCTCCTGCAAAACAGGATTCAAATCAGCTGCGTAAACTTTCAAACCTTGTTCCACTGCGAGATGGGTTATTAACATTCCGATGGCTCCTAGGCCTAAGACGTAGATGGCATCGCCTTTTTTCAACGCTGCCTTTTTCAAGGCATGATAGGCCACAGTTGTAGGTTCGATGGTCACCGCATCTTTCGAGGTAATAGAGTCTGGCAGTTTGTGAGCGAAATCTGCCGGAATCAGCACGTATTCAGCGAAACAACCGGGGGCGTTTAGACCGATGGTGCGTTTATTTGGGCAAACTGTAGCTTGGCCGCGTTCGCAATATTTACAATTTCCACAAGGCGCATTAGGGTCTACAAC
>CANFWR010000002.1 GCA_947450865.1 Cytophagaceae bacterium
AGCGCCATTTGAACTACGCGACTTTCACGAAGATGCCGATCGCGGTTCAAAACCACAAATTAGAGGAGACGATCGAACAAGTAGAAGAAGGCGAGATGCCACTTCCATCTTACACGTATTTTGGCCTACATAGTAATGCTAAATTATCAGAGGCCGACCGCTCTAAAATCATCAACTGGGCTAAGTCTCAAATGGCGATGCTGAAAGCAACCTATCCGGCGGATAGTTTGAAGATGAAGCCGAGGAAGAAAAGCTAAGCGCTGCTGCGCAGCGCAGGCAAAGAGTCGCCTGCGGCTTAGTCATCGCTTCGCGATTTAGTCTTATATGCCCACTAGGGCCCCTGAGGGCACTATTGTGTGAAATAAAGCGCGAGGTATGCAGAGGGCTTTTCAGGTATTGACAGATTTTGTCAATACCTGAATTTGTTTTTAGGGTAAAATTTAATGTACAAAAGCGCTCGACCCCATTCCAAAACCACAGATTACCTAAACAAAAAAAGTCGACTTTCGCATATTGACACAATCTGTCAATACCTGAAAATCGACTTTTATACTTTGCAAGTTATTTCAACTAAAAGTGCCAATAAGCGCCATAAAAGACTATTCGACTAACCGAAGTTTACTAAATCGCGCAGCGATGACTAAGTCCGCAAGACGACTAAGCGACGCAGTCGCGACTAAGGCGCATAGCGCCGAGTCGACTAGTCGCGCAGCGACTTCATATCAATCACAAAGCGGTACTTCACATCTGACTTAATCACGCGCTCGTAAGCCTCATTGACATCTTTCATATCGATCATTTCGACATCTGAAAGAATATTATGTTCTGCGCAATAGTTTAGCATTTCTTGTGTTTCCTCGATGCCACCGATCATGGATCCGATGATGGAACGTCTTTTGGAAATCAACGTAGCCGCGTAAACCTGAGCCGCCTCTGGAGGAATTCCCACCAAAAGCATCTTGCCTTCGACCTTCAAAAGGCCCAAAAACTTATTCAAATCATGTGACGCAGCCACGGTGTTTAAGATAAAGTCAAACGAACCCTTCAACGAATCCATCGTAGCAGGATCCGTCGATAAGGCGAAGTGGTGAGCGCCTAGGGCTTTGGCATCCTGCTCCTTCGATGGTGACGTACTCAACATGGTCACTTCCGCGCCAAAAGAAGCCGCAAATTTCACCGCCATGTGGCCTAAACCACCTAACCCTAACACCGCCACTTTGTGACCCTTACCCACCCCAGCATAGCGCAAAGGTGAATATGTCGTGATGCCGGCGCACAAAAGAGGAGCAACGCGCTCAAGCTCTTTGGTAAACGGAATATGCAACGTATACGCTTCGTCGATGACATAAGTCGAGGAATATCCGCCAAAAGTCTGCGTCACCCCATCGCGGTAATAGCCATTATAGGTAGGCGTCATCTCCTCGTCGCAGTATTGCTCCTGGCCTTTTTTACACGATGGACATTCGCGACATGAGTCCACAAAAACACCCACACCAGCCAAATCGCCCACTTTAAACTTCGTTACTTCAGCTCCCACTTCCGTGATCGTACCCACAATTTCGTGACCTGGAACAATGGGATACACAGACGGCCCCCACTCGGAGCGCACCATGTGAATATCTGAGTGACAAACCCCGCAATAGAGGATGTCAATTTTTACGTCTTTGGGACCTACATCGCGTCTTTCAAAATCAATCGGCGCAATGGGCGCCTGCGGATTTACCGCGCCATATCCGTGTACTTTTATCATAGTTTCGTTTTTTATTTATCAGGTAAATATAAATGAATATTAGTAGAAATAACTATATTACACGTATGATTATAATCACAAACACACGTGTATCATGACAACTAAGCTCACACTTACCATAGAAGAGTCCGTAATTGATTCTGCCAAAGCTTATGCAAGAGAACAAGGCAGAAGTCTTTCAGACGTAGTGGAAAATTATTTGAAAATTTTAGCCGCTAAAGGTCCCATGGAGGACGCTCTTTCTCCTAAAGTGTTACAACTAAGAGGGTCGATCAAATTACCCGCGGATTTTGATTACAAATCAGAATTAGGAAATGCCATCGCTGAAAAATACGCCAAATGATCCCACAATTTTATATTGATACGAACGTATTAATCGACTTTCTGGCTGATCGTAAGCCTTTTTCAGAATCGGCAACAACGTTATTCGACTTAGCTGTTAAGAAGAAAATCAAACTTTATATTTCAGCCATATCCTATAACAACATCTACTATATTTTACAACGGGAAAACAAATCACACAAAAAGACAATTGCTTTATTAGAATTACTATCAGAAGATTGCCAAATTTTAGATGCAACAAAGACCATTTTGCAAAGTGCTTTGCGATCTGATTTTAAAGATTTTGAAGATGCTATACAATATTATTCTGCCAAAGGTTATGTAGGAATTAATGCCATTGTAACACGAAATCCGAAAGACTTTGCTGTTAAAGATCTTGCCATTCTTAGTCCGGATGAAGCTTTATCATTTGCGGCAATACAATAATTCCACTTTTGGACTATTGACACTTTCTGTCAATACCTGAAAAGCCCGCTGCCTACCTCGACGTTTATTTCACGTAATAGTGCCATTGGAGACCCTAATGACCCTTTCAACTAAGTCCGAAGGACGACTAAGCGGCTCCGCTGCGACTAAGCCACGAAGTGGCGACTAAGGCGCAACGCGCCGACCGCCGCCCCCAACTAAAAAACCCTTCAGCCAGCAGCCAAAGGGTTTCAAAACTCCGTGTTCTAAATTATCGTATGACTTCGAACTCTGCGAGATCAAAAAAGATCTCTTCCGAAGCCTCAAAGCGAGACCATCGCTGATTAAATGCATCAATGGTCTCCGCACCACCTAAAAGCGAAACCGACTCTCCCGTCTTTAAAGAAAGCGTAATAGAAATAGATCCTTTCTTCTCGACTACGTCGAAGCGCTGAAGATTCGCACGATTAACAAACTTAAACGTGCAACCGTTATCCGTACAGTATTTTAATCGTATTGATTTCATCTACAAGAGAAATAACAATCAAAACTACACTACCGCAAAATCAATCTATGTCAAAAATCCCGCCAAGCACAGTTTTTGGACTAAATAAATCTTATTTCCAAATATGTACCTCTACACGGCGATTCAACTGCAGATCCGTCTTCGAAGCCGGCACTAACTCAGAGAATGCCTCGCCTTTAAAGCG
This sequence comes from Cytophagaceae bacterium, assembly GCA_947450865.1. Classification (GTDB taxonomy): domain Bacteria; phylum Bacteroidota; class Bacteroidia; order Cytophagales; family Spirosomataceae; genus Aquirufa. The sequence goes on from CANFWR010000002.1 coordinate 3,208, forward strand.
ATCCGAATTAACACCGCGTTGCATCAAGTAACGGCGAACGGACGCCACACGACGCTTAGCTAAACCATCATTATACCGTTCCGTTTGACGGTAATCAGTGTGACCCTGTAACACCACATTCACAGACGGATATTCCTTCAACAACTCAATAATGCGATCCAATTTACGCGCGTTCATAGGCCCTATCCACGACTTATCCGTGCGGAAATATACCACGGTATCGAAAAGCGAATCGAGATTCACCTCGCGACGCGGCTCAACAGCAGCAACTACAGGCGCAGGAGCAGCAGCCACCGGAGGACAACCCTTCAACTCTTTCAAACCAGCGACCACTGGACAATCATCCAGCGCATCGATCACCCCATCGCCATCTTTATCAGACGGACAACCTTTGTTTTCGCGCACCCCTTTCACCGTAGGGCAATCATCCTCAGAATCTAATATACCATCGCCATCGGTATCTAATGGAGCCGCCACCACTTCAGGCTCAGGCGTAACAATCCGCTCATGACCCCACTCAAACACTAGACCTAAAGTGGTGCTAAAATTCGTCCCTCTATGATTCAATGGATCTAATTTACCTGACACAAAAAACGGGAATCCCACCTGCGTGATACCGCGCAAAAGCCAGTGTTCCGCCACCTTATAGTCCACACCTGCGGCTATGGATCCGGCGAAATCTACATCGCGGTAGGTTTGGTTATAATTATTATCGAAAACAGCATCCCCCGCAAACTGCCCGAACGGTTTCAGGCGAAACTTATCCCTATCGCGAAGGTAATAGCGAAGACCTACACCCGCGGAAGCATAGCGATCACGCGACCCATTGAGACCGAATAATAAAGTCCCAAAAACGTCCACATTCGGTTTCGTTTCGCGGGCATATTGCAACCCTAATTCGGTATAATTAACTAAGAAATCACGGCGCGATGGTAACTCCTGCATCCAGCGATTCGTGCCCCCTAAAAGAAGCGACATGCTGTGGCGCGGGGTGTATTTGATGTCTTCCACGGTGCTCTGTTGGGCAAAAGCAGAAAAACTGAAAAACAAAAACAAAAGCTTCTTCATTATTTCGGACGATTTAAAATAGACAGGCGAATCGCGATTTCGTGCGTCTGGTTACTCACTTTGCTTAGGCCGGAAATGGGCATTTCGTAGATGTAGCCGAGGTAGATTTTGGGGTTTGCTTGCATCCCAAAACGAAGGCCATAACTATCCTTATGTCGATAGGCCAAACCCGCATCAAACGCCTTTCCTACCCGAGCCATCAGATTCACGTCCCAGCTGAGTGGAACGTCCTGCGCGGCACGCGCCATAAACGAGGGCGAAAACGATAACTGATCATTCACGCGCACCGTGGTTCCGGAATTAATATACAAATACGTCACGTCCTTGTAGGCTCCAGAAAATCCGCCAAAATCATAGCTCAACACCCGCGGCATCGATAAACTCGCGAAGAATCCGCCCTTATGATTAAAGCGCACGCCCCAACCCGTGTTTCCTTTTAATCCTGAGCCTTTATTTGTGGCTAATATCGGATCATTGGGGTCCACTACTTGGATGCCGTCATAGTCCAAATAAACGCTCGATACACCCAAGCGAATCCCGCCAGCCATGCTCCACTCCGGATTAAACTGCACGTGGTAGGCTAAATCCCCCGCCATCGTTGAGATGCGCAAAGGTCCCGCCTGATCTGCGAGCAATAAGAAGCCTCCGCCTATTTTGGGTTTGTATTGAAAGTTCGCCGTTAAGGCCAACGTCCGCGGCGCTCCCTGAATCCCTAACCATTGCTGGCGGTCCATCACCACGATTTCGCCGCGGTGCCCGTCCTCCATCGTTCCTGCGTATGCGGGCGACGAGATGATCGGATTAATGCGGTACATCGAATACATGGTTTCAATCTGCGCAAACGAACGCAAACTAACCAGCAAAAACATCAATAATATATAACTCTTTTTCATTATTTCGAAGATCTATCTAAGTACACATAATTGCCTAGGTTTGGTCTAGCACCAAAGAAGTCAAGGATGTAATAATACGTTCCATCCGGCAGCTGACTGTCTGTCGCAAGCGCCCCAAAAGCACTGTCTGTTTGACCTGACCAGTTGTTTTGGTAATTACCCGTCGAGAACACGATGTTACCCCAACGGTTGTAAATCGTCAAGCGGTTTTCGATGTTCAATGCCGGCAAGCCACGGAAAATCAAGGTGTCATTTTTACCGTCCCCATTAGGCGTGATGGCCTGAGGCGCGATCATATCCGGCACCGGTAAAACGGTAATGTGCAAGGTCGCTTTCGTGCAAATTCCATCTGCGCTGCACACCGAGTAAATGATGTCCACCGGTCCTACATAACCCGCCGCTGGTGTGAACGTATACGCTCCCGAAGGACTTAAGCTAAAGCTTCCTTTCGCCGGATCCACATTCGTCACCGCCGTCGCTGTCAAGGCGCTACCCGTCGAACTCTTGTCGTTTCCTAACACGTTTCCGCTCACTAAACCGCCCTGCGTCGTCGCAAAGTCATCTGAGGCCAGCAAGTTTTTCGATGCCGAGGCTCCCACCGTGTAGTACACTTTCGCGGTCTTGCAAAGTGCCGGCGTGCTGTTGTCGCAGATCGTGTAGGTTAACACGTCTGTTCCCACAAATCCTGGCTTAGGCGTGTACGTGATCGTTCCGTCCGCATTGACTTTCGCGGTGCCGTTAAGCGGTGCGTTAGTGATTGCCAAAGTACTATAAACCAGCACTCCTCCCACATTCGCCGCCTGGTCATTCGCTAACACATTCGTCGTCACAGGAGATCCTGCTGCCACAGAAACCACGTCCGCATTGGCGATTGGTGGATTCGTGATCGCGTTCGGATCGCTCACCGTGATGACTAATGGAACGAGAGGACAGTTGGTCGTTTGGGCTTTGGCACAAACCGGAACCAAATACTCATACGTTCCCGGCGTCGTCGAACTAAAGCGATACGTTCCATCCGGATTCATTTGTAGACTCGCGCCGCTGATTGAAGCCGGCTGACCATACGTCGATCCCGCTGGCACCACGTCATTCGTCGCCGCGCTACCATTCACCGGAATCCCAATCAAGGTCGCGTTAAAGTCAGGCGTGATCACTGGCGCCGGATTCACGACTAAGTGAAGCGTCGCTTTCGCACACACATTACTCGCAGAACAAACGGTGTAAACCACATCCACCGGACCAGAGAAGCCTGGCGCTGGCGTGAATACATAGGTTCCGTCCGCATTAAATACGAGCGTTCCTTCGGCCGCAGAAACCCCACTGACAATCGTCGCGGTTAAGGTCTCGCCCGCCGTATTTCCATCATTCGCTACGACAGATCCGCTAGCAGGAGATCCCGCTGGCGTGCTGTTATAATCGTCCGTCGCAAAGGTCTTCGCTGGTTCTGCAACCGGCTGAATCGTATACACGACTTTCGCCGTCGAGCAAAGTGCCGGTGTCGAATTATCACAGATTTTATACGTGATTTCATCCACTCCGGTGAAGCCTGCTTTTGGCGTATACGTTATCGTTCCATCCGAATTCACCACGGCCGCTCCGTTCGCTCCGTTGGTTACGATTGCCAAACTCGCTAGATTCAGACTCGCCGCTGGATTCGCCGCTTTATCATTTGCCAAAACTTTCGTCGTCACAGATGATCCCGCATTCACCGTCGTCACATCCGTATTAGCAACCGGACTGTTGCTATCTTTTAACGGATCGCTAACCGTAATTACGAGTGGAACCGTAGGGCAGTTCGTCGTTTGACCCGCAGGACAAGCTGGAACTAGGTACGTGTAAACACCCGGAATCGTCGCTGTGAAGCTGTAGGTTCCGTTCGCATTGACCGTAATCGTCGCACCCGATTGTTGCGCTGGCTGACCATAAGTCGCACCTGGCGCATCGTTCGTCGACACATTACCGCTCACCGGCACATTGATGTTCGTCGCATCGATGTCTGGATTAGTGGTAGGTGCTGTATAAGGAATGGTCGGATCCGTTACTGTTATCACCAAAGTCTCCGTAGGACAATTGCTCGTCTGACCCGGTGCACATACTGGTATCGTATACGTATACGTTCCTGCAGCTGTGGCTGTGAAGCTATACGTTCCGTCTGGATTTACGGTAATCGTCGCACCTGTTTGTTGCGCTGGTTGACCGTAGGTAGAACCTGCTGGGTTTGTATCGTTCGTTGCTACATTTCCAGTTTTCGCTGTGTTTATGGTCGTCGCTGCCACGTCATTTGTGACTTGCGGCGCGGTTACTGTTATCGCCAAAGTTTGCGTAGGACAATCAACCGTCTGACCCGGTGCACACACTGGAATCGTGTACGTATACGTTCCTGCAGCTGTCGCTGTGAAGCTGTAAGTTCCGTCCGCGTTCACCGTGATCGTCGCACCGGTTTGTTGCGCTGGTTGACCGTAGGTAGAACCCGCAGGGTTCGTTTCATTCGTAGAAATGTTACCTGTTTTAGCCACATTCGCAAGAGCCGTCGCCGTGTCATCAACGACTTGCGGCGCCGTCACCGTAATCACCAAGGTTTCCGTAGGACAATTGCTCGTCTGACCCGGTGCACACACTGGAATCGTATACGTGTAAGTTCCGGCAGCAGTTGCTGTGAACGTGTACGTTCCGCTAGGTCCCACCAAAATGGTAGCACCTGTTATTGCAGCTGGTTGACCGTACGTAGAACCGGTAGGAATCACGTCGTTCGTAGCTACATTTCCTGACTTAGGCACGTTCGCGAAAGCCGTAGCCGTGTCGTTCACTGGTGTCGGTTCCGTCACCGTAATCACCAACGTCTCCGTAGGACAATTGCTCGTCTGACCCGGTGCACACACTGGGATTGTGTAGGTATATGTTCCGGCAGCTGTTGCTGTGAAACTATACGTTCCGTCTGGATTCACCGTGATGGTTGCGCCAGTTACCTGCGTAGGTTGACCGAAAGTCGTGCCCGTTGGATTGCTGTCGTTCGTAGCTACATTTCCTGACTTAGGCACATTCGCAAAAGCAGTCGCCGCGTCGTCAACGACTTGCGGCGCCGTCACCGTAATCACCAAGGTTTCCGTAGGACAATTGCTTGTCTGACCCGGTGCACACACTGGAATAGTGTAGCTGTAAGTTCCAGCAGCTGTTGCTGTGAATGTGTAGGTTCCGCTAGGACCGACCACAATCGTTGCACCGGTTAGAGTGGCCGGTTGACCATACGTAGAACCAATAGGAATAACATCATTCGTGGAAACATTTCCGGTCTTAGCCACGTTTGCAAACGCACTCGCCGTATCATCAACTGGCGCAGGCGCAGTCACCGTTATCACTAACGTCTGCGTAGGACAGCTCACTGTCTGACCTGGTGCACACACTGGAATCGTGTAGGTATACGTTCCTGCAGCTGTCGCTGTGAACGTATAAGTTCCGCTAGGGCCGACCTCGATGGTTGCGCCGGTTAAGGCCGCTGGTTGACCATAGGTAGATCCTGCAGGGTTCGTGTCATTCGTAGACAAATCACCCGCCTTAGCCACGTTAGCAAACGCACTCGCTGTGTCGTTTACTAGTGTCGGCGCGGTCACCGTTATCACTAACGTCTGCGTAGGACAGCTCACTGTCTGACCTGGTGCACACACTGGAATCGTGTAGGTATACGTTCCTGCAGCTGTCGCTGTAAAAGTATATGTTCCAGAAGGACCTACCTGAATCGTCGCACCCGTTAAGGCAGCTGGCTGACCGTACGTAGAACCGGTAGGAATCACGTCGTTCGTCGAAACATTTCCTGACTTAGGTACGTTCGCGAAAGCAGATACTGCATCATCCACTGGCATAGGCGCAGTCACTGTAATCACCAACGTCTCCGTAGGACAATTCACAGTCTGACCTGGTGCACACACTGGAATGGTATATGTGTAAGTTCCGGCCACTGTAGCTGTGAACGTGTAGGTTCCACTAGGCCCCACTACAATAGTAGCACCCGTTAATGCAGCCGGTTGACCGTAAGTTGTGCCCACACGAACCACATCGTTCGTCGAAACATTTCCACTAACTGGAACATTCGCAAAACCGGATGCCGTGTCATCTACTAAAACTGGCGCTGGATCCACTAAAATGTGAAGCGTCGCTTTCGAGCAGATATTGCCAGTCGTGCACGCTTGGTACACGATATCGACTGGGCCACTAAATCCGGCTGTAGGGGTAAATGTATAGCTTCCATCGGCCGCTAAAGTAAACGTTCCTTGCGCAGACGTAGGACCACTAACAAGTGAAGCCGTTAAACTAGCACCGGCCGTATTACTATCATTCGCAAGGACGCTGCCGGTTACGGAGACGCCTGGAGGAGTTTTGGCAAAATCATCATTCGCCGTTGTACTAGGAAGCGCGTTCGCCGGAGTAACTGTGTAAGAAACGGAAGCTGTTTGGCATAAAGCTGGGGACGAATTATCACATACTTGATAAGTCAACACATCCGTACCCACAAATCCCGGAGCCGGCGTGTACGTGATCGTTCCGTCGGAATTAACGACCACCGTTCCATTCGTAGGCTGAACCGTAATCGCAACGGAAGAAGGAACCAGTGAGGTTCCGCCATTCGCCGATTTATCATTTGCTAAGACATTTGTCGTGGTCGAACCTCCCGCCGGAAGAGTCGCTACGTCATTATTGGCGACTGGTAAATTCGTCGCTGACAATGGGTCGATAACGGTAATTTCCAAAGGCGTGGTAGGGCAGTTCGTGGTTTGGCCTGGTGGACAAACTGGAACATCATACACATATTTGCCTGGAACGGTTCCTGTGAAGGTGTATGTCCCATCTGGATTTACCACTAAAGTGGCCCCCGCTTGAGCGGCTGGTTGACTGTAGGTCGTACCTGCAGGAACCACATCGTTCGTTCCTAATTTTCCAGCTACTGGAACATTCAGATCCGTGACATTGAAATCAGGGGTTACAACAGGCGCTGGATCCACTAAAATGTGAAGCGTCGCTTTCGAGCAAACTCCCGCACTGGTACAGGCTTGGTAAACGACGTCCACTGGACCTGAGAATCCCGGTGCAGGCGTAAACGTATACGTTCCATTGGCTGCTAGGGTAAACGTACCTTGTGCGGACGTAGGTCCCGTCACCAGACTTGCCGTCAGCGCTGAAGCTGCGGTATTTTTATCGTTCGCGAGAACACCTCCGGTGACAGGGGCGCCAGGAGAAGTTTTGGCAAAATCATCATTCGCTGTCGTGCTCGCTGAAACAGAGGCTGGAGTTACCGTGTAAGAAACGGTCGCCGTCTGGCAATTCGCTGGTGTCGCATTATCGCAAACGGTGTAGGTTAACACATCAGTGCCCACATAACCTGCCGTAGGAGAATAAGTCAACGCACCCGTGACTAGGTCCACAGAAACGGTTCCATGTACAGGTTGAACTGCAATGGCAACCGAAGATGCCACGAGCGAAGTCCCAGGATTCGCCGCCTTATCATTTGCTAACACATTCGTCGTCGTAGAACCACCCGTAGGAAGTTTCGCCACATCGTTATTTGCGACTGGTAAATTGGTCGCAGACGTAGGATCGATGACGGAAATTTCCAAAGGTGTGGTTGGGCAATTCGTTGTTTGGCCTGGAGGGCAAACCGGAACATTGTAGACGTATTTACCAGGAACCGTTCCCGTAAAGGTGTAGCTTCCATCTGGATTTACCACCAGTGTCGCACCTGATTGAGCCGCCGGTTGACCGTAGGTTGTGCCTTCCGGAACCACATCATTCGTCCCTAATTTTCCAGCGACCGGAACATTTAAATCCGTCGCATTGAAATCAGGCGTCACGACAGGCGCTGGATCCACCAAAATGTGAAGCGTTGCCGTTTCACAAACACTTCCTGCACAAGCTGTATAAACGATATCGACCGTTCCAGAGTAACCTGGAGCTGGCGTGAAGGTGAAGCTTCCGTTCGCGTTTAAGGTGAAGACTCCTTGAGAGGCAGATGGGCCACTGACTACGGTCGCAGATAAGGTGCCGCCCGCAGAATTCGTGTCGTTCGTTAAGACATTTCCAGTTACAGAATTCGTTCCGTTTGGACTGCCGGAAACAGAAGTGTAATCATCCACCGCCGTCGTATGTGCAGGAGCAGTTGGAGCAGAGACGGTGAAGTAAACGACCGCTGTTTGGCATAAGGGTGGAACCGAAGTATCACACACCTGATATGTCACTTGATCCGTTCCTACGTATCCTGCCGCTGGCGTAAACGTGATCGTTCCATCGCTGTTCACCACCACAGAACCGTGCGCCGGATTCGAAGTAATCGTCACCGAAGCTGGATTTAAACTGCCTCCTGGATTACCCTCCGCATCATTCGCTAAAATATTCACAACAGATGGAACACCAGAAGTTACCGATGCGATGTCATTATTTGCCACCGGTCTATCCGTCGCTGGTATCGGATCTAGCACGGTAATTTCCAAAGGCGTCGTAGGGCAATTCGTCGTTTGACCTGGCGCGCAAACTGGAATATTAAACACATATTTACCCGGAATAGAGCTGGTAAAAGTATACGTTCCACTTGCACTAACGGTAATTGTAGCGCCTGCAATAGGAGACGGCTGACCATAGGTTGAACCTGTAGGTACTAAATCATTCGAGTTTAAATTGCCACTTACCGGTACATTGGTATTCGTTGCATTAATGTCAGGTGTCAAGCTAGTCGTAGATATGGCCAAAGTCCGAGCCGGCCCACTGCACGTCGCGCTATTCGCTACCACACTAATTGAACCTGAGTTTTGGTCTACCCGAACCACTAAGGTATTCGTCGTCGACACGCCTGACCAGCCTCCCGGAACCGTCCACGTATAAGACGTCGCGCCTGCAACTGGCGACACAGAATAAGTATTTAGGCTATTTAATCCTACCGCAATTGGTCCAGAAATCGCAGCCGGTTGAGCTGGAACGGTTAAGGCCGCTCCTACCGTCGCACTCGTCGCTGGGCCTGCACAGTCTGCTGTCGTTTTCACAGTCACACTGTGATTACCTGAAGCGACTCCGGTGAATACCGGTGACACTTGGTAAGCACCACCATCTAAACTGTAGCGGTAATTCGCGCCTAAAGGTGCGGTCACCGAAATCGTTCCCGTACTCACTGAACAAGTCGGATCTGTCACCACCAAAGTAGGTGCCACTGGCAAGGCATTGAACGTAATTGCCGTAGGTGTCGCCGTCGTGCTGCATCCGTTCGCATCCGTTACTAACAATCCATAAGTTCCAGCAATGCCAGTTGTATAGGTCGACAAGGTCGCTCCCGGAATGTTGTTTCCTCCTACCAGTGACCATTGATAGGTAAAGCTAGGTGTTCCCGTTGCCACAGCCGTCAAGGTCGTCGTACCGCCTACACAAGCCGCTGCAGAAGCCGTTACGCTTACAGCTGGAGGCGTGAATTGAGTTATAATAATCGGGCATGAAATCGACACAGTCGATCCTTCTGTCACTTTCAAATGGTATTGTCCCGCGGCCGTTGCCGTGTAAGACAAGGTATTGCTTGTTCCCGTGGCGTTCGACCAAGTCGTTCCATCTGCGGAGAACTCCCACTGATATACCGGATTAGTGAAGCCAGTATTTATGCCTGAAATCACCGTCGATCCTCCTACACAAATCGCCGTATTCGCTGCATTAACAGATGGCGCCGAAATGATTTTTGTGAATGGCGAAGTCGATGAACAGCCGTTATTCGTAATCACCACTTCATAATTTCCGGCTTGCGTCGCGTTATAGGTTGCTGATGTGCCACCTACATTTATCGCATTGCCATTCAAGTACCATTGGTAGGTATTTCCGTTCGCGGTTGCTGCGTTCAAGGCCGTCAATACGATTGTCGAATTCGTGCAATTGTTAAATGCTAATTGAGCCCCTTCAGAGATCGAAGCCACAGGCATCGCTTGGAAAGTCACCACTTCTGGCAGACTCGCGATTCCAGTACAACCTTGTGCATTGGTTACAATAACGGTATAGCTTCCGGATGCCAAAGGCTGGAAGGTTTGCTGAACCGCACCCGAAATTAACACGCCGTCTTTGTACCATTGGTTTCCTGTCGTTGCGCTGCTTGTTAATGTCACCGCGGTGCCTGCGCACACCCTGCCACTTGCGGAAGAAGCAATCGCTGCTTGCGCTGGAATAGCTGGAGCCGCATTGATCACCGAAACGCTAGCCGCACTTACGCAACCGCCCGCTGATTGAACAGTGACATTGTAGCTACCTGGATTCACGTTCGTGAAAATTGGACTCGATTGATACGATACGCCATCAATCGAATAGGTATCCGAATTGTTCACAACCGACACTGTAATCGTTCCTTTGCGATTCGTACAGGTAGGCTGCGTTTCGGCAGCTACTGGGGCTAAAGGAGGCACAGGGGCCGCATTAATCACAACCGTCGCCGGTGCAGAAATACATCCATCGGCATTTTTCGCCGTCACATTATAGGTTCCTGCTGGCAACGGACTGAAGGTTGTAGATGATGCATACGTTAATCCATCCGCGCTATACGTATACCCAGTTCCTAGCGGGGCTGTGACTAAAATACTACCAAAAGTATTCGTACAAGTCGGTTGCGTACTCGCCGCCGCTACTACAGTAGATGGTAAATCATTTACCTTCACCGTGATCAAAGCGCGATCGGATTCGACGCCGTTCACGGTTTGGGAAACATAGTAATTTGTGCTTCCTACTGTTCCAGTCGATGGTGTAGGAGCCGTAGAAGCACCTGTGCCTCCGCTCGCTACCGTGTAATAGAGTATGGAGGTTCCCGTCGCGGTTAAGGCAATCGCAGGTGCATTTTTACAATAGGCAATCGTATTTCCATTAATGCCAAAGTTCGTACTAATCGCTGGCGCCACCGGTTTCACCGTTACCGTGTATGGAACGAGGGCGCTCTCGATGCCGTTGATGCTTTGGGAAACATAATACGTATAAACTCCTGGCGTCGTAGGCGTGGTCTGAGACGTAGTGGAGGCAGTTCCGGAGGCATTTGAAGTATAGAAATTTAACGTCGCACCGTTTGCTGGAGTAATTAAAGCTGTCGTGTTTGAAGCAATGTTCGAAGGAGTAGAACCAGTCACAAACGTCACGTTCGACGCCACTGGAGGATTCGTTACCCCCGTGATCGTCACGACTAAAGTAGACGCCGGACTCGTACAAGAACCGATCACCGCCTGAACGCTGATCACGCCGCCGGAAGTTCCTACCGTAGCGGAAATCGAATTCGTTGTGGATGTTCCCGACCAGCCAGTAGGCAAGGTCCAAGCATAGGCCGTGGCCGCCACATCGTTCGTCACGCTATAGGTTTGTGACGCCGCAGCTAACGGAGCTGAAACTCCAGCAATCGCACTCGGCGTGCTAGGCGTAGGATTTACTGTTACGTTGATCGCAATGCGATCAGATTCGGCACCTCCTACGGTTTGAGTTACATAATAAGAGGTCACGGTTGCGGTACCTGTCGAAGGCGTAGGCGCCGTCGTCACTCCAGAGCCTCCGCTCGCTGCGGTATACCATTTTAAGTCGGTTCCCGTCGCGGTTAAAGCTGGAGCTGATGCGTTTTGGCAATAGGTTACATCCGCAACCAACGGTGCCAAAGGCTTAATCGTAATCGTGTAAGGCACTAGATTACTCTCTACCCCATTGATTGTTTGCGATACATAATAGGTGTAAACACCTGCCGTGCTAGGCATCGATTGCGAAGCCGCAGAAGCGCCGGAAGCAGACGAATAGAAGTTCAAGGTCGCCCCATTTGCCGCAGTCGCTCGATCCGAAGTGTTCGCCGGAATTGCCGGATCTCCAATCGTATAGGTCGCATTCGTTGTCGTAGGATCTGGCGTGATAAATGGCTGTGCCGTAATCACCTGCGTGCTTCTGGCCACACTAGGACAACCCGTTGCATCCGTCGCCACAACCGTCACATAGCCTGTTCCGGCGCGGTCGATGTTCGCTGAAATGCTATTCGTCGTAGTTGTGCCCGACATAAACGATGGTAAGGTCCACACATACGTCGTGTTCGCTACCGAAGTCACCGAATAGGTTTCAGATGACAAGGCTGTCACCGAAGTGGCACCAGAAATTACGCTCGTTTGCGGAGTCGCTGCGTTCACGGTTACGGTGATGCCTGCGCGAGCAGATTCGACGCCGTTCACTGTTTGAGAGACGTAATAGGTCGTAGTTCCCACGCCCGAGGTTACAGGAGTAGTGGCTGTCGTCGAAGAAATGCCTCCAGAAGCAGCCGTTCCGTACCAGTTTAGAATACCTCCGATTGCCGGGTTAGCGGTCAAAGCAATGGCGCTTGCGTTTTGGCAATAAGCTAAGTCTGCTACGGAAGGTGCTAAAGGTTTCACTGTCACATTCGTCGCTAATCGCGGCGAGCTCGAACAGAAACTGCTGTTCGCATCGTATTGATCCACATAATAAGTCGTCACCCCTGCCACCGCGGTAGATGGAATCACCGGCGAAGCTAAGGCCACACCACCCGTCGCATTCGCATACCAACGGATGCTGTAAGCAGGAACCGTTGTGGACGCATTTAAAGGCACCGCGAAGTCCCCTACCGTATAAGTAGGCGCACTCGCAGCTGTTAAGGTAGGTTGCGCTACTGAAGTTACCGTTAAAGTAAAGGCCAAAGAAGCCGGGCTATAACAGCCCGCCGTCGCATTTTTCGCGTATAAATAATACGTGCCAGCCGTAGAAACCGCCGATGGATTTCCCACCAGCGTCGAGTTCGTCGGATTAGACGAAGTCGTGTGCCATTCGTACAGAATTCCTGCCAAAGCGACCGGCTTGTACAAGGTCAAATCCGCTGTGGTATTCACACAAATATTCGCCGATGTCGCCGTCAAATTAGGCGCCGCAGGTGGGCTCACAATCGTCACTGTCGTGGCCACGGAACTGTTCGCACAGGTCGTCGAACCATTCGAAACTGAGAAACTATAATCGCCAACCGTGGTAGCAGAATACGTTCCCGCCGTTGCTCCAGCAATTAAACTACCGTTTTTATACCAAGCAAAGGTAGGGCTCAATGCATTCGAAGTCGCGGTTAAGGTAACCGTGGTACCTGCACAAACTGCTGCAGATGAACTGCTCGTTATAGTGGCGGTAGGGAGAGGATTGACAGTAACTTGTGTTGCTGTCGTCGTATTAGGGACATTGATCACTACCCCGTTCAAGGTAAATTGTGCCGCATAAGATCCAGAAGTAGTGGCAGTATACGTTAAGCCTGTTCCTACTACCGTGGTTCCATTTTTTAACCATTGAACTCCATCTGCCCCAGAAGCCATTGTCGTAGTTAATACCACATTTCCTCCTTCACAGAAAGTCGTAGCTCCGTTTGCTTGTGCACTTGGAAGACTCGAAATGGCAATCGCCGTACTCGTCGCAAAACAAGAGGCTGCGTTTGTGGCTTTGACTGTATAAGATCCCGTTGCGATCACCGTATACACATTCGAATTCGCTGCATTTAAGTCCGTCCCATCTTTGTACCAAGTATAAGTATACGTTCCCGCTGGGCTCGCGGTGGCTGTTAATTGTTCCGAACCACCTGCTAATGTCAAGGTCGTTCCCTCCGCAATACTCACCGTAGGCAAGGCCGAAATCGTTACAGTCGAAGTCGCAGAACCTGCCGCACAATACCCTACTGAGCTCGCTTGAACACTGTAATTTCCAGAAAGGGTCGGGTTAAAGCTCGCGCCTGTCGCACCGCCTATCGCGGATCCGTTTAGGTACCATTGGAAGGCAGGAGAACCTGATGCAGAAGCCGTTAAAGTTACGGGAGTTCCCGCACATACCGTCACATTGCCTCCGCTGATGGTCGGCGTAGCTAAAGTTGGGTTAAGCACTGCAACCGTACTCGTTACAGATCCACAAGAACCGCTGGAAACAATGACTTGGTATTCATAATTAGTGTCCGCTGAAGGCGCTGAAGTTAATACCAAAGTCGCCGAATTCACATTCGTATAAATGCCTGCATCTAGCGAAGTCGTCACGTTAGTCCAAGCACCCACACTCGACGTTCTACGTTGCCACTGATACGTCAAATTCGTACCCGTCGCCACCACGCTGAAACTCGTTCCGGTGCTCGTACACAAGGTACTGTTGCTCGGTTGTGTTACGATCACTGGCGGACCTGTGACCGTTAACATATCCACATTTGAGTAGTTTGAACACACCCCGTTTGTTGTTACAATGCGGTAACGATACCCGTTTAAGCCAGTTGTTACAGCTGATAAAGTCAGCGTACCCGTGGTATAATTCGAGTAGGTAATGCCGTCCAAAGAAGCCGCCACATCTACCCACGTATTTCCTCCATCCGTACTGCGCTGCCATTTCGTAGACGTCGCACCGGCCGTTCCAGAAACAACCGTTCCCGTCAAAGTAAACGAAGTGTTAGACGCACATGTCGTGTAATCTGGAATCGTGTATTTCGTATTATTCGTTACCGTTAAAGTACCTGCTAAGGAAGTAGCCGTTGCGCCGCTGGCATCCGTCGCCACTACAGTGTATGCTCCCGCATCAGCTAATTGAGCGTTCGTTAAGTCCAAAGTCGCCGAAGTCGCACCCAGTATGTTCGTGCCATTTTTCTTCCATTGGTAAGTAACAACGTTTGTTCCTGTTTTAGTCACAGAGAAGGCTACGTTTCCATCCAAACAAATCGTCGATGAAGCCGGGTTCGTGAGAACGGTGGCGTTCACGGTGTTGCTGGTTACACTTTGGCAAGAATTAACTAAGCCCACTATACAATAATAATTACCTGCATTCGACGTCGATGCGGCATTTGCAACCGTGAACGAAGCGCTCGTCGCAGCTGAAACAGCCACACCATCTTTGTACCATTGATAGGTCAAGGTCTTGCCCGTAGGAGGCGTCGCAGTAACCGAAAGAACTAAACTAGCACCCACAAACACCGTTTTATTCACCGGCTGAGCCGTAATCGTAGGCGGCGTCGTATCCGCCAACAAAGCATTTGCAGTATAGTAAGAGGTATACGAAGTCACCCCTGACTCTGTCGAAGTCTCAATTCCATCCGCTAAACCATTATTTCCATAAGGGCCATTCGCCACCGCGTTTTGTGTCAAAGTCGTCGATGTTACTGCGCCTCCTGTTCCGTTTTTCACAGAGCCAGATGTCAAGGTTCCTGTCACTCCAGATTCTTTGGCATCCGGACATCCATCGCCATCAGAGTCAAGATCAAGACGGTTTGGGATTCCATCGCTATCGGTATCTATATCAACTCCACAGGCCAAAAATATTTTTAAATCTGAATAAGGATCTCCTACTAATAATTTAAACGTGATTGATGTTAGGCTTGAAGTTGTGATTAACCAATCTTCTGAATTATTATCTGAAGTTGCTTTTGGGGTAAAATTAATCGCGCCTCCTGAATTTGAATTAAGGGTTACGTAAGAATTTGGATCCTTTATTGAAAATGTTCCTCCAGCTGAACTAATTTCCCAACGATCACCCGTATTAAATGCAACAGTTGCATTATCACTATGTTTGATACTAAGTTTTATCGGTTTATTAAATGTTAATGTTGCGGTTGTATTATTACTTAAAGCCAAGTTCCCATTATTATCTGATCCACTAACTTTTGCAACAGAACTTAATTGACTAACAGTATATCCACCACCCAAGTTGATTGTTTGGGAAGTTGTTCCAATGGACGAAAAATCTAAATTTCTACAAATCTGTTGTTCATCCGTATCCAATATCCCGTCATTATCATCATCTAAATCGATTGTATTAGGAACGCCATCCCCATCTGTATCCAAACATGCATTTACCGTTGCATCCGTTGCATTATTATAAGTGTAAGAACCAATGTATAATCCACTTTCATTTGCCGTTTCTAATCCATTCGCAAACCCATTTGCGCCGTAAGGAGAAGGGATGATACTCGATGTAAATTTAGCAGTAGGTAATACTCCTGAGGTAGAAATAGCGGTAGTTCCTGCCTCCACTGCATCTGAACAACCATCGCCATCAGAGTCAACATCTAAGTAGTTAGGAGTGCCGTCACTATCTGTATCAAGAGTGGTACAGTTTTGGTAACTTGCACCATTCATAGTGAAGCCAACTTCGTACCAAAACTGATTTCCTCCAGCATAAGTCAAAGAGGTGCGTGTATCTAATCCTAATGTTATTGTAGTAGTAGTACCAATAGCTGTAAAAGTTACAGAGCGAACACCTGAGCCATTTAGATAAGTGGAACCTAATACAAAACCTGAAGTTGCATCAACCCCTTTTAAGTAAGGTTTAATTCCTTCTGCATCCACAAAGCTACTCATCAAGTTAACGGAGAATGTATAGGTCACACCTGGGATGGTGGTAAAGTTCTTATACATTTTACCACAAAGTTGAGTGGTAGCACTACTATTGACAGACCCTTGGAAATCAAAATAAGGAATGCCACCTGTAAGACCCATGTAATCGAAATTCGAAATGATATTTACCGCAGGCGAAGGATCATAATCAAAACCGGTCCACCCAGAACAATGACTCGTTATTCCATAAGCCAATGGGGCTGCTAGACATGTTGCATTGGTTACAATTGGAGTACATGACATTTCTGATAGATCTACTATTCCATCATTATCATCATCAATATCATCTAAATTGGAAACGCCATCTCCATCAGTATCTAAACAAGCGTTTAAAGATGATAATACAGCTCTGATATATTTATAAGTACCACTGTATATACCGCTTTCAGTCGATGTTTCTAAATTATTTGCAAATCCATTTGCCCCCGTAGTTGTTGCATTTAAAAAGCTTGTAGCGCTGTAAGCGATTGTTCCAAATGCTGCTGTTCCTTCTTCAATGGCATCAGGGCAAGAATCCCCATCCGAATCTAAATCCAAATGATTTAATTTACCATCCCCGTCGATATCATTTGTACATCCTGCAATTGGCATAGGTGCCGTAGATGAAACAACATTAAAGGAAGCATTAAGCACTCCTCCATAATAACAGGTTCCTGCTACACCTAGTATTCGGTAATATTTAAACTTAGATGAAGTAGCTAAACTATTGGTAACTGTAAATACGCCTGTAGTAGCAGTTGAAGCAACAGCTGCTGATAAATCAGACCAAACTACATTGTCAATCGAGCCTTGTAATTTAAATGTATTGGTAGAAGGATTTGAGAGTGCCCAAGTAGTCAAATTAAAAGACATGCCCGTGATAGCAATATTTGTCTTAGCTGTAAATTTAAAAACCTCTTTACCTACCCAGTTTTGACCAGTTGCAAACGCAGAAGCAGTAGTTAAACTTTCATCAATTGCATAATCAATATTATATGTTGAGTACTGGAGTAATTCTGAACTAATTGCAATTGGTTTCGCAAATTCTGCAACTGGCGTAAAACAAGCTGGAGATTCTATGATGTCAAGAATACCATCATTATCATCATCTAAATCAACAATATCTTTAACCCCATCATTATCCGAATCCGAACAAGCATTTAACGTATTAGTAAGCGCATATTCCGTATAAAAGGATGGATAATTTATTGTTCCTGCAGTTGTTCCTTCATAAGTATTCAATAATCCGTTCAAATTATTATCAGTGCCTGTTGGATAAACTGAAGTACTCGTTGCAGATGTTGAACTCCCCGCTTCAATAGCGTCACTACACCCATCGCCATCAGAATCTAAATCTAAACGATTAGGTATGCCATCTCCATCTATATCTGAGATACAATTTGCCTCTTTAAAATAAATTTCTGTTGCCCAACCTGCACCTGCTGCACCCGAAATACCAAAAATCCGGTAGTATTTATATGCCCTCCGATTGCTTGCGAAATTCGCAATATTGGAATTATTAGTGGATAATCCCCCGCTGGTAGAAGTTGCAACATTGTTATAAGTCAAAGTTTCTGAAACATCTGTCCAATTTGTATTATCGCTACTTCCCTGAATTTTATAGGTAGAACTTAAAGAGAATAAATATTGATTAAGGTAATGCCCTATTTCTAAATAGGTTAACGCTTTAGGAGTGGGGAATTCAAAATTAAACCAAGGACTATTGTTTAATGTACCCGTTGGTGTACTTGTCACATATACATTATTGTCTACCCCATCAATTAAATTAGCAATTGTATTAGCATTAAAGGTATAATTAATGGTCGAAGGCTTAGTAATGATTAGACCCGTTTTGCTTGTGGTAATGGTATTACAATTTTCCTCTAATGTATCAAGGACTCCATCATTATCATCATCTAAATCCTTAACATCCACAACACCGTCATTATCTGTATCTAAACAACCACTCATTGTCGCATCCGTTACATAATCGTAAGTATAGGTTCCCGAATATAAGCCAGACTCAGAGGCAGTTTCCACACCATTTGCAAAACCATTAGCGCCAAATGTTCCCGAAATAACAGCACTTGCAATATTTGTGGTACTAGTTGCGCCCCCCACTTTATTTACTACTGAAGCTGTTATTAAAGTGGTTGTAATTCCAGCCTCTCTCGTATCTGGACAGCCATCGCCATCAGAATCTAAATCTAAGTGATTGGGAATCCCATCTAAATCGGTATCTATATTAGTACAGTTTAATTCTACCGGATTTTTTGCATCCGTTAAAACAATATCAGTCAAAGAAGACGCTCGATATGAACTAATTGCTAATTTATAATCTGAAACCGTTCCTTGAAATGCCTTCTGAACAACACCGTTTATAGCTGCCTTGACATATCCTATAGAAGATATATCTATACTTAATACATCTGTTGGCAAGATGGCAATTGGGCCAAAGTCCCAAGATGTTGTAAAATAACCATAGGTATTGGTTGTTTGCGGATAAAATTTATACCCTGCATCATTCCAGCTTACTGGTGTTTGCGCATTTGCTGCTGGTAGTAAGCCCACCATTTCATAGCCAGTCGTAGAAGCATGTTTGAACTTTAATGAAATAGGTAGTTTTAAGTTCTGAAACGAGTAAGATGTTTTCCAAACATCGCCACCATCCGTAGTTAATGAATTACTTGTATTGGCTGTTATCGAAGATCCCGTAAAAGTTAATTTGCCTAAATCTATTCCGGTTGATATGCAATTGGTTTGTTCAGTAGTATCCAAAATACCATCATTGTCATCGTCTAAATCAAATACATCCGCAACGCCGTCGCCGTCCGTATCAGTACAACCATTTACGGTGGCATTCGTCGCATATTTATACAGATAGGAGAATGAATAAATTCCGGATTCAGTGGTGGTTTCTAAACTATTTGCAAAACCATTAGTCCCATAAGACCCTTGAGCGATTGCATTACTAACAGTTGAACTAGTTAATACGCCATTCGCCTTGTTTTGTATACTTCCTGAGAGTAACGTTCCTTTCACATTTGATTCTTTGGCATCAGGACAACCGTCACCATCGGTATCTAAATCCAAACGATTTGGAATCCCATCACCATCGATGTCTGGATTACAAGAGGCAGCAATATTATCAGAATAATCCGTCCCTCTTTCAAAGGGATTAAACACATAAACTGCTCTATTAGAAGAAGTCCCATCTGCAAAGGCGCCAGCCACATTGTGACCCACATTTCCTATCTCCCCATCATCATTTAACATTGGTGTTAGGTGGCCCCCATTTTCTATGACATAAATAACATCTGTGTCTACAATACCATTAGGCACTCCAGGCACTAATGCACTCACATTTCCTAGGCCAATCATATTTTGCGCACCAGCAGATCCCCATGATAAAGGTTTTCCCGTATTTAAAATAACGGAAGCTGAGGTATACTGATCTGTGGAATTTTGGGCACTTAAATATTCTACATTTTGAAGAACCCCTACTCCATTTTGACCTTTCACATTTACCCAAGAAGTAGAGTTAGTAGTACTATTCTGTCCTAAAATACCTTCAGAACCAGATCCCAATGCATAAACTTTTTTATCTGTTCCTAACAACAAATAGGTCATGCTAGTACTGTAAGTTCCATCAATCATTGCAATCCTAATTCCATTTGGCAAAGGATTGGTCATTTCAGTAGCATAATTTTTCGTAGACGCTGCAGAAGCATTTCCAAGGTAGACATTAGTCCCCCAGGTATATAATTTATTGTTTGTAATATCAGCTGCTACTGAACCACCAGAAGTAGCTTCAATTTGAGCAATATTTGTAAGGGGCGAATTGGCACCTGTTAACACTTGGGTAAACCCTTTCGTAGCTGTTGTTAAGCCTGCGCCATTTAAAGAGGCATTCGCCATTCCGTAAGCGTAAACAGTTCCGTCTTGTAATAAGATTAAGAAATTATTTGTCGACGCGCTAATTGATTTGATGTTTTTGGGATCAATTTCAGACGGTAGCTTTACTTTTTGAAATGGAGACCCACCCACCGCAGTTGTCGTACCTGGTAAAATGAAATTGTCATTTAAATACCCCCAAACCCAAATACCTTTTGTAGTCGCAATCGCATAGGTACTACTTGAACCAACTCCCGCGATATCAATTATTTCTCCCGTATAATTATAGCCATTTGCAGGTGTAACTAAAGTAGGAATTGTCTGGTCTGTTCCATCGGGTTTTGCATACTGTCCCGCCACATAGTAATTTCCTTTAGCACTTCTAAATAAGGTTCCGTGAAATGCAGAACTCATTAATTTAGATTTAAAGCTGGCTAAATCAACCCAGTTGTCAAACAAGGGAGCTGAACATTCTTCTGAATCTAAAACACCGTCGTTATCATCATCAAGATCAAACAAGTCACTGACATTATCGCCATCTGTATCTAAACATGATCTATTATATCGATCTATAACATTTAAAAAAGTATACGTCCCACTGTAAATTCCATTATCCACTGCCGTCTCTAATACATCTGCAAAACCATTTGTTCCAAAGGAGGTTGTATGAGCATAATTAGCCGTACGATTTGTAGTAGTTCCAGCCTCAAAAGCATCACTACATCCATCTGCATCTGAATCTAAATCCAAACGGTTAGGCGTACCATCGTTATCTGTATCACGATCTAAACAAAATGTTTTTTCTACATAGGTATTATTCGTTAATCGAATGTTTGAAAGCTCGGATGCCACTGAACCTGCCGATACCGCTAACTTATAAGCGGAAACAGCTCCTTGATAAGCTTGTTTTTGTACCCCATTAATTTTTACCGTCACATAACCCGTTGAAGAAATATCGATACTGTATTCTTCGCTTCCATTTATAGCTCCATGACTAAAACTCCAAACCCCTCCATTGAAATAACCATATGCTTGAGTCGCAGCTAAATTAAACTTATAACCAAGATCATTATAGTTCGCTGGTGTTTGCGTATTAGCAACCGGAATTAGACCAAACATAACTGTACCTTCCGTCGTTAAACGATTAAATTTAAGAGATAGAGGAAGGGCGAAATTTTCGGTAGAATAAGAGGTGGTCCAGCCATTATTATTCGTAGTAATGGAGTTGCTAGTTTTGTCGGTTATCGAAGTTCCAGTGAAGTTTACATTATTTATATTGACTCCATAAGAATAACAAGACACTTGTTCTTGGGTATCTAAAATACCATCGTTATCATCGTCAATATCAAGAACATCATTCAGTCCATCATTGTCTGAATCCAAACACGCATTCATTGCAGCAGAGCTGACAAATTCATAGGTATACATTCCAGAATAAACGCCTGATTCCGTTGCCGTTTCTATGGAATTTGCAAAGCCATTAGCTCCATAGGTTCCGGAAACCACAGCACTTGCGACATTCGAAGTAGAAATTAAATTTGACGGTGTTCCATTTTTTATCGTGCCGGTTAATAAGGCCACCGGTATGCTCGCCTCTTTCGCATCTGGACAACCATCCCCATCCGAATCTAGGTCTACATGATTTCGAATACCGTCTCCATCCGTGTCACTTATGCAAGTGGGCTTGGGATATTGTGAAGCATTATAACTATTCGCATTGAAGTCAAAATAGAATTCGGCTGCCGCACCTCCTAAGATATTGGCTGCCGTAGTTCCTACGCCATAAATGCGGTAATATTTATAATAGCCCGCATTTGTGTTTATGGTAAACTTGTTCGAGTTCGCTAAATCTATTCCGCCGTAAACCGTTGTATTCGTTGCGTTAGCCGGAGAGGCGATAGGTGCTGTTAATAAATTAGTCCAAGAGGTATTATTATTTGACCCCTGTACCATTAAACTACTTGCAGTAGTAGCAAAAATTTGTGTTGCACTCGTTTTTACAATGTACCAAGCATCTACTTTTACTGGGGTATTAAAGTTTACTGTAAAAATGGCTTTACCTATTTGAGATTGGGCCGTTGCAGTAGTAAAAATACTCGATGTAGTAGCGTTATAATCCGTTAATAATTGCGATGATAATGTAGTCGTAGTAGTCGTTAAATCTGATGTTACCTTAACATAATTCGACCTGTCTGACGTATTCCATTCAGATTCTTGAAAGAAACAAGCAGGAGACTCCATCGCATCTAAAATTCCATCATTATCATCATCAATATCCACAACATCGTTAACGCCGTCTCCATCCGTATCATTACAAGCAGCGTAATTACCTGCAATCGCAAATGGATAGGAAGACACATAATTAATCACTCCATTATCAGCAACTGTTTCTAAGCTATTATCCAAACCATTGGTACCTATTGTACCTGTAAATGCATAATTAGGGGTTGTAATAGTTGTGGCTCCAGATTCTAAAGCATCACTACAACCATCCCCATCTGAATCAAGGTCTAAACGGTTAGGTGTTCCATCGTTATCCGTATCTATATCAGCGCAAAAAGTTCCGGCATTTGAATAAAGTCCTAGTTCCCCCATTTGCATACCATTAGCAGCTTGCGTACCTGCTGGCAGTGTTTTATATACAAGTATTTTGATGGAGGTGATATTATTATAGCCTTTGGTAAATGGATAACGGATAGTAGAGGAAACGTCTTGCATATTATCAATCGTTTCTATTCCCATCAAAGTAGGATTTGCTACTGAACCAGTATATAATTTTATGTCGGCTTTTAAAATATTATCCCCTGCGGCTCCATAATCATTCACGATAGAGAAACCATCTGCATGCAGCGGATTTTGAGTTACCAAAGTATAAATAATAGGTGTTGCTGTAAAATCATCGCCATCTATCGGATTGTCAACTGTACCAGGTCTAAATACTTCAACTCCATTATTTAAAACACCATCTATATAAATATCAGGAGTAGCATAAGAATATTGTGCTAAATAGGCTCCGCCCGTCCAAGCAATTGACTTCCAATAAGTGGGTCCATAATAATTTGTTGATGCCCCAACAGTCGTACAATATTGTTCGGTAACATCCAGTACCCCATCATTATCATCGTCAATATCAACATAATCAGAAACTCCATCGCTATCCGTATCAGTACAAGTAAATGTTTTGGAATCTATATTATTTGTGTAACTGCACTCACTCAAACCAGTGTTAGTGGTCCAAGCGCTTAAATTAAATGGTCTCGCGGTTGTACCTCTATCATTTACTACTGCATGAATAACCGAAGAAGCCCCAACTAAATTAGCCGTCATAGTTACATTCATTGATGCTCCAGCTGCAATGGTGGCCGTAGTTTGAAAAGTCCCTATTAGATTAGCGGCGCCGGCTGTAGGATTAGCATCATAAATAGCTACAAAAGTACCGGCAGGTAGTAAATAAGATCCTGTGTTGCTAATTGTAGCAGCAATAGTGATGGTTGGACAATTAGTGGTAACCGTATTAATGGTAATTTGTGCGTCAGCCGTATACGTATAGCCACTAGGAACTCCATTCCCCACTGCATCAGCTAATTGTAATTGCGCTTCGTTATTGTTATAAGCAATAGAACTAGCAGCATTAATTTCAGTCGAAGGAACCGTTAAATTGCTATTAATATTGACAATACGGTAGTTACGTTGGTTCCAATAATTAGGCGCCGCTTTCCAAGCAAATGTGGCAGGGTCGCTACCAAAAACTTGTAACATATTATTGCCTGTAACAGCAATTTCTGCTTGTCCATCATTATTTAAATCCGCAACAATTGGATATTCTCCCCACGTGCTAGAAGACACCGCTTCGGTAGCATAATCAACGGGGGTGGTTCGGTTACCATTGATAATACGTAGAGTGGACTGATCACGGTATACAATTTCACGCAAACCATTACCATCAAAGTCAAAAGCGGTAATACCAGTGCACCCTGACATATCGTTTGTTGCCAAAGACCAGATATGTTGAGTTGCAGTTCCTGCAGTCGTATTATAATTTAGATTATAGGCAGTAACAATACCAGCTGATCCACTAACTGAATTTATAATTACCGCTTCTGGCAGATCCGTTGATTTGCCTCCTGTAGTTTTATCGTTATAAACATTGGCAATTAATGGTAATCCTCTAGTACCATAATTGAAACTTGGCGGTATTCTTCTAAACAAAAGTGTATTTGCAGCAGTCGTTCCATTAGGATCCCACATAACCACAAACGCGGATCCATTATACACAATATCTAATTTACCATCACCATTCATGTCCGCAACAGCGGTGGGTCCGTTGTCATTTACTGCAATCAAACTTGCGCCAACGATCGTACTGAGGTCTTTTAAAATGGTAGTTACACCTGTAGATACATTAACGCCATATACTCTAGAGCCATATATTAATTCTTTACCAGGGTTAGTTGAAATAATGTCTGCAACTATTACATCAATGGGAGTTCCAGTACTACCCGCAGTTTGACCAACATATCCTAAAGCGGGTCCTGCAACACGCTTAACCAAAGCATTGCCAACAATGCCAAATACATCACTGCCCAATACAATTTCTGCAGTACCGTCCTGATCAATATCTACGATATAAGGAGTAACATCCGTGTTGTATTGTGAAGCCGTAGTTGATTTGTATAAATAATTAGATTCTGTTCCTCCGGTGCTAGCAAAAATATACAGAAAGCCTGAAGTATTAACCATCACAACTTCTGGAGCAGAAGATGCACTTCCTATGATATTCGCAATAGCAGGCTGAACTGATCTTACACTTGAGGTCGTTATAACAAAATCCTTTGTTGCAGTTGTTTTATTTGATCCATCACCCTTGTAAACATAATAACCGGTATAGTCATTAGCAGGCGCTAATAATTCAGAAATACCATCTCCATTTAAATCCGCAGCGGTAGGTGTTCCACCATTCCAAATCACAGCACTTGATTGAAACTTCTGTACCATTCCCCAGCTAGAGGCAGGTGTTGGATTGTAGGGAGCTACGCAAGGAGTCTGCGCAAAAGCAAACAAAGAAGCCAGCTGAAATAGAACAATTAGAACAATGCGAATCGGTAAACGTAATTTCATATATCAGTCTGCCAAAGTGGAAAAAACACAACTAGGCAAACAAATAAAATCAATCAGGATGGGGGGATTTGTCAAAAAAAGTGTCTTTGACAGAATTTGGACGAATAATCTAACCTATTCTCGAGTTGAAATACTCCTTAGGGGTGCAGCCTTTGGCTTTCTTGAAGGCCGTGTAGAAGCTTTGGCGAGATCCAAAACCGGACGCTTCTGCGATTGTTTCAATAGAGGATTTGGCCAAATAAGCCGGGTCGCTTAACTTCTCTTCAATGTACGCAATCCGGTAATTGTTCAAATAATCCCGGAAAGAAATACCGTGTGTGTTTTTGATCGCCTGCCCTATCAAGCGGTGTGGGTGACCTGTAAGAGAACCCAGTAATTCCGCAGTCAACTGCGAATTCAAGAACACCTCCGTGGTTTTAAAGTACTCATCCACTTTTGCTGCTAAAGCACTTAATCTCGCTTCCTCTTCGTCACTGAGAACGATTTCTTCTTTCTCAGGACCGCGTAAATTCTCGGCGAGAATCTTGACATCTAATAGTTTGGGGTTAATGGCCAGGTAAAATAAATGGAAGACAAACTCTGCGATTAAAAGATAATCCGTCGTGATAAAAGATGATTTCCCTGCGTCTGTATAGATGAAAAGATACCATAAATAAAAAATGGTACAGAAACGAAAGAGCAAAATCCCAATGATCCAGAAGTGAAATATTCCCTTTTGGAATAAAATCTTATTCTGTTTATCCAGTCTAAATCGGAAATAGAAATAGACCATGGCACCATAGAATACCAGGTACATGGCAAATTTCGCATACACGTGGTAGTAAGGATCGAACCACAAAAACCGAGGATTATAGGCGAAATAATCTCCTTGAGCAAGCATCCATTTCACCTCTTCTATTTTAACTTCTTTCGAGCTCAAATAGTAAGGAGTATTCTCAATGAGTTGTAGTAGGAATGGTAAAAAAAAGATCAAATGTATCCACTGGAATTTTGCACGGGGATGTAGTAGATACCACAAGAACATAAAATTCAAAGGCGGCAAAAGGTAAAATAGCGGAGCGGAGGTCCGATAGAAGTAGGGGGTTTCCACAATAACTTCAGGCATTAAATAATAGGCCGCTACCACTAAATAGGCAAGGATTAAAAACTGGGCAGCTAAGATTTTAGCAACAACCAGATTGCCTTTCCTGAACAAAAAATTCAGACCGAAGAGCAAGCAAAGCGAGCTCACCAGAGAGAATAAGTACACAGATCCGACGTTTGACATTTAGAACAATTGAATGATAAGCTAAATAACAAAAATTGGACAAGTAGCTTTGTAACAGATTGTGTTAATTACAAAAATTGGACAAAATTTATTCTTCGTCTTTCTGAGCGAAAAAAGCGGCCGGAGAGATATTATGAAGCTTATTTATCGCATTATGAAGTCCTTGCCTTGACCCGAATCCGGCTTGTTCCGCCATCAAGTCCTGAGACATCGCACGCCATGACTCGTGTATCTTCCGCTGCTCTACGATGTAATTTATTCGCCACGAATTGACAAAATCTGGATAGTTTAATTCGTAGATATATTGAGTGATCCGTGATAGTTTTCTGGCTGAAATCCCTATCATTTTTGCCGTTGTCTCTAAACTGGCGTCGCCCTGCAGAAAGGGTTTCTGCGTCAAAAAATACTCCTCAAGACGCTGGGCACTAGCCTCGTACCTTTTTAGTTTCTCCGCATCCTCTTCAGGCTCTGCTTGGCGCTGCTCTGGCTGCAAACGACTAACTAGACTTTGAAAGGTGGATGCATCAAGTAAAGCAGGACGATAAAGTACAACGCCTAAATTCAGAAATGCCGCTAAATTCATGAGCAAATCAGCATAGGAGAATTGGAGATTATTAAACCCGATTATGCCCATCACATAGGCGATAATGAATACAATGGAAAGCAAACTTAAACTCGTGTAGGCAAGCAACCAATTCAAGACGAAACTCCTTTTGTAACTATTTTTACGGATGAAAATGAGGACCAAAACAAAACTTACAACCGCCCCCAGCAACGTATTACTCACCTTTAAGGTAGCTAAGGTTTGAGGAGAAAAATAACTGACCTCGCTCGGATATTTAATCAGCGAATGGTACTTCATGATGAGCCCTACTTCTTTCACCTTAATCTCCATTGGCCCCAGAAAAAACGGAAGTAATTCCACCAGGTGCAAAACAGAAGGCACAAATAAAAGTCCATGCCACCATACCATTTTCCGCTGGGGATAGAGCATGAAATAGACAAACAAAAAAGATATGACTGGGGCTAAAAAATGAAACGGCGAATAGGCATGAATAAAACCAGGGTGTAAAACTAATCGTCCGTCAGTAACAAAATAGGCGATAAAAATGCGATAGCAAAAGACCAGGAAAAACACACCTAAAAACTTCGATGCTAAGATGCCCTTCTTCGTAATGAGGTGTAGCCCGAATAACCCCACCAATGTGGAAATCACGAAATCATAGAATAGTTCGACGACGGTAAGCAAGGTTGTGTTTTGTTTTCGATTGTAAATTAAGCATAATTTCGTTTTATATTTGCCCTTATGAACCGGTTCTTTGCCCTTTTACTTTTTATCCCACTTTTTACCCAGGCGCAGTTTAAAATCACTGTCTCCCGCACGAAAGAACCCGTTTATTTCCGCGGGACCTTGTTTGATGAGAAGAATTATTTGGCCAAAGATACGCTAAGGGGCTCGCTCTTATCATCTAAAACCCCCATCAAAGGCGGCATTTATTACCTTCAATTCGCCCCCTCTAAGGAACGTATCTACTTCAATATCGAGAACAATGATAAATTCGCTTTGACTTTTTCGGGCCCGGCCTATTTAGCCTCAGCACACTCCTCAGACCCGAAAAACGAAGTCTTTTTAAACTACCAAAGACTCGAAAAATCCTTCTCCGTCATCGACTCCCTTTACCAGGTAGAAATTGCCCGCGGCCGCAAGTTCAAGTTCGCAGAGAAAGCGGCCTTTTTCCAGTCCAAAACCGCTGCCTTAGTTTCTTTCCGCAAGAAAGCACTTGCTACGCTTCCGCCCTCTTCTACGCTTGCGCTCTATTTCAAATCGCTGAATTCGCTGGACGAATCCGTTCCTAGCCGTACGGATTACGCGGCTCGTTCTAAGTTCTTTTCTCGCATCCCTTTTAGCGATGGCAAGTTATTGTTCACCCCCGTTTTCCGCTCTTTATTAGTCGAATACCTCTCCTATTTCCCTCTTCAGGCTGATTCTATTCGGGTCGGTGTAGAAAAAGCCATGTCCAAAATCGACTGCGGCGCTAAATCCTATCCCTTCGTTTTCGACTATTTCTCCAGCGTGATGAAGAACCGAAACATCGTGGGAAACACGGAGGGTTATGCCTGGTTTTTAACCAAATACGGGGTAGGGAATGCGTGTGGCGCGTTTACCGCCGCGCAGAAAAAAGCCTTTCAAGAAGAAGCCGATAAATTGAGCGCCTTAAAATCGAACGCAGTCGCCGCAAACATCGTACTAAAAGACACCGCCGGCGTCACACAGGACCTCCACAAATTCGCATCAGAGAACGATTACACCCTGTTAATGTTCTATGCACCCACCTGTGATCATTGCCAAAAAGAGGTCCCCGAAATCGACTCCACCACCTCCGTCATCTCCCGCATCATGAACCTAAAAATAGGCCGCTTCGCGGTCTGCAACGAACCCGGCGTTTCCCGCGCGGTTTGGCTCGATTTCATTTCGCGCTACCACGTAAACACGAACGTCCTACACGTAGACTTACCCGCTAATTCCCCCTTGCGCAGCACCTACGATGCCTTCTCAAATCCTACCTTTTATCTCTTAAACCGCAAAGACGAAATCGTCGCTAAAAAAATCAGCCCCACCACCCTCCGAAAATACTTTGCAGGGTTACAGGTTGCGCGCCCAAATGTGCCCTAGCGTGCTTTAATGGTGTTTTTATGTGAAATTTTGCTCGAGGTACGCAGAGGGCTTTTCAGGTATTGACACTTTCTGTCAATACCCTACTTTCGATTATCAATAACCTGATAGGTTTAGGCTAAAAATTGTTAGAGGTTTGCAAAAATAACCACTAATAAAATGCCTGAAATTTGCCGATTCTACGGTCTTACGATTTACATGTTCTTCAACGATCATCTACCTCCGCACTTCAAAGTAAAATTTGCAGAATTCGAGGCCAATATCAAAATTCTAGACGGCTCCATTCTAACTGGAAATTTGCCAAAGAATAAACTCAAGCTAGTACAAGCATGGGCAGAAATTCATACATTTGAATTAATCACGATGTGGGATAGCAAGAGTTTTCACAGTATTAAACCACTTCAATAATGATACGCATAGATAAAATCATCGAAATTGCTCCCTATTATGTTGATTGCCTTTTCAATACGGGAGAACTAAAGCGAATTGAAGTGCTACCGCTGCTTTTAAATCACCAGCATTTAGAAGGAATTGATCAATTAAAAGACCATTCAATCTTTGAAAAAGCGCTCATTGGTGAAATGGGAGAACTAAAATGGGAGAAAATCATTTTATCGCCCAAGGACGATTCAGGAAAGCATTGGGATTACGACATCTCTCCTGAGTTTGCTTATGAAATAGGCAATATTTTGGTTTAAATCCGGCAATTGTTTAACCGTAAAATAAATCATTCACAATCACCATTAATCCATTTTTCCTCCTACCTTTATCCCAGTTTTAAACAAACACAAAATGAAAAAAGATGTAATTGTAGGCTAAGCGCCTAATTAATATTCGAATTGAAAAAGCCTGAATCTTCAGGCTTTTTTTATGCCAAAAATAATGGGAAGCATATTGACAGAAAATGTCAATACCTGAAAAGCCCTCTGAGTACCTCGACGTTTATTTCACACAATAGTACCATTAGGCGCTCTATTGGCCTACTCGACTAAATCGCGAAGCGATGACTAAGCCGTAGGCGACTAAACGGCCTCGCCGTGACTAAGGCGCAAAGCGCCGATCCGACTAAGCGGCTCCGCCGCGACTAAACCGCTAACAACCCTTCCGCCAGCACCCGGTCATTCGAGAGGCGGGGAACTTTGTTTTGGCCCCCTAATTTACCCTGAGACTTCATATAAGAAATAAAAGCACCTGCGGGAAGCGAAGTAAGCACTAAAGGGCGCAAGATGGACCCGGTAATCAAGTCGCGATAATAGATATTTTGCGCGCACATGGACGCGTCTAAAGCCACCTGAAATGTAGATAAAGACGGCGGCGGCGATGAAAACTCGATAAGCCACTCATGGTATGGCAAACCACTCGCAGGAGAAACCTGCGGTGCGACAGTAAACTCAACGACTCGCGCTTCAGGACAAGCTAAAAGTGCAGCAGCCAGTGCTTTCTCGACTTCTTCAGCGATCACGTGCTCACCAAAAGCCGAAATAAAGTGCTTAATCCGACCCGTCACCACAATGCGGTACGGATTCAAAGAAACGAACTTCACGGTATCACCAATGGAATAGGACCAAAGGCCGGCATTCGTTGTCAACAAAAGCGCGTAATTAACGTCTAATGACACCTCTGTGAGGCTTAAACGAACAGGGTTCGCGCCGAAATAGGTATCCGTAGGAACAAACTCAAAGAAAATCCCGCCGTCTACGTTCAATAAAAGCCCTGGTTCGCCCGAAGAGTCATCAAACGCAATGAACCCCTCCGAAGCGGGATATGTCTCCACCACGTCAATTTCTCGGCCTATCGAGGCCAGTAGTTTCTCCCGGTATGGCTCGAAGTTCACACCGCCGGTCACGAAGACCTGAAAATCGGGGAAGAGGTCGCCTATTTTTTGGCCAGATAACTCCTCTAAACGATCGAAATACATCTGCACCCAAGGCGGAATCCCGGAAATCAATCCCATCCGCTTCGAGATCGTTTCTTGCACAATCGCCTCGAGCTTTTGCTCCCAGTCTTCGATGCAATTAGTCTCATACGATGGCATTTGATTACCGCGTAAATAGCCCGGCACATGGTGGTTCACGATTCCTGAAAGACGACCCGTAGGTACGCCATTGGTCTCATTCATCTCCGGAGAGCCACTTAAAAAGATCAATTTCCGGTCTAAAAACGAAGCATTTCCACTATAAAATACATAATGCAACAAGGCATCCCGCGCGGCGGTGATGTGAAAAGGCATCGAATCCGATGAGATGGGAATGTATTTGACGCCGGAGGTGGTGCCGGAGGTTTTGGCAAAATAGGCTGGTTTTCCAGGCCAAAGAATATCTTCCTTGCCCGCCACCACTTCGTCGATATAGGGTTTGATGTCTTCGTATTCGAAGATGGGTACGTTAGAGCGGAAGTCGAGGTAGTTCTTGATTTTGGAGAACGAGTGACCGCGCCCAAAAAGCGTTTTCTCCGCTTTCGCCACCATTTGCTTCAACCAAAAGTCTTGGCGCTCAAAGGCCTGCTCCTGGCTCAAGCGATACTTTTTAACGACACGGGCCGCTAGAGGTTTGGCAAAAAAGGAACGAATACCCATCGCTACACTATTTAAATATGCCTTTCGGATCAGGCATTTTGGCAGCTAACAGCGAACCAAAATTCAAGTCCAATTGCAAAATATCAGCCATGCGAGCTTCGTGGAAATAGGTCCACGCTAACTCGTAATTCTCTTTGTAATACGCCACCTGGCAACGCTTCATCCACGCATTCGCGTTCTTCGGATCCTGCGCCAAGGCATGCTTTAATTCTGTTTCAACTTCGTCCAATGTTCCGCAATCGATTCCCTTCTGATAGCAATCTAACTTCACGATCGCATAGTCCACGCGCATCATTGACTGTGTAGAATCTAACTCTAAACCCTTGTTTAACAGGCGAATAGCTAAATCATTGTCTCCTCTTTGGTAGGAAATAACACCTAATCCCCAAAATGCATCCACGCTATTCGGGTCAAGTGCGCTAATTAAATTAAAGCGATAAGTCGCTGTATCCAGGCGTGCCGAAGCCACATATTCCCAAGCGCGTTCTGCAAAGAAAGTTACGGCTTCCGCTCTCGAGCCAAAAGAGGCATCGCAGCTCGCCACGAACTCATTTAATTCCTTTTGATCGGCTTTCGAAAGTGGTTTTGAACCATACAAAACCTCATATTTTGCTGCGCGAACCGGAGTAGCCGGCGCCTGCGGCGCCGCCGCCGCCACCTCTTTTTTCGTCTGAGAATACCCCATGAACGAAATCAAACACAATAACAGAACTCTCTTCATAATCACAAAACTAACGTTTCTTTTTACTTGACCCTGCGCCGGGACGGAATTTTGCATTCTTACCTGGGCGATTATTGCGGACGATTGGCTTGGGCCCCTGAACGGCGCCGCCTTTGGGTCCAGCTTTGGTAACCGCCTTTTTCTGAGGCACTTTCTTCCCTGCCGCTTTGGCCTTAATCACCCATTTTTTATCGTGGAACGCACCCTTAAAGTCCGGATCCTCGCGTTTGCGCTGGTCATCGACCGCACGTAACATATCTTGTTGCTCTAAAAACGGCGTTTCTTCGATCTTAATTCCTTCCGGCAGCTGTTCGATTTCGATCTTCTGCTGAATGATTTCCTCGATCTTTGACCAGTGGTAGCTTTCTGCCAAAGTAATAAAGGTAATCGACTCCCCTATTTCCTCCGCACGACCCGTACGGCCGATTCGGTGGACATAATCCTCGTAAATCAAGGGCACATCGAAGTTAATCACGTGGGAAACTTTCGGGATATCGATCCCGCGTGCAGCCACATCCGTGGTGACTAAAACGCGCACATTTCCTTCGCGGAATTGCGCCATTGCGTTGATACGCGTGTTTTGGCCCTTGTTTGAGTGGATAACGCGAACTTGGTCTTTCGGTAATGATTTCAATAACCATTTCTCCACGTCATTCACCGCATCTTTCGAACGACAGAATACCATAACCCGATGAAAATCAGGGTTTTGCATAAAATAAGCAAGGGCGTGTAGCTTCGTTAATAAGTTAGGCGCCTCGTAGACCGATTGCGTCACCTGGCTCGCTGGCGTAGCCTGCGGGGTGATTTCGATCTTCATCGGAAACTCCAAAAACTCATGAGACAAGTTCTCCACCTTCTCTGGGAAAGTAGCAGAAAACAGCCCGTTCATACGTTTCTTGTACGGTATTTTCTCTAAAATCTGACGAATCTGCGGCATAAAGCCCATATCCATCATCTTATCTGCTTCGTCTAAAATCAAGAATTTCAATTCCTTCACCACGATCACATCCTTGCGGTACAATTCTAAGAATCGACCCGGTGTAGAAACGAGGATATCGACGCCTTCCTCGAGGGCTTGAATCTGCGGTTTTGGCCCTAATCCTCCGTATAATGCCAAAATACGCAAGTCCGTAAACTGCGCTAATCCAATCATCACGGTATGAATTTGCATCACAAGTTCGCGGGTAGGCGCTAAAATCAAGGCGCGCGGATTCTTTCCCTGCGCATATTTGCAGCGCATCAAAATAGGTAAGGCATAAGCGGCCGTCTTTCCGGTCCCCGTTTGCGCAATTCCTAGCAAATCATGGCCTTGCAATAACAACGGAATCGCCTTCTCCTGAATGGGCGTTGGTTTTGTATAACCCACCGCTGTGCAAGCGCGTTGTAGCTGTGGATTTAACCCCAAACTTAAAAATTCATCCATTGGATTCGGCATTGTGTTAGATTTACAAAGGTAGGGAAAATATAATTCTTACCTTTGAAACATAAATACGATTGTTTTGGCTCAAATTAAGGCATTTCTGACGAATCTAGGCCTATTGGTCGCACTCTCCTTTGCCACAGGGAGCCTTTCTTCGCTATTTTTAGCCGGCCTCGACTGGATTCAGCACAACGGATCCTATTTATACGCCTTACCTCTGTTAGGATTAATTTTCCAAAGCTTCCCTTTCCCAGCCTACCTCATCATCCCCGCTACTTGGCTCAGTCATTTGGCAGGCGCCTCGGTCGGTCGTGAGGGAACGGCGGTGACTATGGGTCGAGTGCTGGGTGAGAAAATATCCTCTTCTGAAATTTTCTCTAAAGCAGGCATGGCCGCTGGTTTCGCCTCCGTTTTCGGGACACCGCTGGCCGGAGCATTCTTTGCACTCGAAGTAGGCGAGGTGGGCAAAATTAATTTCCGACACCTCCCCGCCTGTCTTTTCGCTGCCTTTTTCGCGAATTATGTCAGTCTCCACGTGTACGGCACAAAACATCTTTCTTACCCGGCCATTTTTTTACCTGCCTTTTCAGCTACATTTTGTGCGAAATTAGCGCTCTTAGGCCTATTTTTAGCCCTAATTGCCTTTCTCTATAAGCGCTCAGAATCGATTATAATTTCTGCGTTCGACAAATCACCCGTACAAGGTCCTCTAAAAGGGATTCTCGCGGGCTTAATTTTATTCGGCGTACTAAGCATCCCGGTGTTTCACGAAACGATCGGACTTGGTTCGGAATTTTTGCTTCGACCATTTACGTCGGTAGCGACAGACTTCGCACTTTGGAAATTGCTCGCGACAAACTTGAGTTTGGGTCTCGGTTTTAAAGGGGGAGAAGCGACGCCCTTGTTTTTGATCGGGTCACATGCGTCGTCTGGTTTTGCCTCTTGGTTTGCATTACCTGTAGGATTATCGGCAGCCATCGGCTTCGTCAGTTTGTATGGAGGTCTTGCCAAAACTCCGCTTGCCGCCACCTTCCTAGGCGTGGAACTTTTCGGTCCATCCGCCTGGGTATGTTATCTAGTCATTACCTTAATCGTCTTGTTCGGTTCAGGAAAAAAAGGAATCTTTGCGTCTCAAACCTGGGCAGATTATTTGCCTAAACCAATTTACTGATGTTTAATAAAGTCTTCGAACAATACGACACCTTCCGCGAAAACCGTCTTACAAAACGCCGCTTTTCGGCAGCTCTTTGGCAGGAATTAATCACTGAATGGTCGTCTCATTTTGCCGTAAGAGAGCTAGGAAAAACCGAAGAGGGCAGACCTATTCACGAATTTCGCTATGGCGAAGGTCCCATCCAAGTGATTGCTTGGTCCCAAATGCACGGAGACGAAGCGACAGCCACCATGGCTTTGGCTGATATTTTTCGTTTATTATCCACATCGTCGGATCTTTCAGCTGAATTAAAGCAAAAATTGCATCAGAATATTACTTTACGCATCATTCCGCGTCTGAACGCAGACGGTGCCGAAAGATGGCAACGCGAAACCGCTCTTGGCATCGATATGAACCGCGATGCGACGAAGCAAAACTCTGTAGAGGCTCGCCTTTTATCGGCTTGGGCAGACGAAATCAAGCCTGCATTTGCCTTCAATTTACATGATCAAAATCGGTTATATTCCGTAGGCAATAGCCCCGAACAAACCCATATCGCCTTCCTAGCCACCACAGGGGACGACTCAGGAACTTGGACTCAATCCCGTATGCGCGCTGGCCAAATCTGCCAGCGAATGCTGCACCAAATCCAACCCATTATCCCGGGTAAAATAGCGAAATGGACAGACGAATTTGAATCCCGCGCCTTTGGTGATACCTTCTCTTCTCGCGGATACGGTTTGGTATTATTAGAATCCGGTGGAGCAGGATGGGACCTAGAAAAGCAATCCCTGCGCAAATTAAACGCCTGTCTATTACTCGATGCGTTCTGTGCGATTGCAGATGGAAGCTATGCAACAGAATCCATCGCAGCATACGAAGCCTTACCTACGAACGAACGCGCGATTGTAGACATCAAAATAACCGATGCACCTCTAAGTGCAAGCGTTCGCGCAGACGTATTATTTAACCTCGTAGAAACCCCGATGACCGACGGAAATATTCACTATTCGTGGGTGGTAGAGAACATCGGAGATATGTCTCCATTTTATGGATTAACAGAAATCGACGGGAAAGACTTACATTTGTCCCCTGATTCAAGCATTAAATTAGGCGAGAATTACACCGAATTAGTCTTATTAAAAGACGGAAAACCCAGCTTTAAACTATCAGATTACACGCATAAAATACAATCCTAAATGACTTCATTACCTGTAATTATCATTGGCGTAAATCCTTTTGGCTTAGAAGCTGCACACATTTTCCAAAAAAACGATGTCGTTATCTACGGATTCTTAGATGATGATCCTAAGAAAAAGGACACCAGCATTGGCGAAATTCCCGTTTTAGGAACAGCAGACGATGAGTCTTATTTCAAATTAATTGGTAAAAACTGCGGCGTATTTGTGGCATTAGAAAACCCTACCGAGCGCAAGAAAATGATCGAATTGATCTTAGAAGAGCGCGAAGTAAAACCTGTAAATGCTATACACCCTACTGCTAATATCGCAGATGTGAAAAGCCTTGCTTACGGTGTTTTCATCGGTAGCGGAGCCCAAATTTTACCTGAAACAAAATTAGGCGATCACGTTATCATTGGCTCTGGCGCTATCGTAGAAACAGGTGCGCAGATTGCTGATTTTGCTTCCATTGGAGCAGGTTCTGTAATAGGTAAAGAAGCCATCATTGAGAACAACGCCTACGTAGGAATTCACTCTACAATTGTGGGAAGCGTGAAGGTAGGAAAAAGTGCTACAGTGGGAGCGGGGAGTGTGGTAATTGAGAATGTGGCAGCCTCGAAACGCGTATTCGGCAACCCGGCCAAAGCCCTATGATGAACCCTGTAGTGAGCCCTATAATTTGACAATATTTTCTGGCGCAACTAAATCTAAAAAGTGAAAACGCAGATAGAGTTGCGCCACTACGATTACATCTTCTAGGCAATACTCATTGATCCTAGCTAATCCATTTTCCTTGTAGAAAACACGGTTCACCTGGTCTCCAGATAGGTCTGCTTTGGCCCCTGAAATACCCATCAATTCCGCTAACAATTCCAGCGAAGTATAGGATCTTCTATCGCCAAATTTCCACATCTCCATCGTATCCTGGTGGATAATTTCCCACGGTTTTTTACCTTGCAATTGCAGTGATTTCGGAATCTCTAATCCATTAATTAACATACGTCTGCACAGATACGGGAAGTCAAACTCCTTACCATTATGCGCCACCAGCGTTAATTCTCTCGACTTATAGGTCTTATTTACGAAAGATATGAACTCCGTGAGAAGCGTTTTTTCATCCGCATGGGCAATCGTCTTCACTTTTAAAGACATCTCGCCCTCTTTGTTAACGAACAAAAAGCCCATTCCCACCACTATGATCTTACCAAACTCTGCATACAATGGCGCCTTTTCGAAATACATCTCCTCCAGGCTAATATTGGCAGGATTTACCAAATTCTTCGCCTTTTTTAGCCAAAATTCTTTCATCTTATCCGAAAGTAGGGCAAAATCGGATACTCCTGACGAAGTTTCGATGTCAATGAAAAGCGTATTCTTGAAGTTCTTTAACGTATCCATACTTATTGTTCCACGTGGAACGCGTAAATCTTATGCTTTCAATGTTTCACGTGAAACATTCACTAATTCCATTTTAAATAGGTCATTCAAATGCCTTTTTACAATATCCGAAACGGCCTCCATATCCATTTCCTTGCCTAATTCTTGCTGCAACGAAGTAACCCCTAGCGTTGCAATGCCACAAGGCACAATGTGCGAGAAATAGCTTAAATCCGTATTTACGTTCAAAGCAAAACCATGCATACTAATCCAGCGTGACGCCTTCACACCCATCGCACAAATCTTGCGCGCGCCTTCTTCCGAGGGATCAATCCACACACCAGTTAAGCCCTCAATCCGTCCAGCAACTAATCCAAAACCCTCACAGGTTTTAATAATCGCTTCTTCTAACATCCGAAGATATAAGTGAATATCTGTATAGAAATTCTCTAAATCCAAAATAGGATATCCTACTAATTGACCCGGTCCATGATAGGTAATATCGCCACCCCTATTCGTCTTAAAATAGGTCGCGCCTATTGTAGATAAGAACGATTCTTGCAGCAACAAATGTGACTCGTCACCGCTTTTACCTAAGGTATAAACGTGGGGGTGTTGGCAAAATAAAAGGTAATTATTCGTAATCCCCTTTTGGTCTTCATCAAGTCCTCTGTTATCCAACTTGACCGTCGCTATGCGATTTAACAAAGTCTCCTGGAGATCCCAAGCTTCCTTATATTCTATCAGTTTTAAATCAACAAATTGGACTTCTTTATTCTGCTTCATTCTTTATCAAGAGGCTGATAGCGCCGGCCTAAACACAGAGCTACCTTTAGAAAAACAAAGATACAATAATGGCAAAACATATAACACAAGGAAAATTAGGTGAACAGATTAGCGTGGACTACCTACTAAAAAACGCCTATACTATAGAGGCAAGAAACTACCGCTATAAGCGAGCAGAGATTGACATCGTTGCAAAAAAGGGAAACCTATTAATCTTCATAGAAGTGAAATCCCTGAGAAGAAACACCCACGGACATCCCGAACAGAAAATCACACAGAACAAAATTAGACTGATCAGTCGTGCTGCTTGCGCGTATCAATACCAGCACAAATGGCGCCAAGAAGTCCGTTTTGACAGCATTTCAGTGAATTTTTATCCGCAAGCCTTCAAAATAGAGCATTTCGAGGATGCTTTTTCGTAAATTCGCGGTTTAATAGCGCGCACATGATTCAATTTTGCACAGAAGACATAACATTCTCCTTAAAAGAGAAGTTAAAACACAAAGCCTGGTTAAACGAGGTGGCGAAACAAGAAGGGAAAAAGATCCTGGAATTAAGCTATGTTTTTTGTTCAGATGAGTATCTGTTACAGATTAATCAGGAGTACTTGAATCACGATACGCTAACGGATATCGTGACTTTTGACAACTCGGAAGACCCTAAAAAAATTGAAGGAGATATCTTTATTTCCATCGATCGGGTGAAAGAAAATGGAGAGAAATTAGGAACATCTGAAACAGAATTAGAACGCGTTATGGTGCATGGCTTATTGCACTTGCTAGGTTATAAAGACAAGAAGAAAGAGGACAAAGCGTTAATGACCGAAAAGGAAGATTTTTACATTAAACAATACTAAAATGTTTCACGTGAAACATTCATAGCTATGCTAAATTCATACGATGTAATTGTGGTGGGGGCGGGACACGCCGGATGCGAAGCAGCTTATGCAGCAGCGCAAATGGGCTCACGTGTTTTGTTGGTCACGATGAATATGCAGACGATTGCTCAGATGTCATGCAACCCAGCGATGGGTGGCGTGGCGAAGGGTCAAATCGTTAGAGAAATTGACGCCCTAGGGGGAATGTCTGGAATCATTTCAGACAAGACGATGATTCAATTTAGAATGTTGAATCGCTCCAAAGGTCCGGCGATGTGGTCACCCCGTTGTCAGTCCGATCGGATGCGTTTCGCAGAGGAATGGAGAAATGCATTAGAAGGGAATTTGAATGTTGATTTTTGGCAAGACTCTGTTCAACAATTAATCGTAGAAAAGGGCGAAGTGAAAGGTGTCATCACCCGGATGGGAATGACCTTCACAGCACGCGCTGTGGTACTAACGAATGGTACATTTTTAAATGGCTTGATTCACATAGGGGAGAAGAATTTTGGTGGAGGAAGAATGGCAGAACCGATGGCCATCGGACTAACAGAACAACTTGTAAACCTAGGTTTCGAATCCGGGAGAATGAAGACAGGAACGCCGCCACGTGTGGATGGTAGAAGCCTAGACTTCGCTGCGATGGAGGAACAAAAAGGCGATGAGAACCCAAGCTCTTTTTCTTACCTTACAGAAACTCCACTGACAGAGCAACGCTCTTGCTGGATCACGCATACCAACACGAAAGTGCACGAAGTCTTGCGTAAAGGCTTCGACCGTTCGCCCATGTTCGCAGGACGAATTAAAGGTTTAGGTCCACGCTACTGTCCATCGGTTGAAGACAAAATCAACCGCTTTGCCGACAAGGATTCTCACCAAATTTTTGTGGAACCAGAAGGCTGGAGTACGGTAGAAATTTACGTGAATGGATTCTCAACTTCATTACCAGAAGACATACAATTCGAAGCGATTCGTTTGATCCCTGGTTTTGAAAAAGCAAAGATGTTCCGCCCGGGTTATGCGATCGAATACGATTATTTCCCGCCTACTCAATTGACGCCTACGCTAGAAACGAAGCGCGTGAAAGGCTTATTCTTTGCTGGCCAAATCAACGGAACCACCGGTTACGAAGAGGCAGCTTGCCAAGGTTTAATGGCTGGTATCAACGCCCACTTAAAAACGCACGAATTAGATCCATTTACTTTGTCTCGTTCGGACGCCTACATCGGTGTATTGATCGATGATTTAATTAACAAAGGAACGGACGAGCCGTACCGCATGTTCACGTCGCGTGCTGAATTTAGAACGCTGCTTAGACAAGACAATGCGGATGAACGTTTGACTGCGAAAGGATACCAATTAGGTTTGGCGACCGAACAACGCTGGAATAAATTCCAAGAGAAGAAAGCGCAAGTCGCGGCTTTGACCGAAGAGATAAAAAACACGAAAGTAAAACCAACAGAAGTAAACGACTGGCTCGAGCAGGAGGGAAGTGCCACCTTAAAAGAAGGAGCGCCTATCGTGAATTTATTACGTCGTTCCGATTTATCATTCGACCGTATCGCGACACACCCGAGTGTAGAACCGATCGTCAGAAACTATTCACAAGAAGTACGCGAACAAGTAGAAATCTTAGTGAAGTACGAAAGCTATATTGAGAAAGAACGTTTGATGGTTGACAAAATGCGATCGATGGAAGACCTATCCATTCCGGCGAATTTTGACTACGATAAAATCAAAACACTTTCGACTGAATCACGCATTAAATTGAAATCGATTTTGCCACAGACAATTGGACAAGCGAGTCGTATTTCTGGAGTGTCTGCTTCTGACGTTTCCATCTTACTTTTATTCATGGGACGCTAATGGAAAATATTCAAAACTGCCCGGTCTGCGGATCTCCTGATTCCACTTTGAAATTCAAGGCGAAAGATTATACGGTATCGAACGAACTGTTCCACATCGTGACGTGTAATTCATGTCAGTTGATCTACACAAATCCACGACCGGCGGCAAATGAAGCGGGGCCCTATTATCACGCGAGTGCGTACATTTCCCATAGCGATACGAATGAGGGAATTGTAAACAAGCTGTACCACGCCGTACGCAAGTTCACCTTGCAGTCGAAAACGAATTGGATTGAGCCAGAAAAAAAAGGAAACAAAGAATTACTAGATATCGGCTGTGGAAACGGCCACTTCTTAGCGGCAGCGAAAGAAAAAGGTTGGAATATAAATGGTGTAGAATTAGACCCAGAAACGGCCGCTAGAGCCGCGAAGTTAACAGGCCTAACCATTGCGCCATCTTTGAAAGAAATCGGCTCAGAAAAGAAATTTCAGGTAATTACACTTTGGCATGTATTAGAACATGTCTACGAACTAGACGAATACTTTCAGTTCTTCAAAAGCCGTTTAGCGCAAGACGGAAAATTGCTTTTAGCCTTGCCTAATCCCGCTTCCTTCGATGCGAATTATTTCGAGGAATATTGGGCGGCTTATGATGTTCCACGACACATCTACCACTTCACGCCAGCGACCATTACGGCATTAGCCGCGAAATACGGGTTTAAGTTAAAAAAGAGTCGCGGACTTATCTTTGATAGCTTTTACATTTCTTTGTTAAGTAACGAATACAAAACAGGAAATAAACGCTTGCTTCATTCGTTCTGTATTGGTTTACTTTCAAACCTGCGAGCGATGCTAGGAAAACCCAATTATTCAAGTAATTTATATATCTTTGAAAATGCGTAAGTACTTGAAATTCAGTCTTTTAATTGCATTCCTTGGCCTTGGAATCAGCTTGGTATTTCTACAAAGTTGTGCCCAAATGGCATCGCCTCCGGGTGGTAAAAAGGATACCCTAGCGCCCGTCGTAATTACCTCTATTCCGCTTAACAAAAGCAAGAATTTTAAAGGCAAAAAGATTGAATTAAATTTCAACGAATACGTCACCGTTAAGGGCTTGAATCAAGAATTATTGATCACCCCTTCGATTAGTAATTACGAACCTCGTATCCGCCCTACCGGATTAACGCTCGTTCTCGATAGTGCACTGAAAGACAATACAACCTACACCTTTAATTTTAGGAACGCTATCGAAGATGTCGCGGAACGCAATAAAGGCAAGAATATAAAATTGGTTTTTAGTACATCTAATACGATTGATTCCCTAAAAATTGTGGGTCGCGTAAAGCATTTGTTGACAAATAAAAAGGCAGATAACATCACCGTGGGGCTATATCCCTACACTGACAGTTTATCTATCGACAAAGCCAAGCCCTATTATTTCGTTCGAACAGATACATCTGGCACCTATGCTCTAGA
The DNA here is from genome assembly GCA_947450865.1 of Cytophagaceae bacterium. Classification (GTDB taxonomy): domain Bacteria; phylum Bacteroidota; class Bacteroidia; order Cytophagales; family Spirosomataceae; genus Aquirufa. The sequence goes on from CANFWR010000002.1 coordinate 45,877, forward strand.
GAATTTAGCGGCTGGTAAATACTATATGGCGGCGTTTGAAGATGCGAATAATAACCTGATTTATAACTCCGCAAAAGAGTCTGTTGATTTCATCTCTGAGCCTTTTATCGATCTGCGTAAAAATGAGACGCGTGATTTCAAAATCGCTCTCCAAAACCAGGATCCGCTGAAATTAAGCAAAACAACATCAACGGCAAAGACAATTCTATATGAATTCTCTCGTGGAATTAAAGCAGCAGATTTGCGCTTTTCGTCTAGTGAAAAACCGCTATACCAAATCGAAAATGATCGAAACCTTCGCATCTATGCTAGTAGCTTAAACAAAGCGGATACCCTGAGAATAGAGGCCGAATTACAGGATTCAGTGGGACGCACAAGCCAACTAAATCTGAAGGCAAAATTCAGGGAATTAGCCAAGAAAGAAAAGTCAACGTATGTGGCGCTAGGCTTTGATATATTCCCTAAAGTGGGTGCCCAAATCGTTCCTACAGATTCTATTCTCATCATTTTCCCAAAACCCGTCTTACAATGGGTATCTAAGAAGGTACACATTTTGACTGAAAACGAGGATGATTTAACGTTCCCAGACGAGGCCTTTTCTTGGAACAAATTCCAGAATGTGTTAACCATTAAATCAGCCTTCTTACCCAAGCTAGAAAAATTCACCCTTTCTCTAGATAAAATCGCATTCGTAGGCCCTGAGGCTGATTCTACGAACGAATACAAGCAAGTCATTAAACGACTAGACCCAGAAGAAACCGGGGTAATTGAAGGGGGTATTCGCAAGCCTGGACACTATATCTACCAATTATTGAAGGGTGAAAAGCTGGAAAAAGCCTACGAGCAAAAATCTACAGGACCCTGTTCTTTCCAAAACGTGGAACCCGGAATCTACACCTTGCGCGCAATCGTCGATACGAATGCGAATGGACAATGGGATATTGGTGATTACAAGACGAAAACTAAGTCTGAGCCCATCTACTATTTTGATACTAAGATCAAATTAAAGGCAAACTTCCAGTTAAGTGACTTGTGGATAAATACCCCTTAGCACTGTGGATAAGTGGTGTATAACTCGCCTTTTTATCCACAATCAGTGTGCATAAATGTGCATAACTTTTTAGCCGACACGTTCACTGTGGATAAACTCAGACTTATCCACAAGTTGTTAGCTAGTTATCCACACAGGCACAATGGGTTTTATATTTACAAAACTTGCTCATATAAAGCACTTACAAACACGAATTCGACTTATCCACTTATCCACAGAGAACAACAAGAAGAAACAAAAAAGAGATTTAAAATTCTTTTTCTTTTTTTAATTTATGTGTGTGGATAAGTTTTTAGGCTGAAAAAGAGGATTTGATGCTTTTTTGATATTTTAGGTATAAAAAATATTTATATCAGATAAAAAAAGATTAAATCACCTGTTCACTTGTGGATAACTTGTGGATAAGTAATTTAGGTGCAAAAAGAACTATATTTAATACTATTTGGCTAAATTGCTGCCTCTAAACCCTTCATACTAATGGTTCATCAACAATTCACCCGTGTCTTCGATTTACTAATCGCGTATCAAAATTTTCAAAAAGCGGATCTCTTTAACTTAAAGAGGGACGGAGAGTGGAAAAACTATTCTACTTCAGATACCTTAGAAACGATTCAAACGTTGGCTTTGGGTCTTTTAGCCCTAAAAGTGAAACCAGGTGACAAAATTGCAATCATCTCAGGAAATCGTCCGGCTTGGAATTTTGTGGATTTTGCGGTGCAAATCATTGGCGGTGTAACCGTTCCCATGTATCCTACGATTACCATTGAAGATTATGACTACATTTTTAGAGATGCAGAAGTGAAATACATCTTCTGTGAAAACGAGGAATTGTATTTAAAAGCCAAGGAAGCCTCTAAGGGAAATAAGTTGATTAAGGGCATTTACACCTTTGATCCAGTAGCGGATGTCGAAATGTGGACGGCGGTGAAGGATTTAGGAGAAGGAAAAGATGCCGCTGTTTTGCAACCTTTAATGGATGCGGTGAAACCAAGTCATTTATTGACGTTAATTTATACTTCAGGTACCACAGGGCGACCTAAAGGTGTGATGTTAACACACCATAACATTGTCAGCAATGTGAAGTCCTTAGTGCGCGGAAATTTCTTTGATTTATTGCCTGGTGATCGTGCCTTGAGCTTCTTGCCACTTTGCCACATTTATGAACGCACAGACATTTACATGTACATGTATTATGGCGTTTCGGTCTATTATGCGGAGAGTATGGAGACGATTGCGGACAATATCCGCGAGGTGAAACCGGCGATGTTTGCTTCTGTGCCGCGTTTATTAGAGAAAGTATATGATAAGATTTTGGCCAAAGGAAATGAGCTCACCGGCATCAAACGGACTCTCTTCTTTGGGGCATTGGAATTTGGATTGAAATACGATCCAATGGAGAAGTTAGGATTAATCGATTCGTTAAAATTAGCGTTCTATCGAAAAGTGATTTTCAGCAAATGGCGTGAAGCATTAGGCGGAAATGTGCGTTTGATCGCTTCAGGATCCGCGGCATTACAACCTCGTTTATCCCGCGTTTTCTGGGCAGCCGGAATTCCTGTTTCTGAGGG
>CANFWR010000003.1 GCA_947450865.1 Cytophagaceae bacterium
GCAGAGAATGTCCAAAGCGATCCGATAAACAAATCCTGACCTTCTTCGTGGAAATAACCAGACTCTAGTACATTGTCCATGTAGTAGGCAAAATCACCTGTCATACTAAACGATTTGCCATACGGAATCATAATCTTCACCTTCAGGCGTTGCGCTCGGAATTTAGAATTCTGTAAGCCAAAGTGGGTATCAAAACGAAGATCTTTGCCCTTTTGAAGGTAATTGTATTGAATCATTTTGGCATTCGTCTCCGCCTCTTTACGCGTCAAACCCTGCGATTTCGCGTACGTAATTACCTGAATCGTCTTCCCGTCATAGCCTTCAACTTCGATATTCGTACGATTAAAGCGCTCCTCGTTGTAATCGTGGTTATCCTCGTCATCCTCAAAATCAAAAGTAAATTCTTCGACTTTTTCCCCTAGCATCATCTGCCAAATCGTCTCGTTGTCTTTTTTGTCGATATCTAATACATAAGTGGTAGAATCCGAAACCGCGATTTCCTTCACCTGATTATAGGAAGCCGATCGTTGAAAATTACGACCTACAAAAGCAGCGGCAGCGAATAAGCCGACCCAACCCACGATTACCATCGTTGTAGAAGCAATCTTATAGGTTTTGTTGTAGAATTTACGATTCGCTAATAAGGAAACTCCTGCGATGACGATTGAAACAAAAATGGGTAAGAAAGCCATCACCAAAGCCGGAACCGCCCAGAACGGAAAGTCTTTTGCGATCAAATACAGTGGCAAAGGACCCATGTGGACAAACTGCCCTTGGTCAATTCCAGTAAATCCTACCGTACACAAAGCTCCCAAAACGATGATAAACGCAATACCCAAAATCAATAAAATGACCCCTAGTAGTATTTGAATGAACCAGCGAATGACATTTAATGGACCTTTTAAGGCAGAGAAAACCGTAGCAAAGATGCGGAAAGGGAAAAGCAAGACCTTCGTTAATGCTTTCTCTTCGGTTTCATCTGGCTGTATGCTCTTCTTAATATTGTTCTCAATATTTTCCAACGTGATAGGCTCACCCGTCATTTCCATCTTATCCTTCATCGTTTTAGCCTCCGGCGTAATCGCTAAGATGACGATATAGGCAATCACACCTGAGCCAAATAGACCCACAGACAAAACTGCCAATACACGCAATAATCCTACATCCCAACCCGTATATGCGGCGATACCGGCCATCACGCCACCAATCACTTTTTTCTCCGGATCGCGGTAAAATTTGCGGTACGATTTATCATCATCCGGATTCATTTCACCCGGAATGGCAGCCCATATAATGATATAGGCCCAGAAAACAATGTTTCCTAAATGGAACAAAGGGAAACTCGCACTTAATAAGGCTAATAATACCAAGCGAACCCAGATAGGATCTACCTCAAAATAACGAGCGATACCAGCTGCTACTCCACCTAATTTCTTACGTGTGATGTCACGACGGAAAATTTTAGGCGCACCCTCTGTTTTAGGAGCAGTATAGCCTTCTTTCTTATCTTCCTCTTCTTCCACTTGCTTGAAATCAGCAATGGTTCCCAACGAAGCGATTAAGGCATCCACGTGAGCTTGAGTGATAGCTTCCGTTTTTTCTGTTTCTCTAATGTTCCAAAATTTCTCCGCAATGCTCGATTCGATATCGGCGATAATTTCTTTCGATCCTTCGAAAGATGCGAAATACGCATGGATGGATTTTAAATAAGCATCTAAGGTAGCAAAAGCGTCCTCTTCGATGTGGAAGACAAATCCAGCGATATTAATTGATAAAGTCTTTTTCATTTGGGGTAAGATTAAGCCTGCGGAGAAGCGTTTGAAATTTGGTTAACGGATGCTTGTAATTCATCCCAAGTCGAGGACATTTCTGCTAAGAACTCCTGGCCTTTGTCTGTTAATAAATAATATTTTCTTGGCGGACCTGACGCTGATTCTACCCAGCGGTAGTCTAAAAATCCGGCATTTTTCAGGCGAGTTAATAAAGGGTACAAAGTCCCTTCCACGACCATAATTTTAGCGGAGGTTAATTCTGATAACATGGTAGAGGCATAGACCTCCCCTTTTGAGATAATTTTGAGAATACAGAATTCTAAAATTCCTTTCCTCATTTGTACCTTGGCATTTTCAATATCCATGGGTTCTTTGTTTTATTTGACAATGCAAATATAGACAAGGTACTTTGTATTGCATAGTACCTTAGAAAATTTATTTGGGAAATTGGATAAACGGTAGGTAATTTGTGATGAACGTACTCTTTTGAGGGTAATAATTACTATGATCTTTAAATACTTCTCCATCCCATTAGCCTTTTACAACCGAGATACTTGGTTGAAAGTAGCTTTTTTTGCAGTCAGCGTGGTGATGGCGGGTTTCTCCTTGTACTTTACAGACGGTCTTGTCAATAAACTGGAGGAGCGCGAAAAGCAGCAAATCGAACTATATGCGGAAACCATTCGGTATGCATTGACCAGTGACAATAACGCGGATATCAATTTCTTTTTCGAGCGAATTAAGAAGATTAATGAGAATAATACGATTCCCGTGATTTGGAAAGATGGTTCTGGCCATCTAAACTCCATTAATATTCCCTTACCGGAAACGCTAAGTACAGAGAAAAAGCAAGAAATTTTACAGCAAAAGCTGAAGGAAATCATAGCAGAGCAGAATACCCCTATTGAAATGGATATGGGTTTCCAGAAAGAATACATCTATTATGGAAATTCAAAACTGTTAAAATTGCTGCGCTATTACCCCTTGTCACAATTACTGGTGGTACTCATTATCGGATTCTTAGGCTACATTTTTCTTTCGTATTCGCGAAGGGCGGAGCAGAATCGTGTTTGGGTGGGATTAGCCAAAGAAACGGCGCATCAATTAGGTACGCCTCTTTCTTCCTTGACGGCTTGGGTAGAGTTACTTCGAAATGAGCCACATATTAATCCGGACATTGTAGTCGAATTATCGAAAGATATTCAACGATTGGAAACGATTACGACCCGTTTCTCGAATATTGGGTCGACACCAGTCTTAAAATTAGAGGACATCGAAGCAGTTATTCAAAGCTTTATCAGTTATCTGAAAATTCGTATTTCGTCCAAAGTCACCATCGAAATACATTCCTCCCTAGCTGCCAATCAAACGGCTAATTTGAATAAATACCTATTTGAATGGGTCATTGAGAATATCTGCAAGAATGGCGTGGATGCGATGGGGGGCCACGGGCAGCTGCGGATTGAGTTAAAAGAAGGCAAAAATAATGTCATACTAATTGATATCTCAGATACGGGAAAAGGCATTTTGCCTAGCAATACGTCCAAAATATTCTCGCCCGGATTCTCTACTAAGAAACGTGGCTGGGGTTTAGGATTAACGTTAGCCAAACGGATTATCGAAAATTACCACCAAGGAAAATTGGTCTTAAAATCGACCGAGATAAATAAGGGTTCCACTTTTCGCATTACACTTCCAAAGCCTGAATAGATGACTGATCCTAATATCGTTTTTGGTTCTGCGCTTTGCATCATTGCAATCGGTTATGCGCTGAAAAGTGCAGGGTTTATTCAGGAGCATGATGGGAAATCTTTGTCCAAATTTCTGATGCATACGACTTTCCCGGCCTTAGTATTCTCGACGATGATGCGAGTGAACATTACCTGGGACTTGATCTACCTTCCATTGATTGCGATGTTTTTTGGGATGTTTTTGTCCTTCACGGCATTTCATTTATTCAAAAATACAGAACCGGAGAATCGGGGCGTAATGACCATTGGGAGTGCCGGATTTAATCTGGGGATATTTGCTTATCCACTGATTGAAGGAATTTTTGGGATACAGGGATTGACCTATGCGATTATGTTCGACCTAGGTAATTCCGTGGTCAACTTCTTTGTGAATTACGGTATGGGCAACTATTTCAGTCGTGGGCCTAAAAAAGACAACATTGCCGCTCATATTTTCAAACGGATTATTTCCCTACCTCCCTTGCAGGCGATGGTATTAGGTGTGGTGGTAAACGTGCTTCAAGTAAAATTCCCCATTTTTGCGTTGGATCTCATTTCTACGATTGCATCCGGGAATAAGCCTATTGTGCTGCTACTAATGGGTATTTATTTCAGCGTGCGCCTTTCTAAAAAATCATATTACCGCGTATTTCAAGTGTTAAGTTTACGTTATGCTATGGGATTTTTAGTGGGTGGAATCTGTTTTTATCTGCTACCCTTTGACCTCGGTTTTCGCAACTTGTTGATGCTCTGCCTCATTTTACCAGTGGGGATGACTGTTATTACTTATTCGGACGAATTGAATTTAAATACTCCTCTTGCCGCGTCACTGGTAAACATTTCACTAGTCATCAGCTTCGCCATTATGTGGATCATGGTGACAGTTTTCCACATGAGCGCGATTTAAACGATTTTTTTTGGTAATTTTATGAAACATTGGCTTACTGAACTGGTTTAGTTCGTAACCAATTCGCTAAAATTATGGTAGTCCCTTACAAGAATCAGTCCAAAGGAAAAAAAGAACAGGTCGCAGACATGTTCAACTCCATCTCCCACAAATATGATTTTCTAAATCATTTATTGAGTGGCGGGATTGATATTATTTGGCGTAAAAAAGCCATCAAATTATTGCAAAACAAGGGTATCAAGTCCGTATTGGATATCGCTACTGGGACTGGGGATTTTGCTATTGAAGCCTTAAAAATCAAGCCAGAAAAGATCGTAGGAATTGATATCTCGGAAGGGATGTTAGCCTTTGGTGTGGAGAAAATCAAGAAATTAGGCTTAGACAACATCATTACGTTACAAAAAGGGGATTCAGAAAAAATACCCTTCTCGGACAATAGTTTCGATGCGATTACCGTTAGTTTTGGGGTGAGAAACTATGAAACATTGGATAAAGGTTTGAAAGAAATGCACCGCGTGTTAAAGCCGGGTGGCCATTGCTTGATATTAGAGTTCTCGAATCCGAAAAGCTTCCCTATGAAGCAATTATACACTTTCTATTCGAAATTTTGTCTGCCAGTTTTAGGAAAATTAATTTCCAAAGACCCAGCCGCCTACACCTACCTTCCTGAATCTGTTCAAGCTTTTCCTGACGGTAAAGATTTCTTGAAAATTTATGAGGAATGTGGATTTATAAATACCCAATGGATCCCGATGACGGGAGGCATTTGCTCCATTTATTTAGGACATAAAAAAGCTAAAAACGCGTGAAAAAAGGTCACTTAATTGGTTTTGCTATCGCATTCTTGCTTGGCTTTAACGCTTTAGGACAAGGAAAGAAATACATTCAGCTGCACGATGAGTTTTACGACGAGAAACCGCTGCACTTTGGTTTTATGTTTGGCTTAACGTCTAGCAATTACTACGCGAATGGATTCCCAAGCGTTTTAGTAAACGATGTGACTGGTGAACCACTTTCGCTTACTTCGCCTCGCACCTTTGGATTTCAAATAGGAGGAATCGTTAATTACGCCCTTAGCAAACACGTAGAAGTGAAATCGGGTTTAAATATCGCTTTGTACGATCGCCAAATTCAATTCGCAAATGAAGATCTGATCTCGAGAGAGTCCACTTGGTTAGAGATCCCTATGTTATTGAAATTCCGTTCTGTACGTCGCCAAAATCACCGAATGTACCTGATCTCAGGCTTAAAATTAGGCTTAGAGGCGAATGTGAAGAAAAAGAATACAGCTGTAACGGCGAATACCTCTGAATTATCCTTAGAATACGGAATCGGTTTTGAACGCTTTTACCGGTTCTTTAAATTCTCTCCAGAGATTCGCATATCGCACGGTTTGAATAACCTATTTGTGCCTCCTGGAACAGTAAATAGTTATTCTAAACTAAGCCAATTGAATTCACATACGATTAGCTTAATTTTCAATTTCGAGTAATTACTTCAATCCTGTTCTCGCCTTTTTAGGATCTACTACCGTTTCAAGTGAACTCACGGCTGAAACACCAAACCATCCCGTACCCTGTAGTTTAGAAGCAGGATTGGTATTCTTAACATTGGTTGGAATATTTGCGGCTGGTCTTGAAAATAAGCCGGCATTATTCAACTCTAGACGTGCTTGAGAATAAAAGTTAAATTGATCTTCTGAGATCGACCAAATCTCCACGCGAATCTTATCATTTTCCAAGTAAAGAGAAGGTGAAATCGAACGACGAATAGGCAAAATAAACATCAGGCCATCGGTCATTGCCCCTTTTTGGAACCCTGCATCGTACACCAAGGTTAAATTGATAGGGTCATTAAACAACACCCCATTGCGATACGTTTTCACCCGGTAGCAATCGCCTGACCCACGTATATCACGTGCATAAAATTGCGCATCATACCCATTTTTAGGACTATCATTCGCTCCTTGACGGCCTGTAGCTTCATCATATTGGTATAAAATGGAATCGATGGGTGGAACGCGATTCATTTTAGCCTTTGCCGTAAGCGTTTCATTTTGCCACTTCACATTCAAGGTAAAGGTGGTTCCTGCCTTTCCTATCGTAGGTTGTTTCACACTAGGTTCCCAAACGTAGATACCGCTTTGAGCTACCTTCTCTACAAAACTAAATTGATTCCCTAAGGTATCGGACACGGTAACCTGTGCTCCGCCTAATTTAGGGGCTGCACTCTGATCAAAATAATCCTGAGAACGTGATAGAATGATTTGCTGTGCCGTGTTTTGATTCGTCAGATTTGCTTCCACCACCAGGTAATGATCCGAAACTGGACTAGGCAAGTTAACAATCTCTTCACAAGACGTTAGCGCTACAAAAAGGAGAAATAAGTAGATCGGCTTCATCTTAAAAGGAGAAATTATAGGTGACGGCTGGAACGAATGAACCGATGATAGATAATTGGACGGCCTCAGTTTGAACCGAATTATCTTCGTTCGGTCGTGTATAGATAGAGAACGGGTTTTTTCGATTATAGAGATTATACACCGAGAATACCCATTCTGAACTTCCTTTACCAAACAACGCTTTCTTGTTTTTCTTCGTAGCCGAAATATCTAAACGATGGTAATCTGGCACTCGAATATTGCCACGCGTTCCAGGTATCGTCTGAGGATATGCAATACCATCAAAAATATACTTCTGAGCAGGTACGGTATACGGCACACCTGTAATGTAAGCGAAATTAGCCCCGAATGACCATTTGTCAGACAAGGCATATTGACCTACTAAATTCAAGGTATGCGTACGATCATAGCGATTTGCATACCATTCATTGTTATTCAGACCTTCTATTTTGCGTTCCGTTCTAGCTAAAGTATAACTCGCCCAACCCGTTAGCTTCCCTACGTTCTTCTTTAGGAAAAACTCGATTCCATACGCACGTCCTTTTCCAAAGAGCAAATCCTTTTCAAAATAGGGATTCAGGAAAAGATTCGCCCGATCCGCATAATCGATTTGATTTTGCATATCCTTATAATAAACCTCGATTGACGATTCATAATTATTACCCTCTGCGCCAAAATTCTTAAATAGGCCCAAAGCAAATTGATCCACAATTTGTGGTTTGATGTTATTCGTAGAAGACGTCCACACATCTAAAGGAGTAGACGCAGCTGTGTTCGACATTAAATGGATATACTGAGCTAAGCGATTATAGCTTAATTTCAAAGAAGAGGATTCGTTACCCGTCACATTCAAGGCAAAACGCGGTTCCCAATTACCATAGGATGCCACAATCGCATCAGGATCTGTTTGGTTAATTTTCAACACATAGCCTGACGGATTTTCCGTGCTAGCTACCACCGGAATTCGATCATAATATTCTCCATTCAAACTCTTGTAATCATAGTGAGAGTAACGCACACCATATTGAATGGTCAAACGTGAATTAAGTTTCCAATCGTGACCCACATAGGCGGACGCTTCCACCCCGCGTTTATTCGCTTGACCAAATTCCCTTTTCTCCCCATTTGAAGTTGCATTCGCTTTACCGGGAGTGAAGTCATAGGAAAGTAGTTGACCTCCAAAAGTGATCGTATTATCAGGCCTCCAATAATAGGTAAAATCAGGCTTAATACTTAAATTTTCAATGTTCGAAGTCCACCTAAATGCATCATTAGGACGCTTATTTTCAATATCCGAATCCAACATGTAATCGTAATTACTATAGAAGGCCGTCGCATTCAAAAACAATTTATTAGAGAATACGTGATTCCAACGCGTGGTTAAAGTCGTATTTCCCCAGTCAAACCCAAAACCTGTACCGAACACATCCCGACCAAAATAGCCCGACATAAAGACGGTGTTTTTGGTATTGATAGTGTAATTGACTTTGGCAGTCAAATCATAAAAACTAAATTTAGAATTCGCGTTATTACCCGTTAAAAAGGGTTTAGCTAAAATATCAATATAAGAACGTCGTGCCGCCACAATGAATGAAGCTTTATCTTTCACGATGGGTGCTTCAATGGATAAGCGAGAGAAAATCACTCCAATACCTCCATTGACTTCCAGCTTCTTCGCATTACCTTCCTTCATTTTCACATCTAAAATCGACGAAGCTCGTCCACCATACATGGAAGGAATACCTCCTTTAAATAATTTGACATCTTTAACCGCATCTGGATTAAAGACAGAGAAGAAACCGAATAAATGGGATGAATTATAAACTGGGGCATCATCTAAAAGAACTAAATTTTGATCGACACCACCTCCACGAACGTTAAACCCAGAAGCTCCCTCACCTACCGTAGAAACGCCTGGCAGCAATTGAATGGCGCGGACTAAATCAACTTCTCCTAATAAGGCAGGTATTTTACGAATCGTTTTGATATCCACTTTATTGACGGACATCTCAATTCCTCTGACATTTTCATCATTTGCGCGTGCTTTTACGATGACTTCAGCTAATTCTTTTGAGTCTGTAGATAATTCAACTGATATCTCCTGAGGTTTAGTCGTGATGACAACCTCTTGCTCGCGTTTTTTAAATCCAGACGAAGAAAAAACGAGGGTATAGTTACCTACAGGAAGCGTTAAGCTATAGAAACCATAGGTATTTGTCACATTACCTGTCTTCAATTCTTTTACATAGACACTGGCTCCAATGAGGCCTTCCCCGCTAGCTGCCTCTTTTACATAGCCACTAATGGTTGATTTTTGGGCATGTAATAACCCAGATAAGAGCAGAAAAATAAAGAGTAGTAGTTTGCGCATTAGTTTAAAAACTCAAAGATACGGGAATTGTTTTTCATCGTTCGTTAAATTATGATAAACAGGAAATGATGGTAATTTTTACACTATCAGTAACATAATTCCGATTTGTATTTTATATTATAATTTTCTTTACATTTGTCAAAAACCTAGCAACAATGGATTTAGTAGTATTCGGGCAAATCGTAAGAGAGAAAAGAAATGCCATCGGATTAAAACAAGAAGAACTCAGTCAAAAAAGTGGCGTTGCCATTAAAACGATTCACAGTATCGAATTAGGCAAAGGAAATCCTGCCATCAAAACCATTCTACGCATCTTTGATGCTCTTTCACTCGACCTTTTGATTGTAGCGGCTAAAAACGCAAAAAAATAAGATTATGGAACAAGAAATCAGCTTTGAACGCATTCCAACTCACATTTTTTCAGACTCTGATGCTGCATCTAAGTCTGTTGCAACAGAAATTGCGGAACTTATTCGCAAAAACAACCAAGCCAGCAAGCCCACCATTCTAGGACTTGCGACTGGATCTTCGCCTAAAAAAGTCTACCAAGAACTAATCCGAATTCACCGAGAAGAGGGCTTAAGTTTCAAAGATGTCATCACGTTTAATCTCGATGAATACCATCCCATGGAACCTGATTCCATTCAGAGTTATGTTCGATTTATGAAAGAACAACTCTTTGATCATATTGATATACCGGTAACAAATTACCATTTGCCGGATGGAACTTTATCCTTAGACAAGATTCCAGAGTTTTGTAGAGACTACGAAGCGAAGATTGAACGTTTGGGCGGTTTCGATTATTACCTTTTAGGCATTGGACGTAACGGGCATATCGGATTTAACGAACCCGGATCAACGATCAATTCCAAAACGCGTTTGATGACGCTGGATATTGCGACGAAGATTGATGCATCGCCTGATTTTGGAGGATTGCAAAAAGTCCCTAAAAAAGCCATAACGCTCGGCATCGACAGTATTATGAAGTCGAAGAAGATCGTATTACTAGCTTGGGGAGAACACAAAGCGAATAGTGTCGCCAAAGCCGTGGAAGGGACCGTGACCTCAGACATTCCAGCTTCTTACCTGCAATTACATCCCAATGCCACTTTCATTTTAGATGAAACGGCAGCATCGATGTTAACACGCATTAAAACCCCTTGGATAGTCGACACGGTGAATTGGGACCGCAATATGATTAAAAAAGCGGTAACTCATCTTTCCTTGACATTACATAAACCGGTATTAAAACTTACCTCTAAAGACTATAACGAAAACGGCCTTTCTGATCTATTATCTCTATATGGACAGGCCTATGAGATCAATATCGAAGTTTTCAACTATTTACAACATACCATCACGGGCTGGCCAGGTGGTAAACCAAACGCTGACGATACGCATCGACCAGAACGTGCTTTCCCAGCCAAGAAGAAAGTATTAATCTTCAGCCCACACCCAGATGACGATATCATCTCGATGGGGGGAACTTTCCAACGACTACACGACCAAGGACACGATGTGCACGTCGCTTACCAAACAACGGGTAATATTGCAGTAGCAGACGACGAAGCCCTTCGTTTCGCCGAATTCGTCGTAGACTTCAACGAAAAATTCGAAAGCCCTAACGCGAAAGCAAACCGCATTTACAAAGAAGCCATTAAGTTCCTCAAGAATAAACCAGACTCAGAAATTGACATTCAAGCCGTCAGAGAGATCAAAGGTTTAATCCGTAAAGGAGAAGCCAAGAATACTTGCCGCTTTGTAGGCATCAAAAAAGAGAACGCCCATTTCTTAGAATTACCCTTTTACGAAACGGGAACCATTCGCAAGAAACCCATTGGAGAGAAAGACATTCAAATCGTGATGGATCTCATCGAAGAAATTCAACCGCACCAGATTTATGCGGCTGGGGATTTAGCCGATCCGCACGGGACGCACAAGGTTTGTTTAGACGCCATCATGGAGGCCGTGACGCGATTGAAACACCGGGAATACATGAAGAACTGCTGGGTTTGGCTTTACAAAGGAGCCTGGGCAGAATGGGATATTGATCAAATCGAAATGGCCGTACCCATGTCTCCAGACCAAGTATTCAAAAAGAGAATGGGTATTTTCAAGCACCAGTCTCAAAAAGATGGGGTCGTATTCCAGGGAGACGATTCAAGGGAGTTTTGGCAACGCGCTGAAGAAAGAAACCGCGCAACGGCTTCTATTTACAACGCCCTAGGCCTAGCCGAGTACGAAGCCATGGAAGCTTTCGTACGCTGGAAATTCTAATCTTACTTTAAAGCAGCAAAAAGGATCTCAGCGGCATGCTTCGCATGTCGCTTGGTTCCGTCATGGATTTGATGACGACAACTCGTTCCTGAAGCCACAATATCCACCTCTTCCGGCTGAGCACGCACCGTAGGGAACAAGACTAATTCCCCTATTTGCATCGACAGATCATAATGCTCTTTTTCATAGCCAAAAGAACCTGCCATACCACAACATCCAGAAGGGATTAATTGCACTTCAAAGTTCTCCGGTAAAGAAAGGGCCTTTTTCGCCGCTACTAGAGAGGAGATTGCCTTCTGTTGGCAGTGGCCATGTAATTTCATTAACTTCTTCTCGGAGCTAAATGCTGCAGATGTGATGCGTTTTGCATCTGCTTCCCGAGCGATAAATTCTTCCAACAACAAGGTGTTTTTCGCTAAATCCTGCGCTTTCTCTACCCATTCATCCGATACTAAATCCGGATATTCATCGCGGAAGGTTAAGATGGCAGACGGTTCAATACCCACCAATGGCGTATTTTCAGAGATTAAAGATGACCAAAGACGTACGTTTTGCATCGCTAACACGCGAGCTTCATCCAACATTCCTTTGGACAAATACGCTCTTCCAGAAATCGGATGTGGTAATGTCTTCACTTCATAGCCCAAACGCTCTAACAACAAAACGGCCGTGCGACCTATTTCAGCATCATTAAAATTCGTAAACTCATCGACGAACAGGTAAACCGATTTCGATTGAACTGGGCTAGTGCGTTCCTTTAACCAAGACCATAAAGTCTGTTTTGCCATGAGAGGCATCGTTCGATCCGGGTGGAAACCTACGAGGGCGTTTGAAATACGTCGAATCGCCGGCGTACCTATCACCCCATTGTACAAGAAAGGCACATAAGAGGCTATGTTAGATAGCTTCGCAAAGTTGCCCACCAGCCAAGAACGCAAAGGAAGACCCTTTTCTTTTTGGTACTGGTACAAAAACTCCATCTTTAATTTCGCCACGTCCACATTCGATGGACACTCAGCCTTACAGCCTTTACAAGCCAAACAAAGATCCATTACCTCTTTAATCTCCTCGTGAGCAAAGCGATTAGGCTGCTCAGAGCGAGTTAAAAACTCTCTTAAAATATTCGCACGGGCACGAGTCGTTTCTTTTTCATTTCTGGTCGCCATAAAGGATGGACACATCGTCCCACCTGAAATAGGCGTTTTACGGCAATCACCAGATCCGTTGCACTGCTCCGCATGTTGCAATACATCTTGATCTTTGAAACGGAATGCCGTCTTAAACTCGGGTGTTTGTTGACCTGCCTCATAGCGTAGGAACGTGTCCATCGGAGGCGTATCCACAATCTTATTAGGATTAAATATCCCCTTAGGATCCCACCAAGACTTCAGCTCGCGCATCAATTGGTAATTCTCCTCTCCTACCATCCAAGGAATAAACTCCCCTCTTAAACGGCCATCTCCATGCTCTCCCGAAAGAGAACCTTTAAATTTCTTTACTAATCGAGCGATCTCTTCGGCAATATGGCGGAATTGCTGATGCCCTTCTTTAGTCTTCAAGTTAATGATGGGACGCAAGTGCAATTCACCTGAACCCGCGTGCGCATAATGCACGCAATACAGGTTATTCGCTTGTAAAATTTCGTTGAACTCAGCGATGAACGCTGGCAAATCATTCACGTCTACCGCTGTATCTTCAATTACAGCTACCGCTTTTTCATCTCCAGGCAAATTAGAAAGTAAGCCTAAACCCGCTTTTCTCAAATCCCAAACCTTCTTCACATCGCCTCCAGTCACAAACGGAAAATGGTAACCTAATCCAGCCTTACGCATCGCTGCTTCGCAAGCTTGCGCTTGAGAGGCTAAATCTTCCGCTGAATCAGAACGTAATTCCACCACAAGAATCGCTCCTGGATCACCTTCCACAAAGAAACGATTCAGGCGCTGTTCCGGATTCGCTTTCGTACATTCTAATATATAATGATCCATCAACTCTGAGGCAGATGGATTAAATTCTAAGGCAATTAAATTCGCTCTTAAAGCTTCGTCGATGGTATTAAAGTGTCCACAAACCAGACCCAAGTGTGCCGGTGGTAATGGATCAACATGCAGTTTAATTCGAGTAGCAAAGCACAAAGTACCCTCAGATCCACTGATTAGTGAACAGAAATTAAAGGGCTCCTCCGTTTTTTCAAAAGCTTTCGTATTTAATAGCATATCCACCGCATAGCCCGTATTTCGGCGATGTATGCTCGGCTTTGGAAATTCTTCAATTATATTTTTCTGGTGTTGCGGATCTGACAAGGACTCAAGGGTCTTCTCATAAATACCATGCAGACGAGAACCTTTTTCTAGCGTTTTAATTGTCTCAAAGGGGTCTTCCGCAGTAAAGTGAACCGGTGTTCCATCCGATAAATACCCTTCGATCTCTAAGACATGATCCCTAGTGGAACCATATACCACCGAATTAGATCCACAGGAATTATTTCCCACCATTCCACCGATCATCGCGCGGTTTGCCGTCGATGTTTCTGGGCCAAAGAACAAACCATGCTTCTTCAACTCCACATTCAATAGATCCCTTACCACGCCTGGTTCTACCCAAACATAGGATTCCTCCTTGTTAACCTCTAAAATCCGACAGAAAAACTTCGATACATCCACCACTAGTGCTTCTCCTACAACCTGACCTGCTAATGAGGTACCAGCCGTTCTTGGAATCAAAGGAATGGAATGCTGATCCGCAAATCGAATGATTTTCTCTAAATCCTCCTGAGTCTCCGGAATCACCACGCCTAAAGGCATCTCCCGATAGGCCGATGCATCCGTCGCATACAAGGTCTTCATCACGGTGTCCGTGTGAAGCGACCCTTGCAAGGTGCTGCCTAACGTAGATAGAAGAGATTCAGTGATTTGCGTCGCCATGGTTTATTTCTTAAGCTGCAATTTACACAAAGCGCTGATTAGTAGCAATTGAGCCACAATATAAGTACTCATTACCACGGTAGATATCCCCGGAAAAGAATAATAAAACTTTCCAAAAGCCAAAACACTATCCGAAACCACAAAGAAAAATGCCCCCAGAACAATTGTTTGATTCCTAAGTCGAATCGCAAAGTACAGCATCGAACCCAGCGCAAACGCGTACAAGGTCACCGGAATCTTCATCCCTCCCGCTAAATAGGGGTTTAAAAAGGCTAAAAATGAGAACACATAAATAAACACCCCTGCTAAAGGTTTTCGTGCGTGTGCTGGTATCCAAGCCTCCTCTGAAGCATGCTTGGCGAAAAGGCGAATATAGCTCAACTGCATAATCAAAAAGGACCCTAACCCAAGCTGGAAAAAGAGTGGACTGTCTCCTGGGAGCATTAAAAAAACATCCCCCAATAAGGCAAAAATGGCCGTAAAGAATAGCGCAGGTGTAGGATTTTCCAAGGCGATGTGACCCATTAAAAGGATCATCAGCAAGGGCTTTGTCACAAGGCGAACTTCGGGATGAGAATCCCATAAAAGCGGAGATAACAGCTCAAGAACTGCATCAACCCAAAATAGTTTCAAAAAAATATGTTTCATTTTTAGCGATTTAGAGTGGCAAAAAAAAATCACTCAACGCAAACGGTTAAGTGATTTTTCTTTAGCTCAGATTAGGTGTGGATCAAGATCCGCATGCCTCACAAGCCTCTGGATTATCCAAAGAGCAAGTCATATCTGCTTTATTTTGTTCTGCACTGTTATCAAAACTTGCTGCCGCTGCTTTCGCTGCTGCTTCTGAGTACACTAATTCAGTTTCGTTTACTAAATTCGTTTGCTCTATCGCTGGCTCTGCTTGTTTCTCCACGGTGAACTTAATCGCATCCGTTGCCGCCTTCGTACGTAGGTAATACATACCTGTTTTCAAGCCTAACTTCCAAGCGTGGAAGTGCATCGATGTTAATTTACCGAAGTTCACATCTTGGATGTGGATATTTAAACTTTGAGATTGGCAAATGTAGGCTCCTCGATCAGCAGCCATTTCTAAGATGGTTTTTTGCTTGATCTCCCAAACCGTTTTGTATAAATCCTTCAAGTTTTGAGGAATTTCCGGAATGTTTTGAACGGATCCATTCGCAATGATCAATTTGTTCTTCATGGAATCATTCCACAAGTTTAACTTGATCAAATCTTTTAATAAGTGCTTGTTAACGATCGCAAATTCACCTGATAATACGCGACGAGCGTAGATATTAGAAGTGTATGGCTCGAAACATTCGTTGTTACCAAGGATCTGGCTTGTAGAAGCCGTAGGCATTGGAGCAACTAATAGCGAGTTACGTACACCATTCTCTACTACTTTCGTACGTAAATCTTCCCAATCCCAGTTTCCTGATGATGGAGTCACATTCCACATATCGAATTGGAATATACCTTTCGAGATTGGTGAACCTTCCCATGTAGAATATGGACCTTCTACTTTCGCTAATTCCATGGATGTTTCCATCGCTGCAAAATAGATTGTTTCGAAGATATCTTTGTTCAATTGTTGCGCTTCCTCAGATTCAAAAGGCATACGTAACAAGATGAACACGTCAGCTAATCCCTGAACCCCTAGACCGATTGGACGGTGGCGTAAGTTTGAGTTTTCTGCCTCTTTAACTGGATAGTAGTTTACATCGATGATCTTGTTCAAGTTGCGTGTGGCAATCTTCGTCACATCGTATAATTTCTTGTGATCGAAACGTAAAACACCGTTTTCGTCAGCGTTCACATATTTAGGCAAGGCTAAAGAAGCTAAGTTACAAACCGCTACTTCATCTTTCGCTGTATACTCGATGATCTCCGTACATAAGTTCGAAGACTTGATCGTACCTAAGTTCTTTTGGTTTGATTTGTTGTTCGCATGATCTTTAAACAACATATAAGGCGTTCCCGTCTCTGTTTGAGATTCTAACACCTTGAACCACAATTCTTGTGCTTTAACAACTGTGCGGGCTTTACCTGCCAATTCGTATTTCTCATACAAGGCTTCGAATTCAGCTCCGTGTGTATCCGCTAAACCTGGACACTCGTGAGGGCAGAATAGAGACCACTCTTCGTTATTCTCTACACGCTTCATGAATAAATCTGGAATCCAAAGGGCATAGAATAAATCACGCGCACGCATTTCTTCTTTACCATGGTTCTTTTTCAATTCTAAGAATTCAAACACATCCGCGTGCCAAGGTTCTAAGTAAATCGCAAAGCTACCTTTACGCTTTCCACCCCCCTGATCTACGTAACGAGCCGTATCGTTGAATACGCGCAACATTGGGATAATACCATTCGAAGTACCATTCGTGCCCTTGATATAAGAGCCTGTTGCCCGGATGTTATGGATGCTTAATCCTATACCTCCAGCAGACTGTGAAATCTTAGCCGTTTGCTTCAGTGTATCGTAGATTCCTTCGATCGAATCATCTTGCATTGTAAGCAAGAAACAAGATGATAATTGAGGCTTAGGAGTACCCGCATTAAATAGGGTCGGAGTCGCGTGAGTGAACCAACGCTCAGACAATAAATTATAGGTCTCAATAGCAGCTGCAATATCCTCTTTGTGGATTCCTACCGCTACACGCATTAACATGTGTTGAGGACGTTCCGCGATTTGACCATCTAGCTTTAATAGATACGATTTCTCTAGGGTCTTAAATCCGAAATAATCATAACCAAAGTCGCGGTCATAGATGATAGCCTCATCTAATTCAACGGCATTGTTTTTGATAATGTCATATACCTCTTTAGAGAGAAGTGCTGCGTTTTGGCCTGTCTTAGGATCGATGTACGTAAACAAACGCTTCATCGTAGCCGAGAAGGACTTCAACGTGTTCTTATGCAAGTTAGAAACTGCGATACGAGCTGCTAGAACTGCATAATCTGGGTGCTTTGTCGTCAAAGAGGCAGCTGTTTCAGCCGCTAAATTATCTAGCTCAGTTGTCTTAACGCCATCAAACAAACCAGTGATCACTTTTCTGGCAACCTCTAAGGGCTGAACAAAAAATGGATCCAAGCTGTAACTCAGCTTTTCAATTCTGGCGGTGATTTTGTCAAACTTTACTGATTCGCGACGACCGTCTCTTTTTACTACGTACATGTGTATCTATCTATTATTATTTAAAACTCGTATTCTATATAAATGTTTAAACCATCAAAAAAAGCAGACAATAGATTCCCTGCGTTAAGAGAATTTTTTTCTTAGCTTTTGGACTCTTTTTGCGTTAACAAATTGAGTGTGTGGCGGTTTTGTTTTTATGCTTTCCTAAACCAAAAATTGAAGCATCTTTGGCTGATTGTGCTCTTGGTAAAATTAGAAAAAAAGGACGCTCCGTGCAAACTATTTTTGGCCCCAAAAAAAAGAAAAAAAAGGCCGTATTTGAAATACAACATACAAACCCCCGCCACTCAATTCATTAGCCGTATTGCTTCTTAGAAAAGTACTATAAAAAAATATTTAAAAATTTTACAGCGAAAAAATTGCGCGGAAATATCTAAAATATTGTTACCGTAAATAGTTGGAAAATAAAATACATTCTGTAATTTTGCATCCCTTATTGTAAGGTCCAAATATCCCCTTTGGAAAACTTAATTTAAACAGGACGGCAGGGAATCGTCTATTATCCATTATCATGAAAAAAGATATCCACCCAGAATACAAAGAAGTTGTATTTCACGATCTATCAGCTGATTACAAGTTTTTAACTCGTTCATGTGTTGCCACTACTGAGACAACAGAATTCGAAGGAGCAACTTACCCAGTATACAAATTAGAGGTTTCATCTCAATCTCACCCATTCTATACAGGTAAGAACGTATTGTTAGATACAACAGGACGTGTGGACAAATTCAACAAGCGTTACGCGAAGTAATTTTCCTAATGCCTATACGAAAAGCCTTCTTCCATTTTTGGGGGAAGGCTTTTTTTATCCTAGATTTGTCCTATGCAGCTTTCTGTACATCTATTCGAGGATCAGGCTCTTAAAGCCGCCCTAGAACCACTCACTCAGCACCGAAATATCGCTGAATTATGGGTAGGAACGAGTACCTTAGAAAACAAGTGGCCTACCCGTGTTTCAAATGCTGATCAGGCGGACATTCAGGTACTCAGCGCTGTGCTTCCATTGCCTGCGACTTTCGCCCTTTTAGACCAGCTTCCGTCAGATAGTTCCTACGCTTATGAAGGTCAGGTTTTGGCCCAAAGAGGGCAAGGCACCCATCGCATAGAACAACACCTTCCTTTCCTTCAGCATCCTGAAGATTTGCTGGCCTACCAAGCCGAGTTTTTAAAGACTGAAATCAAAGGAAACAATCCTACTTCAGGGAATAATACGTTTATCGACGCGGAAAACATCTACATTCATCCATCAGCACAGGTGCAGGGGAGTATTTTAGATGCCAGCCAAGGACCCATTTATATAGGCGAGGGCGTCAACCTACAAATAGGGACGCTAATTCAAGGCCCAGCGGCGCTTCTAACGGGCGCTACGACTAATATAGGAACGAAGATCCGACCGAACACGACGATCGGCCCAGGCTGCAAGGTAGGCGGCGAAATTAACCACTGTATCTTCTTTCCTTTCAGCAATAAGGCGCATGAGGGTTATGTAGGCAACTCGATTGTGGGATCCTTTTCGAATTTAGGGGCACTTACAAACGGCTCTAACCTACGTAATGATATCCAAACTGTTTCCCTATACGATTATGCGTTAAAGGGTCCGCGAAATACCGGTTTAAAGTCTTTAGGCCAAATCATTGGCGACTATGTCACCACCGGCGTGGGAACAAATTTGAATACCGGGACCGTTATTGGGAGTCATTGCAACCTTTCAAGCATCGGTTTTCCGCCGCGATACATTCCGTCCTTTAGTTTTGGAGAGTATCCTTCGCTGAAGCCATTTGATTTCGAAAAAGCCTTTGCTTCCGCCTGCGCTTGGATGCAATTAAAAAATCAGGAAATCCCGGAAAATCTACGCCAAAGCATGGAAGAAATTTGGAAAGCGGACACATCTTTCCGAAATTAGTTCTTTCTTTAAAAAAAGCCCTATTCATGCGATTTCAAGACATTCCAGGTCTACAAAAAACCAAGAAGACGTTGTCGCAAGCGGTGCAAAATCAGCACATCGCTCACGCACAATTATTCGTAGGTCCTCCTGGAGGAGCTCAGCTGGCGATGGCGCATGCTTTTGTTACCTATTTATTTTGCACGAATAGAACAGATACGGATTCTTGTGGCGTTTGTCCGAGTTGCCATAAATTGCAACGCGGCGTTCACCCAGATTTAGTCTATGTCTTTCCTACCGTTATCACGAAGAAGATCAAGGATGCAGAATCGGATGTTTTCTTACCCGATTGGCGAAAATTTATTCAAGAATCCTACTTTAGAACCTTGCCCGAATGGCTAGGTTATATGGGTGCCGAAGGGAATCGCCAGGGAAATATTCCGGTAGAAGAGACCCGGAAATTAGTCCAAAAAATCAGCTTAAAACCCTTTGAGGCGCCATTTAAGGTGGTTATGCTTTGGAATCCAGAAACACTAAATGCATCAGCTGGAAATGCCTTATTGAAGACCCTAGAAGAGCCACCAAGTTCGACTTTATTTGTTTTAGTTTGCGCGGAACCAGATAAATTATTGACAACTATTATCTCCAGAACTCAGCGTGTCAGTGTAGGCGCTGTGGATGTAGAGGATTTAGCCGATTATTTAGTCCAAAAAGCGGAAATTGACGCCGAAAAAGCGCACCAAATCGCCGTGAATTGTGAGGGAAATATCTCTGAAGCTTTGGAGAAATCAAGCTCAGATAACCTCAGCACAACTACCTGGTTCGCCGAGTGGATGCGCGCCATTTATGCCCGAAATTTATCCAAATTAGTGCAATTAGCGGACCAATTCGACGGGTTAGCCAAGGAAAACCAGAAAGGCATTTTAAGTTATAGCCTCCATATTTTCAGACAATGTTTATACCAAATTTCGGATGCAAGCAGCCTCATTAAATCGCTGGAAAAAGAAAAGGCCTTTGTCGATAATTTCTCGAAGACCTTGAACACAGATAAGATTGCAGCGATGACGGAGAAAATCTCCGAGGTACACTACCACCTGGAACGCAATGCGCGAGCCAAAATGGTGCACCTCGACCTCTCCCTTTACTTATTACGCGTTTTCCACGCGAAAAACTCCTAATATGAAAACGATACGCATTGGTACTCGGAATTCGGCTTTGGCGCTTTGGCAGGCACATCACGTGGGTGCTTTGCTCGCAACGCAGGGTTTAGGCTATGAGATCGTGGCGATTACGACGAAGGGGGATCAGATTTTGGATCGTTCCCTATCTAAAATCGGATCAAAGGGAGTATTTACAGAAGAATTAGAGGCGATGCTTTGTGCGGGTGAAATCGATATCGCACAGCATTCGGCCAAGGATTTGCCGTCGCATTTACCTGCAGAACTAGAGTTAATCGCCTTTACAGAGCGAGAAGCGGCGCAAGACGTCGTTTTAAGTCTAGATCCATCGAAGACCTTAGCTTCAAGCGAACCTTTGCGCATAGGTACTTCTTCGACACGAAGACGTGCTTTTTTGAGCCATTTCTACCCACAACATACCGCGGTGGAGATGCGGGGCAATCTGCAGACGCGTTTGGAGAAATTAAAAAACGGGGATTGTGATGCGATGCTATTGGCTTTTGCCGGCGTCCATCGAATGGAGATGGAATCATATATTACCCAACACCTTAGCCTCGACCAATTTGTCCCAGCGGTGGGTCAAGGATCGGTGGCGATTCAGTGTGCTGTTTCTTTAGACTCCAGCATTAAAGCTTTAGTACGCAAAGCTTGCAACCACCCCAAGACGGAAGCTGCATTATTAGCAGAACGTCATTTATTAGCGCACTTAGAAGGCGGTTGCAGTGTTCCTGTGTATGGGCACGCGATCGTTAAAGACGGTAAATTAGCACTGCATGCCGGCGTTCTTAGCCTGGATGGTGTAGAAAATATCTATCATTCAGCTGCGGGCTCAGATCCCGCTATCCTAGGAAAAGAAGTCGCGATGGAGCTCATTCATTTGGGCGCACATCAATTATTACGAAAAATCAGACAGCAATTAGGTTCATGAAAAAACGCATATTAATCACGGGTTCTAATGGTTTATTAGGCCAAAAACTGGTCGAACTATTACGCACACAAGCGAATGTCGATTTAATCGCAACCGCCCGTGGAAATAACCGTTTACCCGTGACCGAAGGATATACCTACGCGTCTTTAGACATTACTGTTCAGGAAGAGGTCAATGCAGTATTCGATCAATTCAAGCCGGAGGTAGTGATTCACACGGCTGCCATGACGAATGTGGATACCTGCGAAACAGATCGCGCAGGTTGCGATTTATTAAACGTGGAGGCGGTGGCTTATTTAATCCAGGCTTGCGAAAAACACGGAACTTATGTATGTCATTTGTCGACTGACTTCATCTTTGATGGAGCTGACGGCCCCTATACAGAAGAAGGAATCGCCAATCCCATTTCTTATTACGGCGAAAGCAAGTTAAAAGCAGAGCAATTATTGTTTGATTCCACTATTCGCTGGAGTATTGCACGCACTGTTTTAGTCTATGGCATTGTGCCCGATATGAGCCGTTCGAATATCGTTCTTTGGGTGAAAAAATCCTTAGAAGAGGGTAAAACCATCCAAGTCGTGACGGATCAGTTCCGTACTCCTACCCTAGCGGAAGATCTAGCGATGGGCTGCTGGTTACTTTCAAAAGACGAAGTGGAAGGGATATTCAATATTTCAGGATCAGATTTCTTAACTCCCTATGAAATGGCCGTTATGACGGCGGATTATTATGGGTTAGACAAATCCTTATTGCAAAAAGCAGATTCGTCTACCTTCCAACAAACGGCTAAAAGACCCGCTCGAACGGGTTTTGTACTCGATAAAGCAAAAAAAGTCCTAGGTTATGCACCTAGAACTTTTCAAGAAGGTATCGCCTTGATGGCAAAGCAAGTAGCTGATTTAGTCTAAAGCTTCTGGATCAACCATCATTTCATCTGCCATCGGATTTACTACCGGCAAATCTAAGAGAACTGGTGCCTCTTTCAGCTTTCCAAAATCTTTGTTTTCATCTAATAAGGTAGTCCAAAGTAAGTCCTTCAACTCTTGAATTCCCTCTTGAGTCACCGATGATATTAACAAAACAGGGATATCTTTAGGCAGGCTTTCACGCATTTCCTCTTCCATTTCTGGAATCGATAAGTCCATTTTAGAAACTACAATTACCCGACGTTTTCCCAATAATTCTGGGTTGTATTTCTCTAATTCACCCGTTAAAATCCGGTATTCTTCACCCCAATTTTCGGCGTCCGATGGAATTAAAAAACATAAAATAGAATTACGCTCAATATGACGTAAAAATCTCAATCCCAAACCTTTACCTTCCGAAGCTCCTTCGATAATACCTGGAATATCAGCTACCACAAAAGACTTTTCATCCCGGTATTCGACCACGCCTAATTGAGGAACCAATGTGGTAAATGGATAGTCTGCAATTTCAGGAGTAGCTGCTGAAAGCACGGATAGCAGCGTTGACTTTCCAGCGTTCGGAAAACCTACCAAACCTACGTCAGCTAACACTTTCAATTCCATAACCACCCAAACATCTAATCCTGCTTCTCCTGGTTGTGCGTGACGAGGAGATTGGTTAGTAGATGATTTAAAGTTATGATTTCCTAGTCCTCCACGACCTCCGGGAAGTACTAAAATCTGTTGGCCTTCTTCAGTTACTTCCGCGATAAACTCATTCGTTTCCGCATTTTTCACAATCGTTCCTAACGGTACTTGGATGAAGACATCCTCTCCTTCCGCACCAGAACGGCGTCCACCTTCCCCACCATTTCCACTATCAGCAATAATATGCTTTTGGTATTTCAAGTGAATCAATGTCCAAAGTTGTGTACTTCCAACCAAGTAAATGTGACCTCCACGACCGCCATCACCGCCATCTGGACCACCTTTAGGCACGTGTTTTTCCCGCCGAAAGTGGGATGAACCGCTTCCTCCTCGGCCGGAACGCAGATTGATTTTAACGTAGTCAATGAAGTTAGTTGTCATTCTATTTGATTAATTATCCTTCGATAATGGCTAAAATTTGAGAGAAAATCTCCTCAATTTTACCCATACCATTAATTCCTGAGAATTTATTTTGTGCAGCGTAATAACCCGCTACTGGCGCTGTTTTTTCGCCGTATTCTTGTACGCGTTTGCGTATTAATTCTTCGTTTTGATCATCTGGACGACCAGAAGTCTTTCCGCGCTCTAATAAACGTTGCGTTAATTCTTCTTCGCTCACCTCTAACGCAATCATGTGATTAATCGCTAAATGATGACCTGATAATAAGTTGTCCAAAGCTTGAGCCTGCGCCTCCGTTCTAGGAAAACCATCAAAGATAAAACCCGCTGCCTGTTTATTCTCGTTCAATTTATTCTCGATCATTCCGATCACGACCGCATCCGGCACCAAGATCCCTTGATCCATCAATTTCTTCGCTTCCAAGCCTAAAGTTGTACCTGCAGTAATTTCTGCACGCAATAAATCACCTGTAGACAAATGGATTAAACCGTATTTCGCAATTAATTTTGCGGACTGAGTGCCTTTGCCTGCCCCTGGAGGCCCAAATAAAACAAGATTAAGCATATAAATGTGGGTTAATTATTTCGAACCACAAAGGTAAGCAAATCAGAGGCAAAAGCAGGGATTTTCTGCTATATTTGGCATAAAAAAAGAGAGATGCTTTCAACACAATTCGAAGAAATTATTCAAAAGAGACGTTCAAATAGACGCTATGACCCCACCGTAAAAGTGGATGATGCGATCATCGAACGCAGCTTACAACGCTCCATTTTATCCCCTAATAGCAGCAATATGCAATTGTGGGAGTTTTATTGGATCAAAAGTGAAGAAGAAAAGAACGCATTCCACCAGCTTTGTCTAGGACAATCTGCAGCAAAAGATACCGCCCACATGGTCGTATTTGTGACGCGTCAGGACCTTTGGAAACAAAGAGCAGCCTGGAACTTGAAATTAGTGAAAGATTCCATCGAGGGCGAACCTACGAAAATGCAAAAAAGAGGGCTAGAGTATTATGGAAAGCTTATTCCGCTCCTTTACCGCAATGATATCTTCGGTATTTCTACCTTCATTCGCTGGAACATCTGTTTCTGGATGGGGCTAAGGAAGCCGATGATGCGTTTTGGTGGTACAGCGGATCAACGTGTGATGGTTCATAAATCCTGTGCCCTTGCTGCGCAAACCTTTATGTTGTCTATTGCAGCGGAAGGTTTTGAATCTTGCCCGATGGAAGGATTTGATGCACAGCGTGTGAAGAAACACTTAAATCTGCCTGCTGGCGCAGAGATCAATATGATTGTTTCTGTGGGTAAAGGAACAGAAGAGGGAGTGTGGGGGCCACGCTTCAGAGTTCCATACGAGGAAGTCGTACACGTGCGTTAATTGCAGTCTACGTCTACAATAATTTGAACGCCTTTGAAAGCTGGCTTCGTGCTGAGGGTATCCAATTCCTCCCGAAGCTGCTTTTTGAAGGCGGCTAATGCCACGCCTTTTTCAAGTTTGATCAGAATTTCCATCGCATATTGATTCCGAATACGTTCGATTAAGGGTTTTTCAGGTCCAAGGACGCGACCATTACCAAATTTAGCTTTTAACAATTGACCTAAATCCTTCGCCGCCGTTTCCACATTGCGTGCTTCATAATGGCGCATCACCAACTTAATCAAGCGCGTAAACGGAGGATAATGATAACCCTCCCGCTCGATCATCTCATCCGCATACAATTGCTCGTAATTTCCCTCCTGAATGTAGGTAAAAAGGCGATGCGTGGGTTGATTGGTTTGTATGTACACTTGTCCCTGTACCTCGCGGCGACCGGCCCGACCAGCCACTTGCGTGATTAATTGAAAGCCCCGTTCGTGGGCTCTGAAATCTGGGAAATTGATAATCTTATCTGCATCGAAGATGGCTACCAGCGATAAACCCTCGAAATCGAGGCCTTTGGCTACCATTTGGGTGCCTACTAAAACGTCTACCTGGCCTTTCTGGATTTCTGTGATCAAACTCGTAAAGGCAGTCTTCGAACGCGTCGTATCTAAGTCCATTCGGGCTACGCGCGCGTCCGGAAGATGTAATTGCAATTCTTCTTCTAGTTTTTCTGTGCCGTAACCCATCGTTTTCAGCTGGGCAGAGCCACAGGCCCCACACCGATGTAATAGTGATTCATGGTGACCACAATAATGGCACCGCAATTCTTGCTCGCGGGCGTGGTAGGTTAAGGACACATCACATTGGTGACAACTGGCTATCCAATCACAATCTTGACATTGGAGATAAGGAGAATAGCCACGACGGTTTTGGAACAATAAACTTTGCTTTCCTTGCTTCAAATTCTCCGCTAATACCTCGATTAAATCCACCGAAAATCCGCCCTTCATCTGCTTCATCCGGTTCGCATATTTCGTATCGATTAAATGCATCGCAGGCAATTGCGCCGCCCCAAAACGCTCTTTCAAGACCACGAGACCATACTTATCTTGTTTGGCCTGGTAATAGGTCTCCATCGATGGCGTCGCTGAACCGAGTAGGACTTTCGCCTTTTGCTGATGTGCTAAGACAATCGCCACATCCCGCGCATGGTAGCGCGGTGCCGGATCTGCCTGCTTAAAGGAAGTTTCGTGTTCCTCATCGATAATGATTAATCCCAAATTCTTGAACGGTAGAAACACGGAGGAACGCACACCCACCACGAACGGATATTTACCTTCCACGATTGATTTCCACACTTCCACCCGCTCGTTATCTGAGAATTTAGAATGGTAAATCCCTACCTGCTCCCCAAAAATCCGCTTCAATCGAACCACAATCTGGGTCGTCAACGCAATCTCCGGCAACAAATACAAAACCTGATCTCCATTCGCCAAGGCTTCCTGAATTAGCTTGATATATATCTCTGTTTTACCAGAACCCGTGATTCCATGGAGTAGAACGACATCCTTCTCTTGAAACTGATTCAAAATAGATTGGTAGGCATTTTCCTGTGAAGCATTCAAAGTAAAACTCGAACGCACGAAGTTTTCATCCGCTTCATCGAAGCGAGAAACAACCACATCGAAAATTTCAAAAACCTGATTCTTGACTAAGGTTTGAAGGGAACTCTCCGACAATCCGGCTTGGCTAAAACTGTTTTTAGCAAGGCCTTTTTGATTCGTTTCCGGGCTTCTGAGCACCGGGATATATTGCAGGTAATGCAAAAGGATTGCCATCTGCTTCGGTTTCTCCTCCAGCGATTGGATCAGATCCGTCAATACTAATTTGTCTTCAAATGGAGTCGCTAAACGGACTTTTCGCTGCACTTTAGGCGTGTAGCGGTCTTTTAGCTCATCAAAAATAATCACCGCATCTTTCCCCACTAGGGCTTTAATGAGGTGATAAGGACTTTTGACTTCGGCAAATTTGGCCAGCTCATCATAGGTCAAGGCGCCTTTATCGCGTATCTCGACATAAATAGCTAACTCTTTATCCGTCAGCGTTTCAGGGCTCGAAAACTCCGGATTCACTTGCACCTTCGATTGGCTTGAAATCTTCAAACCCGCCGGCAAAGCAACCTGAAAAACCTCGCCGGGATAGCACATATAATAATCTGCCACCCATTGAAAAAGGGCAATTTGAGAAGAGGTTACTAGGGGAACATCGTCTAAAATCTCTAACAAATATTTCGCTTGGTATTCTTTGGGCGGATTATGATGAACCGCAACGATCACACCCGTCAAGACTTTCTTCGTCCCAAAAGGCACCACCACTCGCAATCCAGGCTGAACAAATTCTGCCCATTCCCGAGGCACCCGGTACGTAAAATACCGAGGGATGGGAAGCGGAAGTAAAGCATCCACAAAAACCGTTCTTTCTTCCCCTATTTCCATCGCAAAGTCTGAATCAGGTGAATCGCATCTTGTTTTAGATACCGAATAACGGGGGCCAAAGAATCATTTTTCGTCGCCGTATTTAAATAGACCGCTCCGCGTAAAAAATGCGAAGTGCTATCCGTAGCAAAAAACTGAAAAGGAGTAGCCACTTCGCCCTCTAATTCGATCACAGTCGCTTTGCGGCCATCACGTGTAGTCAAAATCGCATCTTCTATGCGGTTCGCCTTCATTTGGTGTTTAGAGGCCAAAACATAGGAATCTCGGATCATCTTATCCAATCGTTTCCGATCTCCTCCCACCGATTTATAAGTCAACTGGATAAAGGCATCCCAACGTGGATAATAGATGTACATCCAATGAGGTTCAGCGAACGCAAACGAATCCTTTTTCACCACAGCTTGCTTAGATAACTCAAAGCTAAACGGATGACCCGTCTCTAAAGATTGGTATTGATGCGCTGGAATATCCATTGCTGGGAATCCTTTAGGTCGCGGCATAGCCGTATTCTCTTCCTCTGGGGCAGATCCACAGGAAAACAAGGTCAAGATAAAACCTAGGAGAAAAAGACGCATATTCGCTTATTTTAAACCGTAATACGCTAAGATAGGATTTTGTATGGATTGAAACACTTTTTCCCGTAAAACAGGTAAATCTTCCATCGTCAAACCCTTCGTTTCTAAAGGTGGATGAATTTCTACGTGCAAGATGCCTGGACGCATCATCAGGGTATCCTCGTCCATTATTTGATGGTTATTATGGAAGCTCATGGGTACAATAGGCACCTGCTGTTGAATGGCCATAATAAATGCGCCATCCTTTAAAGGATTTGCCATATAGGGGAAATTCTTTGAGATGATTCCGCCTTCTGGAAAGATAATAATACTTCTTCCAGATTGAAGTGCACGAATGGATCGGCTTAATGAGCTCGCGCGACTATTCTTATCACTTCGATCCACTAGGATATTCAATCGGGCATAGAGGTAACCGAAAAGCGGAATCTTCTTCATTGCATTCTTCCCCACAAAAGAGAAATAATGGCGAATAATAACCACCACTACTGCAATGTCTACATAAGAAAAGTGATTCGCACAGAACACATAGGTCTGCTTAGGATCAGGCTTAAAGTGATGCGTCACTTTAATGCGAATTCCCGCAAAAAGAAAAAAGAGTTGCCCCCACAGCCCGACAAGCCGATGAGCAACTCTTTTCCAAGATCGTCTTTGCAAAAAGACAAAGATTAATGGGTATAATAACAAGAAGATCAGTACAAAAACGAATCCCGCCCAGAAAGTGTATAGCCCTTTAAAAACAGATGAAAGCAAAGAACTTTTGTTTTTCATAATCTAAACGAGCGCCTTAAACCTAGGATTTACTCAACTACACCTAATTGAACTGTATTTGTTTTCATGTCTTGGTTCGCTGGAACAGATAATGTCGTCACGAAGATATCGCCTTTAGATAACAGGTTATCTTGCTTCAATTTATCGACCATCGCAGCGACTGTTTTCTCCGCGTTACCAGTACCTGGATCGTAGAAGAACACACGTGCTCCCCACAATAGGCCCATGGTAGACATCAATTCTTTATTCGAAGTAAAAACGAACAAATCTGCCTTAGGACGGTGAGCTGATAAACGGAATGCCGTATAACCCGAATTCGTAATACACAAGATCGCTTTTGCTTTCGAGTCACGCGCTAAACGACACGCACCTGCGATTAAACGATCTTGCAAAGCTACATTTTCAGAGGTAGATGCACTTAACGAGTGATTCTTAAAGTAGATCGCTGCCTCATTACCTTGCACAATTTCAATTTCATTTTGTTGTTGCTCCACCACTTCGTGAATATGTGCCATCGTCTCCACCGCTTTCACTGGATAAGCACCCGAAGCAGATTCACCACTTAACATCGTAGCCGAAGCACCTTGCAATACCGCGTTCGCCACGTCAGACGTTTCTGCACGCGTAGGAACTGGATTTGTGATCATTGACTCTAACATCTGTGTAGCCACAATTACAGGCTTACCTGCTGCCGTACACTTCTCTACCATTACTTTTTGTAAGTAAGGTACTACCGCACCATCCATCTCCACACCTAGATCACCACGAGCCACCATAATGGCGTCTGTAGCAGCAATAATCTCATCTAAATTATCAATCGCTTCCGGCTTTTCAATTTTCGCGATAACGCGTGTATTCTTACCGTAAGCTTTAATTTTCTCTTTAATATCCCAAATATCGCTCGCCTTACGAACGAAAGATAAGGCTACCCAATCCACTCCGTGATCAAGGCCAAAATACAAATCAGCCTCATCCTTCGGTGTCAAACAAGGTAAAGACACCTTTGTGCCTGGAAGGTTGATTCCTTTCTTAGACTTCAAAATACCGCCATAGATTACCTCTGTCACCACTTCTTTCTTCACTTTATCTACTGCAAGTACCTTTACCTCTAGGTTACCATCATCCATAAGTATGCGCTCACCTGGATTTACATCTAAGTACATAGATGTATACGTAGTACCAACCTTTTCAGATGTACCTAATAAGTTTTCGTCCATCGCAAAGATCAATTGTTGACCCGCAACTAAAGGAACACCATTATTCTCCACTAATTGTGTACGAATTTTAGGACCTTGCAAATCCTGAAGGACCGTTAAGTTCAAACCCATCTCCTCTGAGATAGAACGAATCGTTTTTAAACGCTGTAAATGATCCTCATGTGTGCCATGGGAAAAGTTTAAGCGGAAAACGTTTACGCCTGCCTGAGCTAATTGGATTAATGCTTCTCTTGATTCTGATGTGGGACCTACTGTGGCTACGATTTTTGTCTTGCGTTGATACGACATAATATGGATTAGATTCTATTAACATTGCAAGTTACATCTATTACACAAAAAAACCACCCAAAGGTGGTTTAAATTGTATTAACATAAGATTATGGGGATTAATTCTCCCACATTTCAGCCTCTTTATCTTGCAGCTGTTGCTCTAATTTTTGTGATTTTTTCAAGGCATCTTTTCCATCCCCAAATTGATCGAAAATATCTTTATTTGCCGCATTTCCTTTTTTGATAATACGAGCACTGAAAAAGCGTAAATCAAAAGCATCCGCCATATTTCGGTGCTGCATTTCATTCGTAGAATTAAACCAAATACAGTTTGGATTACTCTTAAAGTACTTATACACGTCTTTAAAACGGAAAGAAGCAACAATGTCTTCTAAACCTGCGTCAGACTGTGATGCTGGAATTTTCAACGTAATCGCTTGAATATCAAAATACAAGCGAGAACGCTTGCGATCAATAATCGCATCTTCTTTAATTTCCAAAATGGATAATTGCTTCGGGATATAGTATTCAACTCCAGCCACCACAGGACCTTTGTCAAAATCATCTACCGCTGACTTTTCCGCCTTAGAGGTTTCTGTTTTCTTTGTACCACCCCAGCCATCATCTGCTCCACCACCTGAGGCAGGTGTAGCAGCAGGCTTAGCATCACCACCGAAACCAGCCGCAATTTCCTCCGCTGTTAATCCACCATTTTCTAATTTACCTTTTAGTTTTAAGCGGTCCAAAAACTGCTCAAGGCTTAATTTCGTATTTAGTGAATCATTCGAATAGGGAGTCAATAAACCCGCCTTCACTCCGTCAATTAAGAATTTAGAGATTTGGTTATTCTCCGCAAAGAAGGGCTGGTTAATCTTCTCATTCAAATCCATTCGACGCCAAATTTGCGCACGGTATTGAATATCTGCCTCATCAATCGGATGTGCCGAATTAGGATTAGGATTAACCGACGTTTCCTGTGCCCAAGCACCGAAAGACACCAGACAAATCACAACCCATAAACTATGTTTCAACTTCATAAATCAATACGGTTAATTCAATGGAATAACTTTGACGAATGAAAAAGGTATCGTCTCTACCGTTCCTTTGAAATTCTTACGTTGCACCCCTTTAACTTCAATACGGTAGCGATCTCCTGCTTGCGCTTGACCAGCCAAAGTAGAAATCGACCCTCCACCAGGTAAAGTAATCGATGCCACACGCTTCGTTCCACGCGCTAAGGCTACCTCGATTTCAGAGACGCGGTAATTCGCATCTTCCGGATTCGTTGCAGCGAAAGACTCATCTGCAATCGCTTTGGCATTCACAAAACGTAAACTTGCGGCATTTTCACCACTCTTGTCATTCAATTCTGACCCAGAACTACCCACAATTTTAATCTCAGGTCTTGGCACACGACGCACTCTGAAAGTCTCTTTGCCTAATAAAGTCCCCGCATTATTTACATTCAATGTAACCGTCGAAGCCGAAGGCACAATCGTCACTTTTCCTTTATTAGCACCAGCAATGGCTTCTCCACCTTCTGCCGTAAAGCTTGGGTTCCAAAGCGCCCCTAAACCCGCACTCGCCACACTCAGACGGTTTGCGCAGCCTAAATAAAGCGCTGGTAAGGTACCTGTCTCAATGTTATACGTAGGTTTTAAAACGAAATATTCCTTTGTAATCGATTCCGTTTTTTGACCTGTAGGGCTCATGTAGGAAACAGACGCTACATACGTCTTTTTCGCTAAGCCGTTTGCATCATAACCTCCACCGGAAGTCTTGAATTTAATTTGACCACGACCGTCTAACACAGGAACCGAAGAACCGTTTAGGCTCATTCGAGGTGTAAATCCACTTGAAGTTGCTGCAATAAACACTTCTGCTTGGTATTCCATACCAGCTACTACTGTGTTCGCATTCGCTGATACTTGGGCAAATACTTTATCAAACTTAATTTCCTTAGCTCCTACTTTACTAGCTAATTGATTCAACACCTCTGATTCATAGCGGCGAATTTCGGATTGCTTTTGAGATAAAGTAGCCAATGCTGCCGCAACAGGCGTATGCTCAAAATTAAATTCCGCAAAATCTTTATTCGCTTGGTTAGGATCTTTCTGAGCAGAAGGAATATCTTTTGCTTCTAAAGCTAAAGAAGAGAATTTAGTGCCTGGATCAGCCGAGACTGTCAAATCTTTCAGGTATTTATCAAATAAAGGAATTAGCTTGTAGGCCTCTCCTTGTTTCGAGGCACCAACCATTAATTCGAAAATCTTCTCTTCTTCTTTCGGATTCTTAATATTTCCAGTCACAGGATCGATACCTCCACCCGCTTCTAATACTTTTCCTTTCACATTTTCGATATGACCTACTAAGGCATCGGTAATGCGACGCACCTCATTCGCTTTTCTCAATACATCCGCATAAGCTGCTGGATTAGGAAGATCTTTAATACGTTCTTCTATCCCTTGCACCATGCCTTTACTTTTGTTCAGGGATGATTGATTCGCCACTTCCAAACTACTGTTTAATAGGGCAAATTTCTGTAATAAGGCATCACTAACCTGCAAAGCGAGCAAGGCCGTTAATACCAAATACATCATCCCGATCATTTTCTGCCGGGGGGTCTCTTTTAAACTTGCCATAATTAGCCTTTCATAGCTGTTAACATACTACCATATACTTGGTTCAAGGATTGAATGTTCGCGTTTAATTTCGCTAATTCTGCCTTGAATAATTCTGCATCTTTTTGAGTTGCCGCAATATGCTCTACGCTCGCATTCACGTTACCGTAGAATCCGTTAATCGCTTTCATATGCTTGCTCGCTTCTTGAATTTCCGCTTCGTATACTGCGTTTAATTTTTCCAAAGATTCTCCAGCCTTCGCATAGTTTTGCGTGTATTTAGCCGCCTCTGAAGAAGAAGCTGAAATAGTAGCTAATGATTGTGAAGCCTCAGAAACCGACTTGTTTAAGCCACCTAATGATTCTGCAGAAGAGTTCAATGATTTAACGAAATCTTGGGTCGCACCTGTTGCTTTAGAAATCTCAGACAAGCTGTTCGCTGTATCCGTTAAAGATTTCAAGCTCTTGGTTAAATGTGCTACTGCCTCTGCATCTAAGCCTGGAACATCACCAGTGTGACGTGCCGCAGCAGGACGAGGAGCTTCACCCATTAACTCAGGATACACCTTTTCCCAGTCGTATGTTTTTTCCTCTTTAGACTTCAAATAAAGAACGCCAAATAATATAAAGATAGCGGCCTCGGTAAACATACCCACCATCAACATCTCATTCGCACCGGTCCAGTGCAAAATTTTAAAAAGCGCTCCTACAATTACGATAGCGGCACCAAAACTGGCAATTACATTAATCGACTTTTCCATTTTGTTAATTCTTAATAATAGATTTCGGTTTAAATTATCTCGATGCTGGACGGCCTAAGTAACGCATCACACATCTGAATCCTACATAGGATCTTTTGTTTTTCTCAAATTCAAAGGTACGTGTACCCGTTTCTAAATAGTAACCAATGTCCTTCCAAGAACCACCGCGAACCACTTTACGTGGATTATTGGCATCCCGATTAATGGAGTTCAAATCCCAGGTCACTGCTGAAGCATTTTCTTCAAATGCATCTTCGCACCACTCCGCCACATTACCGGCCATATTGTACAAGCCGTAATCATTCGGGCTATACGCATTCGCTGGAGCCGTATATTCATATCCATCCGCATCGTAATTTCCGCGGTGAGGTTTGAAATTCGCTAATAAACAACCTTTAGCATTCGACAAATACGGATTACCCCAAGGGTATTTCGCTGAAGCACGTCCACCACGAGCTGCCCACTCCCATTCTGATTCTGTAGGTAAGGTGAAACGAGGCAAATTAGCTAGACCTTGTGTTCTACGGTAGCTATTCATCAATTTAGAACGCCAATCACAGAAATACTTTGCTGCAGACCAATTAACGCCCACCACAGGATATAAATCAAAAGCAGGGCTAGAAAAATAGTTCTCCGTCATCGGATCCCCATACGTAAAGTCACGAGTCTGATAACCCGGCATTTTCAAATCTTCAGCCCAACGCGTCGTATCAGGGTAATAATCAGACATAATTTTAGTCTCTCCTAAAACGGATAATGAATCACGTAAAAGAGATTCTACAAATTGACGGTATTCATAATTCGTGATTTCTGTATCATCCATAAAAAAAGCTGAAACGGTCACTCGACGCGGAAAGTTGATAGCAGAACGGGACGGGTCTTCGTCACCTTGACCCATTAAATAACTTCCAGAAGGCACTAAAACCATTCCAAAAGGCGTAGGCTGAGACCAACCTTTACGGTTAACCGCAACGATTTCTCCATTAAATACACCTGGATCTTCTGTGGCAGGCTTGAAGAACAAACCTTTTAAACCCTTAGATTTAGATGACTTAGACGTACTTTTAGAAGAACTCAACGTCTTTCCACCTGTATTGCTTTTAGAACCGCAGCTAGCTAATAGGCTGGTTAAGACAACCAGGGATAAAAGCCAGACTACTTTCTTATTCAGATTATGAAAATTCATATACCTTTTTAAATTTCTGTTTTTCTAAACGTTATGGCACATTAAAAATTGCCTTTAATCAAAAATAATCCCCTCACAGAATTAACAAATTCCTCAAATTTAAAGGAATATTCTAACAATTGGATAGGTTTTAACATAATTTTACTCGACCATTCTACAAAATCCTAAACCTAGGCGTTCGAATAGGTGCTGGCTTCTGCCGGATGGTTCTCTCGGGTATTCTAAACCTTAAAAACACTTCGTGAGACAAGGGCTTCTTATTCAATGCGTTAGAAGTAGTAATATCCATTGAATAACCGATATCTAACTTATTTTGAAGAATCGACACACCCACTAAACCCATCGCTGCATCCCCATTTCGATAAGCCGCACCTGCATAAATTAGTTTATCGTAATAAACCCTGGCTCCTCCTTCGGGGACAATTTGGCCTGAATAATAGCGAATAAGTGCATAAGGCAGTACATCAAAGTAATCACTCAAAGGAATTTCCGCGCTACCATGCAAGGCAAACACCCTATCCAAAGGCATAGAGGCTGTTGCCCCATTAAAATCAAAGTTAGGTGCGGTCAAGTGATCTGCTGTCACACCTAGTTGCCAGGAGTCCGTAGAATACACTGCACCTAGACCAAAATCCGGTTGAGTTTGACTAACGGCTGATCCAGAAACTAAATTAGTCACAGGATCATTCGGATCTCGCACGCGGAAGGCACGACCATCAAAGGATTTAGTTTGCAATCCAAACGCTACACCAAAGGACCAAAGTCCATTACCTTTATTTAAGTGATAGGCTCCTTGAAATTGAATGAGTTGTTGAGAAACACCTGATGGCGTTTTGTCTGAATAAAACTGTACACCCAAGCCACCTTTAGAGGTAATACCGAAGGATCCTGAAAGCCAAGTCGTCCCTAAAGTGCCGGCACCATCGTTCGATGTAGTATAGCCGGACCATTGATCTCTGATTTGAAGAGCGACGTAATTATTCGTCTTCCAACCGGAGAATGCTGGATTCACAATATTCGAATTCGCTGAAAAAATGCTGAATTGTGGACTTTGCTGTGCAAATGAGGCGGTTGCTATCAAAAGCAAAAACAGCCCTACAGGCAGGGAAAAGCACCAATTAACTAGGCTTGTTTTACGCGTCATTCGTTGGATGAAAAATAGGTAGGCTAAAAATAATAAAAAAGCCTCAACGAAAGAGGCTTTTTTATTATTTATTTACTTGCTTGATGTAATGCTCGAGGGCACCGGTCATCGAAGGCGCATTCGGCATAGGCGCCTGAATGTCAACAATCAATCCCGCGTCGACTACAGCTTGTGCAGTGGTAGGACCAAAAGCAGCTAAACGGGTGTTGTTTTGCTTGAAGTCTGGGAAATTTTGGAAAAGTGAGGTAATTCCTGATGGGCTAAAGAAAGCGATCACATCGTAGAATACATCTTCTAAATCAGATAAGTCTGCAGAAACAGTTTCGTACATCACCGCTTCTGTTAATTGGAAGTCATTTGTACCCATGTAGTCTGGCAAGTCTTTTTGGCGCTTATTTGAACAAGGGAACAAGAATTTCTCAGTCTTGTGTTTCTTGATGATTTCCAAAAGATCTAAGGCTGTCTTCGTTCCTGTAAATACTTTACGCTTACGGATAACGATATATTTTTGTAGGTAATTCGCCGTTTGCTCTGTGATACAGAAGTATTTCATATCTGTAGGCACCTCGATTTTCGCCTCCTTGCACATGCGGAAGAAGTGATCAATCGCATGACGACTCGTGAAAATAATGGCTGTGTGCTGAAGGATTTCGATCTTTTGCTTTCTAAAATCCTTAAAAGCAATACCTTGTACTTCGATGAAAGGTCTAAAATCAACCTTTACATTATACTTTTTTTCGATATCAAAGTAAGGTGATTTCGCATCTGCAGGGGCAGATTGTGTCACTAAAATACTCTTTACTTTTTTTAAACGACTCGTTTCTTCAGATGCAGTTTTACTCATAATCAAACATTTTGGACCAGATAAGCACCGGTCTTAAATTTCAGAGTGCAAATATACGACATTTTTTCTCAGAAAATTATTCGGTGCTACAAGTAGGTTGGAAAAATTAATTCCCTGATACCAAACAAGATAATCTGTCCTTCTATCAAAACGAGGTAGGTAAATAGGAACAGTTGATTGTAAGAAAAACTCCGGCGGAAAGATTGGAAAAAATAGAAAAAACGAATGACGAAATAGGCGTCAACGACATAACTAAAAACACTAAAATCAATCGTGGTGGCTGGACCCAGGTAGACCGAATACAAACAAAGCACCGCAAATAAGATCACAAAAAATTGTAGGTTCGTCTGAAGCGACTTAAAATAATGGACGTTCGCTAAACCTTTTAACTTGAAAAGATCCGTAAAAAGGTAATACACGAAGAAGCGTGAAATGAAGAGTAAGAAGGAAAGACCTAATTTGGAGAAAATGAAAAACAGGCTGGGCCAAATTTTGACAAAATTCTCCGGATTACTAAAGAATTCGTCTTTTACACCCGTTTTCATCCCTGTTAAGAAGGCCAAACAGCTAGTCAGCAAACTCAGCGTAAATAACACTAAGAGATTAGGCAAAGCAAAAGGGCGTCTCATCCAAACCTCATCTTTTACCTCCCACCTGATCCAATCCGAATAGCGGAAAAAAGCGGCGAAAACCCGAGGATAAGCAGCAAATAATATCCCCAAACAGAAAATCAACGACACAATACTCAGTAAGAAAAAATTAGAATAGACCGAGCCTGAACGTGTTTCCAAAGAGAAAAAATCCGCTTGAGCCTGTGCAGTAGCCAATTCGTCGCGTTCTACACCAAATTCGCCCGGCAATCCCTCCAGATTTTCGGAGTAGACGGTTAAAATGACCTTGTTCTTCAGGCTATCCAAAGGCATTCGAAAAGTTTCCCCCTTCTTAATCGCCTTAAACAAGGTGCCTTGCAAGAACAGATGGTAATTTTCCTTCGGGTGAATGGCCAGATAGGCTTTGGGGAAATCCTCCGGATGTAATTCCAAGGACTTCGAATGGTAGTTATAATGCTTCGAGGAGACGTAGGGCAAGAAACTTTTCCAAGCTTCCTGATACACTAGCCAATCGCGATCAAAAGAATAGACCTTTTTCCAAGCAGCCTGGCTGTTCCCCGCTAGCAATAATAAGGCCCATAAAAAAAATCTGCTCATCGTTTTCCGAAAAGGAATCATATGAGCAGATTTTAAAAAGAAAGGAATCATTCCTTGAAATTAATTCAAATTATTTGGCAGCTAATGCTTTGATCATTGTCTCACCAATATCAGCTGGAGAGTAAACCACGTGGATTCCACACTCTTGCATGATCTTCATCTTCGCTTCTGCTGTGTCGTCTGCACCACCGATGATCGCACCTGCGTGACCCATACGACGTCCTTTCGGAGCTGTTTGGCCAGCAATGAAACCAACCACTGGTTTGCGATTACCGTCTGCTTTAATCCAACGAGCCGCTTCCGCTTCCATACCGCCACCGATCTCACCGATCATCACGATACCTTCTGTTTCTGGGTCGTTCATTAATAATTCAACTGCTTCTTTCGTTGTAGTCCCAATGATCGGGTCACCACCGATACCGATCGCCGTTGTTTGGCCTAAACCTGCTTTTGTTAATTGATCTACCGCTTCGTAGGTTAAGGTTCCTGATTTAGAAACAATACCTACGCGACCTTTTTGAAAGATAAAGCCTGGCATGATACCTACTTTACACTCCTCAGCCGTCATAACGCCAGGGCAGTTAGGTCCGATTAAACGCGTATCGTAGTTCGAGATATATTCTTTCGCCACAATCATATCTTTCGTAGGAATACCCTCCGTGATACAAATAATGACTTTAATTCCTGCATCTGCAGCCTCCATAATCGCATCCGCAGCAAATGCCGGTGGAACGAAAATGATGGATGTATCAGCGCCTGTTGTAGCTACTGCATCCGCTACTGTATTGAAAATCGGGCGATCTAAGTGCTTAGCACCACCTTTTCCTGGTGTAACTCCCCCTACCACTTGGGTTCCGTAAGCAATCATTTGCTCTGCGTGAAATGTTCCCTCAGTACCCGTGAAACCTTGAACGATAATTTTTGAATTCTTATTTACTAAAACACTCATTTTGTAGGGGTTATAATAACGTAGGCGAAAAATTTTTCCAAAGGTACAAAATATTGATAAAAATTATCAAAATCCTGATTGATAGACGAAATAAAAATGCGAACAATTTTTTTTGCGTAAATTCGAACTTTGATGCCTTTCCTATGTTGAAGCACCTGCATATCCAAAACTACTCGTTGATCGAACAGCTCGACCTGCATTTGACAGGTGGTTTGACTGTGATTACGGGGGAAACGGGTGCCGGGAAATCCATCTTATTAGGTGCTATATCCTTATTATTAGGCCAAAGAGCGGACAGCAAAAGCCTCTTCGATGCATCCAAGAAATGTATTATCGAAGGTCAATTTTCGCTGGAGAGCTTCCCTCATCTACAAACAGTATTCGAGGAAGAGGAAATCGATTTCGAGGAACCTTGCTTGATCCGTCGAGAAATCAATCCACAAGGCAAGTCCCGCAGTTTTGTCAATGACACGCCTGTCACCCTCGAAACACTGAAACGAATCGGAAACGAATTAGTCGATATTCACTCCCAGCAAGATACCTGGTGGATGTCCCACCCGGATTTTACGCTGGATATGGTGGATGCCTACGCGCAGAATGAAG
The DNA here is from genome assembly GCA_947450865.1 of Cytophagaceae bacterium. Taxonomy (GTDB): domain Bacteria; phylum Bacteroidota; class Bacteroidia; order Cytophagales; family Spirosomataceae; genus Aquirufa. The sequence continues at coordinate 39,592 of CANFWR010000003.1, forward strand.
CATTGAAAAAAGCGTATGTTTCGGCATTTTCGAATTGGTCCTCTAGTGTTTCTGCCTTACGCGCTTTAGAACAAGCATCCACTAAAGGAACCCAAGAACTAGATTTCATTCAATTTCAATTTGATGAATTAAGCAAGGCGCAGCTAAAAGAGGGCGAATTCGAAGCTTTAGATACGGCAGTTCAAAAACTGCAAAACGCTGAACAAATTCAGGAGAAATTAGCTGTTTTAGCACAGGCTCTTAGCGTCTCAGAAGTGTCAGCGTTGCAACAAAGTCGCATCGCTTTGCAACAAGCCACCTCACTGAGTAAATGGGGAGAGAATTTTGCAGACTGGAAAACACGCATCGAATCCATCTGGATTGAGTTAAAAGATTTAGGCGCCGAAGTAGAAAGCGAGGCGGAAGATTTCGTTTACGATCCATTAGAATTAGAACAAAAACAAAAGCGCTTAGATTTACTGAATCGCTTATTGCAGAAATACCAGGCGTCCAATGTTGCGGAATTATTGGCATTGGTTGAATCACTTGATTTACGCCTTTCTCAATATTCATCGATGGATACGTTGTTAGTTGAAGCTCGAGGACGAGTAGAAGCCGATTTTAAGCTGTTAGGTACATCGGCGGCGGCTTTATCTAAGTCTCGCTCTGCCGTTTTAGACGCGATATCCATGGCTCTTGTTGTTTCGTTGCAGTCCTTAGGCATCCCGAACGCGAATTTAGCTTGGGAGATGACGGCCAAAGAGGCAGCGGCTAATGGCTCGGACAAAATCCAACTCCTGTTCTCCGCGAACAAAGGACTAGCCCCTAAACCGTTTAAGCAAATCGCTTCAGGTGGTGAGATGAGTCGTTTAATGCTTTCCATCAAACACTTATTAGCTAAGAAAAGAGCCTTACCTACTTTAATTTTAGATGAGATTGACACGGGTGTTTCCGGAGAAATCGCGATCAAAATGGGTCAAATGCTTAGTCAAATGAGTCAAGGACATCAAATAATCGCCATCACCCACCTTCCCCAAATCGCAGCGGCAGGATCCAAACACTGGTTTGTCTACAAAAATCACGCGGGATCGAAAACTGTTTCGAACCTTCGCGAGTTAAGAGAAGAGGAACGCGTAGAAGAAATCGCCAAAATGATCGGGGGACAACAAGGCTACAAAGATTTACTCGATAATGTTCGAAATTTAATTCACTCACACGAATGAAAAAATGGATCGCACTCAGCCTTTTTTTAGTAGGCTGCTCGCAGGCGGAAGAAAAGCTGAGCGAGGAATTGCAAACTAAAGTCTTAGGCCTGCACGATGTGCTAATGCCTAAAACAGAACAAATCGTTTCCCTGAAATCAAAATTAGATAGCCTTTCAACAGGAGCAGATTCAACACACGTTCGCCAACTGATTCGTTCATTAGACAAGGCAGACCAATCGATGATGGATTGGATGCACCAGTTCTCGATCGATAGTTTGGGGAAAATGGATGTAAATACCAAGGTGATTTACCTCAAGAACCAATACACTCAACTCACTGAACTTCAAAAATTAACAGATTCTACCCTAGATGCGGCACAAAAATATCGTCCTTAGTATTGCTTTAGCTGTTTTGGCTTTCTCCTGTTCACAAGAGAAAAAATTGCCTTTTATGGGCCCTAAAACGGTAAATGCAAAAGGCGACACGGTATACCACCAGATTCCAGCGTTTCGGTTTTTAAACCAAGATTCTGTTATTGTTACAGAGAAAGACGTGGAAGGCAAGGTGTATGTGGCCGACTTTTTCTTCACCACCTGCCCTACCATTTGTCCTAAAATGAAAACGCAAATGTTGCGCATTTATGAGCGATATAAAGAACGTGACGACGTACGAATCCTATCTCACAGCATTGATCCTGATTTTGATAATACCTCTGTGCTGAAAGATTATGCGAACCGATTGCACATAGAAGCCCCTAAATGGAATTTGTTAACTGGAGATAAGGCGACCATTTATAGGCTAGGCCAAAAGAGTTATATGGTTTCTGCTCAGCAAGACCCGAACGAGGCCGGTGGATTTGTTCACAGTGGCGCCTTCATTTTAGTGGATAAAAATAGACACGTCCGAGGCATTTATGATGGCACCGTGGAAACGGAGGTTAATCATTTGTTGGAGGATATGGAGGTGCTTTTAAAAGAGCAGTGAAATCCCAAAGGGATTTTACTGCTCTTTTAAAATAGATACCAAAGTCCAAAGAGCAAAGATCAAATACAACACTTTAAACTTTTTGCTTTGGACTTTGAACTTGAACTTTGAATTATGAAATACTTACTTCTTCTTATCATCCCATTTTTTTTCTCTTGCCAAAGCAAAGAAGAAATCACCCAACAACAGTATTCCGTTGAAGGAATGGCACTATACAAAGCAAATTGCGAGAATTGCCACCAGGCGGATGGATCAGGATTACGTGATTTGTATCCGTCTATTCAACAAACAAAATTAAGCCCTGAGGCTTTGGCCTGCTTATTGAAGAATGGTAAAAAGGGCAATGGATTTATGCCGGCTAATCCGAAACTACAAGCGTTAGATATCGCAGAGCTTATGACCTATATGCGCGAAAAATGGGGTGGTAAAAAACAGATTTATCCGGCAGACAGCGTAAAGTTAGCCTTGCAAAACTGCCGCTAATTAGTAGGCATTCCTTCTACCGCAACGACTGAATTTCGGACTTTTCGTAAGGAATAAGAAGAGAAATCTTGTGCAGCATCAAGCCCTACCCCATTGACTAATTCTGTGCGTGTTCTTAATTGAACCGCCTTGTCTGTGAAGATTCGTTTTTCAACAGGCAACCAATTGAATTCATCCGTCTTTAAAGTTTCTTCTTTTTCAATGTTGTGGATGACCACGTGGCCGATGAGTTTGTAGGTGTTTTTTTGGCGATAAAAATGGGCTGAATCGCCACGCACTTCCGAGGTGATTTTTCCTGTTTTATCATAGAACCAAAGTTTCATTTCCTTCGGGTAAATCCGATCTTCAGAAGCCAATGTTAATTGTTCCTCCGTAACCATTCTAACTACCTTTCTAGCCGAATCAGAATACACCATATCGATTCCAAACAATTCTGACTTAGGCCCTACATAGACCGCTTTCGAATCGTCCGCTTTTTCGCGACAGGAAAAAATAGTGCTGGTAATGAAGAGCAAAAAGAGGACACTCGAATTGCGCATTGGAGAAAATTAGTTGATTTTCTGCTTTTGGAACCATAAATCACTAAAGGTCAAACCTAAAGTCAAACGGTGGTATTGTTCTTCCATTCCGTTTTCTGTGATCAAACCACGACGGCCCACTTGGTAGGCAATATTTAGGAAGGAAAGATTGCGAAGTGGAAAAGCTAATCCAAAGCTCAAGTTCTTGTCAGTTGCATAATTTCCATTTCCTAAAAAGTCATAAGGTGTTTTTTCAAAAGAGGCTCCCATCCGATAGGTAGTTCTCTTCAAATAACTTGAAACAGATTCTACGTCAGGTGTGTATTCGCCCCCAACAGAAATTTTTTGCGCTGCAGGTAAGGTAGCAGAACGGCCTAAATTATTATTTACTTTACTCCAATCTGTGTAGGTATAATCAACACCAATCATCCATTTGCCTGCCTTTTCAAGACTCACGCCAAAACGCTTACCTACTGGGATTTGTTGTACAAAAGGGGTAGATTGCTGTAAAGTATCTGCATTAATCACTGTAATCCCCGAAAGGTTCATCGTTGCAAATCGTTTTACTTCTTTAGCATTCAATGTGGAATTCAAATCAAGCGTTGCTCCAAAATTCAAAAACAAATCAGATTTCAAATTAGCTCTGTAAGCAAAGCCTGCCTTAAATTGAAAGTCTGAATAAGAAGCTAAATCCTCTAATTGCACTTTATAATATTGTCCATCGGACATATTTTGGGTGGCTACATTCCGGTTTACTTGACCAAACAAATAATCCATTTGCAATCCTACGTAGAACTCTTTATAAACGCGTACACCATTCGTCAGAGATACCTTACTCACACCACCACTACCTTTATAGCTGTAAATCAGACTATCCACACCCAACAAATTCAAACGACGATACGATCTTGTTTCGTATTCGACTGCTGAATGAGGGCGAATTCCTACAGACATTGTCCAACGACTTGATATGGGTAGGGTTAAATTTAAAGACTGATAATTTCCCCCAAAAACCTTTTGTTGCTGACGGTAATCCTGTAATGTTTTGTATTCTGTGTTTATGCCTACCTCTAAATTAGTCCAACGATTTCTCGCTAATAAAGCTGGATTGACCACATTGGTATAGATCCCATTTGAATTAGAAACACCAATGCCGCCCATCATCATTTGAGTAACATTATTTCCGGATTGAATTTCACCCATACCTAAATAAGAGTAAGGAGAATTCAAGATCGTCTGTGCCCAAAGTGCAGGGCTCACCGATAAAAACAATACGATTAATAGAGAACGAAGTGTTTTCGGAAGGGCTGTAGGCTGATTCAAAGAAATAAAATTCATAAAATTAAAATCCTCCCTTTTGGGAATACTAGTGTGTAAAGGTCGTAATTTTATTTCACATTCGACTAAGTTATTAGCTATATTTGAACTCAAAATTAATAAAGTGAACGATGGAGGAATTAAAAAACGGAATCTATTTAGATAATTCAGCATGGGATTTACTCCTTTTTGGAGGAATTATTTTAATCAGTTTTATCTTAAGACGTTTTTTCTCTAATTCCTTTTCAAAGATTGTTTACCGCTTTCTCCCCGATGAATCCATCTCGATTCAAGATTGCGTGCAACTCATTCGCAAACCATTTGAATTACTGATCTTTTGGATTTTCTTATATTTTGCGGTCCAAAACCTTCACGTCCCATCTGCCTGGAATATTCAGCCGATGGAGAATTTTGGCCTACTTTACCTCCTTGAAAAAGCCTTCGAATCAGCGGTCATTTTCACCATCACCTGGGTCATTGTTCGCCTAATGAAAGTCATTATTCTAGTCGCTCAAGAAAAGTGGAATGGCGCGGATCAGAAATCCAAACAACAATTCATTCCGTTTCTGAACGATTTGTCGATGGTCTTTATTATCACGGCTGCTGGATTTGTTTTCCTCGGTCGCGTTTTCGAGGTGGATGTGGTTGCCCTCATAACCGGTTTAGGAATTGGAGGTTTAGCCCTAGCCTTAGCCGCTCGTGAAACTTTGGAAAATTTATTCGCTTCTTTCACCATTTTCCTAGACCTCCCATTTGTCGTAGGTGACAATATCCAAATAGGATCTATCAGCGGCGATATCGAAAAAATTGGATTTAGAAGCACGCGAATCCGCGGCGCAGATGGCAATTTAATTTTAGTCCCTAACCGCCTATTAACCTCACAATCGCTCGAAAATATGAGCGAACGCGATTACAGACGAGCAAAATATACGATTCAATGCGAATTAAATACCAAGCCGGCACAAATTGAAAAAGCCATCGCTGCGATTGAAACCTTCATCCAAGAAGAACCCTTGTGTAAGAAAAAAGCTCCTAAGGTGATATTCGAAGGTTTTGGAGCCTATTCCATTGATATTTCCGTGACATATTTCGTCCAAACCAAAGACTTCGCTAAGTTTCAAGCTACGAAACAGGCCATTAATTTAGGGATATTAAAGGTGTTAGAGAAGGAGAAGATTGTGATGGCGAGGAGCTAGTCACTAGTCACTAGTCACTAGTCGAAATGAAAGCATAAAGAATAAAGCACAAAGAATAAAGTCGGAATCCCCTGCGGGGATGAATTTAGGAAATATTTCTTTCTGACTCATCCTCATTTCATGAA
>CANFWR010000004.1 GCA_947450865.1 Cytophagaceae bacterium
AATCAAACTTCTTTTTACAAAGGAAAAGTGCGTGATGTATACGGAATTGGCGACCATTTATTAATGATTACATCAGATCGCATTTCTGCCTTTGATGTCGTTTTACCTAAATTAATACCTTATAAAGGGCAGGTGTTAAACCAAATTGCGAGTTATTTTCTGCAGAAAACAGCTGATATCGTACCTAATTGGCTTCTAGCTACGCCTGATCCAAATGCTGCATTTGGTTTAAAATGTGAACCCTTTGCAATTGAAATGGTTATTAGAGGGTATTTAGTGGGTCATCTTTGGAGAGAATATAAATCAGGAAAACGTGAGGTGTGCGGAGTTAGCTTACCAGAGGGTCTAGTAGAAAATCAACAGTTACCTACACCTATTATTACACCCACTACAAAAGCTAGCGAGGGTCATGATGAAGATATTTCTGTAGCCGCGATCATTCAACAAGGAATTGTTTCGAAAGTGCACATGGACGAATTATGCGCTATAACACATCAATTATTTCAAAGAGGGCAGGAGATGGCTTCTGAGAAGAAATTAATTTTAGTGGATACCAAATATGAGTTTGGCCTTTATAATGGTAAAATCATGTTAATGGACGAAATTCATACTCCAGATTCATCACGTTATTTCTATAAAGAACCTTATGCAGAATTGTTAGCAAAAGGATTAGCTCAGAAACAATTATCAAAAGAATTCGTCAGAGAATGGCTTATTGCAAATGGTTTTCAAGGTAAAGAGGGGCAAAGCATTCCCCCAATTACCGATGAATTCGTGCAGCAAATTTCAGAACGCTACATTTTATTGTACGAAGAAATTACCGGCCTTGCATTCAAAAAAGAACCACAAGAAGATTTGACTAATCGTATTTACTCTAACACCATACAGTATTTAAAAAATGTCTAACTTAAATTCATTTCAACTCGAACAAAACGAGAGTTATGCCGTTATTGATTGGAAAGCTGAACAATTATCGGCCACAAATTCAGAAGAATTAGAAAATGCCATTCGTCTTTTATTTAAGAAAGACTATGCGAATATTATCCTGAATCTTTCTAAAACGGCAGAACTAGATGGTTATGGCGTATCTGCTGTTCGTAAAGGAACAAAAATATGCACTAACGAAGGTGGTTTGTTCGTAGTAGTAACTAAAAACGAACCTATCGCAGAAAGATTAGATGCAGCCAAAATAGAGAATCTAACCTTACTCAATACAGTACAAGAAGGAGTAGATGCCATCTACTTGAATGACCTAGAAAATGAGTTCCAAGATGAAGATGATACGGAGGGAGAGAGCGAATTTGGAGAATCATACGGGGAGGACTACGACTAGAATAGCATTTTACCAAGATTTTTTGTGTTGCATTTCTGATAATTTGAATTCAGAAGAATATTTTGTCTTTAGATCGTTTTGCCAAATTTATTTTTAATTAAATTTGAAATTAGGTATATTATCTACCTGAAATAGCTTTGTATACACACTTAGCTATTTTCAATTTGTTATCATTATTATTAGAATATTTATAGTTTCCTATGAGAAATCCGAATGAAGTAGGTTTGTACAGAAAAGAATTTGAACACGATGCTTGTGGAATTGGTTTTGTTGCCAGTTTAAAAGGTATTAAATCCCATCGCATAGTTCAGGATTCGATTAAAATGTTGATCCGCATGGATCACAGAGGGGCTTGTGGATGCGATCCTAACTCAGGTGACGGCGCAGGGGTCCTAGTTCAACTACCTCACGAGTTCTTTTTAGAAGAAACAAGTTCATTAGGTTTTGCTCTTCCGTCATTAGGTAATTACGGTGTAGGAATGGTTTTTTTTCCGAAAGACGAAACGTTAATAAAGGAATGTAAAGAAGTTTTAGAACGTAAGTCTAAGAAATTAGGATTACGTGTTTTAGGTTATAGAATAGTTCCCGTTGATAATTCGGAAATCACTGGGGCTGATTCAGGTAATGCAGAGCCGTCAATTCAACAATTATTTATTGAAAGACCTGCTGATTGTGCATCAGAAATTGATTTTGAGCGTAAGCTTTATGTCTTTAGACAATACGTTTCTAAGTTATTAAATGAAACTATTGCCGGATTAAATAATAAATTCTACTTCGCTTCATTGTCTTGTCGTACCATTATTTACAAGGGTATGTTGACTACGATGCAGGTTCCAGGTTATTTCTTGGATTTATTCCAGGAGAACTTTACTTCGGCTTTGGCCATCGTACACTCGCGTTTCTCTACCAATACCTTCCCAGAATGGAAATTAGCTCAACCGTTCCGCTTTATTGCGCACAATGGAGAGATCAACACGGTAAAAGGTAATTCATCTTGGATGCAAGCGCAATCTGCCTTGTTCTCAAGCAAATACTTTACACAAGAAGAATTAGATATGATTCTTCCTGTTTGTAGCTTAGGACAATCCGATTCTGCGATTTTGGATAACGCCATTGAGTTGTTGTATTTAACAGGTCGCTCGTTACCTCATGTCATGATGATGTTAATCCCTGAAGCATGGGATGGCAATGAGAGTATGAAGAAATACAAAAAGGACTTCTATGAGTACCATGCAGCCATGATGGAACCTTGGGATGGTCCTGCAAGTATCTCCTTCACGGATGGGAAAATGATCGGAGCTACGCTTGATAGAAATGGTTTACGTCCATCTCGTTATTGGGTAACTTCTGATGACCATGTAATTATGGCTTCTGAGGCAGGAGTATTGGATTTAGATCCTGCTACCATTGTTTCTAAAGGCCGCTTACAACCTGGTAAAATGTTTGTGGTGGACATGGAACAAGGTCGTATTATCCCAGACGAAGAACTAAAAGAGAAAATTTGCCAACAACAACCATACGGTGAGTGGCTTTTAAAGAATAAAATCAGAGTAGAAGATCTTCCAGAGGCGGGTTCTGAATACAGACAACCTAAAGCCATTGAATTAGTTTCTAGACAACAAATCTTTGGTTTTACAACGGAAGATATTCGTATTGTATTAGCACAAATGGCTGAGACAGGTAAAGAAGCTTTAGGTTCAATGGGTATTGATACTCCGTTAGCTGTTTTATCAGAAAAGGCTCAGCATTTATCTTCTTACTTCAAACAATTATTTGCACAGGTAACGAATCCTCCGATTGACCCGATTCGCGAGCGTATGGTCATGTCGCTTTTATCTGATATTGGAGGTTTATCCAATTTATTAGAAGAAAGTCCTACGCACTGCCGTCAAATTGAGATTCAACAACCTGTTTTACGCAATAAAGAGGTAGAAAAAATCCGTTGGATTGATCACGAAAATTTCCAAACAAAGTCCATTCACATGACGTTCCGTGCTTCTGAGGAGGAGGGAGTGTTGAAGAAGGCTTTGGATCGTATTAACCAATACGCTGAAGATGCGGTAGATGATGGTTATTCGATCATTTTATTGACTGACCGTGGAATTGATAGCTCACACGCCCCAATTCCTTCCTTATTAGCTCTAGCTTCTGTACATAATCATTTGATTCGTACCAAGAAAAGAGCTAAAGTAGGTATCATTATCGAAGCAGGTGATGTGTGGGAAACCCACCATTATGCCACGTTGATTGGATACGGTGCTAGCGCGGTGAATCCATACATGGCTTTTGAAACGATTAAGGCGATGAAGGATCAAGGCTTCGTTAATAAGGAGTTAAGCTACGATAAATTAGAATACAACTATATCAAAGCCGTTAATGGAGAGCTTTTAAAGATTTTCTCTAAAATGGGTATTTCTACTTTACAGTCGTACCAGGGTGCGCAAATTTTTGAAATACTTGGTATAGGAAAAGAGGTAGTAGATACGTATTTCAGTGGTTCTATCTCTCGTATTGGTGGAATTAGCCTAGATACGATTGCCAAAGAAGCCCTGATCAAGCATGCTTCCGGGTATCAATTATTAAAGCAAGATTCGCCTAAATTAGAAGTTGGTGGTATCTACCAATGGAAACAAAGAGGTGAGGAGCACTTATTTAATCCGGCTACGATTCACTTATTGCAGCAAGCTACGAAACAGAATGATTATTCAGTTTACAAAAAGTATGCGCAATTAATTGATGACCAAAGCAAGAAATCCATTACGCTACGTGGTTTATTGAAGTTCAAGTCAAGCAAGGCTATTTCTATTGATGAAGTAGAGCCAGTTGAAAACATTTTAGCTCGTTTTGCTACAGGGGCGATGTCCTTTGGATCGATTTCTTACGAAGCTCATACTACATTAGCTATCGCTATGAACCGTATTGGTGGTAAATCGAATACGGGTGAAGGTGGTGAGGATCCAATTCGTTTCGAAAAAATGGCGAATGGAGATTCGATGAATTCAGCCATTAAGCAAGTGGCCTCTGGACGTTTTGGAGTAACAGCGAATTATTTAACTAATGCAAAGGAGCTTCAGATCAAAATGGCGCAAGGTGCAAAACCAGGCGAAGGTGGTCAATTACCAGGACATAAAGTAGATGATTGGATCGGCAAAACACGTCACAGTACACCTGGAGTAGGATTAATTTCCCCTCCTCCGCACCACGATATCTATTCGATTGAAGATTTAGCTCAACTAATTTTTGACTTAAAGAATGCGAATAGAGCTGCTAGAATTTCAGTAAAACTAGTTTCTGAGGCTGGTGTAGGCACAATTGCTGCCGGTGTAGCAAAGGCACACGCAGATCATATTTTGATCGCAGGTTACGATGGAGGAACGGGAGCTTCTCCTTTATCTTCGATTCGTCACGCAGGTTTACCTTGGGAGCTTGGTTTAGCAGAAACGCACCAAACTTTAGTTAAAAACAAATTGCGTGGTCGTGTAACGATTCAAGCGGATGGTCAAATCAAGACGGGTAAGGATATCGCTGTAGCAGCCTTATTAGGAGCAGAAGAATTTGGTGTAGCCACTGCAGCTTTAGTTACCGCGGGTTGTATTATGATGCGTAAGTGTCACTTAAATACCTGTCCAGTAGGGGTAGCGACTCAAAATCCGGAATTAAGAGCATTATATACGGGTCAAGCAGATCACGTGGTCAACTTATTCCACTTCCTAGCTCAGGAATTGCGTGAAATTATGGCTGAATTAGGCTTCCGTAAACTAGAAGAGATGGTGGGTCGCGTGGATCTTTTGGAAATGAAAGATCTATCAGGACATTGGAAATTCAAAAATGTAGATTTGAGCCCAATTTTAGCTCCAGCTGTTTTAGAAGAAGGTGTTGCTGTCTTTAAATCAGAGGAACAAGATCACGGATTAGAAGATCAACTAGACTGGGAACTTTTAAAAATTGCAAAATCGGCAATTGATAAAGGCGAGAAGGTGAGTGGCGAACTTGATATTATCAATGTAAACCGTTCGGTAGGTACAATCCTATCTAACGAGATAACCAAGAAATATGGTGAGAAAGGTTTACCTACGGATACAATAAATATCAAGTTCAAAGGTACAGCTGGACAATCGTTTGGCGCGTTTTCGGTTAAAGGTATCAAATTCGAAATCGAAGGAGATGCAAATGACTATGTAGGTAAAGGATTATGTGGTGCGACATTAGTTGCCTACCCTTCACCAGTAGCTTCTTTTAAAGCATCCGAGAACTCTATCGTAGGTAATGTTTCATTCTATGGTGCTACTTCTGGCGAAGCGTATTTAGCTGGAATGGCAGGAGAACGTTTCTGTGTGAGAAATTCAGGGGCGAAAGTAGTAGTGGAAGGTATTGGAGATCACGGTTGTGAATATATGACCGGCGGTTTAGTCATCATTTTAGGAAATACTGGCCGTAATTTTGGTGCGGGTATGTCTGGTGGGGTAGCGTACATACTAGATGAGCAAAATACCTTCGATGCGAAAGTAAATCGCGAAATGGTGGAAATTACTGAATTGACTCCGGAAGACAAAAACATCATTTTGATGTATTTGGAAAAACACGTTGCTTTGACAGGTTCGGTAAAAGGGAAACTTGTATTTGATAATTTCAATGCATTAGCGAGCCAATTCAAGAAAGTATTGCCAATCGACTATAAGAATGCCTTAAGTTCTAGAAAATTAAGCATCTCAGACGTATTAGCAGACAAAGACAGAGTGTATCAAGATATTAAAGTAGATTTAAAATAAGATAGAATGGGTAAGCCTACAGGATTTTTGGAAATTGACCGCAAATTAGCTCCTAAAAGAGCCGTATCTGAGCGTGTGAATGATTACAAAGAAATTGAACAACTAAATTCTACAGCAGACACTGAAGCGCAAGCAAGTCGTTGTATGGATTGTGGTACTCCATTCTGTCACAATGGATGTCCACTGGGAAATATTATTCCGGAATTCAATGATGCTGTTTATGAGCAAAATTGGAAGTATGCGTATGATATCTTAAGTACCACAAACAACTTCCCTGAATTTACAGGACGTATTTGTCCAGCTCCATGCGAGTCAGCTTGTGTATTAGGAATCAATAAACCAGCAGTGGCTATTGAATTAATTGAGAAATCAATCATTGAAAAAGCCTATTCAGAAGGCTGGGTAGTTCCATTCGTACCTAAGTCACGTACAGACAAGAAAATTGCAGTGATTGGTTCAGGTCCAGCAGGTTTAGCTGCGGCAGCACAATTAAATAAAGCAGGTCACTTGGTAACGGTGTATGAGCGTGCGGATCAAATAGGAGGATTATTACGTTATGGTATTCCAGATTTTAAATTAGATAAATCGGTGGTTACTCGCCGAGTAGAAGTAATGAAACAAGAAGGTATAACCTTCATTACTAATGCTAATATCGGAACCACGGAGAAACTAGCTAATTTAACGAATGATTTTGATGCAGTTTTAGTAGCCACAGGAAGTACAACACCTCGTTTTATTACAGCCAAAGGTAACGATGCCGTAGGTATTTATCCTGCAATGGAATTTTTATCTCAGCAAAATAAACGTAATGCTTCTATTGCATTAGAAGTGAATCATAAGGGCGAGCAATATACCAATACTAACATTAGTGCAAAAGGAAAGCATGTTGTCGTAATAGGTGGAGGAGATACTGGTTCTGACTGTGTAGGAACATCAAATCGCCACAAAGCTGCCTCTATTACCCAAATTGAGGTAATGCCTAAACCTCCTGTAGAAAGAGCATCTACTACACCTTGGCCTAATTGGCCTAATATGTTACGTACATCTACTTCACATGATGAAGGAGCAGAACGTTTATGGTCCATTTCTCTGCAGGAGTTTGTGAAAAATGACAATGGTGAGTTAGAGGCCTTGCTTATTGGAGACATCGTTTATAATATGAAGGATGGTAAAATGGAGCAAGAGGTTATCAACATCAGAAAAATTCCTTGTGATCTAGCTTTAATTGCAGCAGGATTTTTACATACCGATCACGGAAGTTTATTTGAACAATTAACGGCAGTAGGAGTTAAATCAGATGAGCGAGGTAATTTAGTAGCAAGCCCTTCTTATCAATCTGATAATGAGAAAGTTTTCATAGCAGGAGATGCAAGACGTGGTCAGTCTTTAGTGGTTTGGGCCATTTCTGAGGGTCGTGAAGCAGCTAGAAATATTGACTTATTTTTAATGGGTAAAACGAGTTTAGAAGGTAAATCTATCTCGAGTTTTGATGTAATGGCGAAATAATTTTTTAGCCATATATTTCATATACTAAATATATTTACTACATTTGTGCTCTCTTAAATGCTAGGAGAGATGCCTGAGAGGCCGAAAGGACATGTTTGCTAAACATGCGTACTGGTAACGGTACCGAGGGTTCGAATCCCTCTCTCTCCGCAGTCAATTTTCGGGGTGTAGCGTAGCCCGGTATCGCGCTTGGTTTGGGACCAAGAGGTCGTAGGTTCGAATCCTGCCACCCCGACAAAAGTCAATTTATGAGGACGTGTTTATCACCAATTATAAATTGACTTTTTATTTTGATTAAGGTTCCGTAGCTCAGTTGGATAGAGCAACTGCCTTCTAAGCAGTAGGTCTTTGGTTCGAATCCAAACGGAATCACACTGTACATCTTTAGTTAAGGAAAAGGATTTATTCAAATCCTTTTTTTTATTTCCCTTCCTTAAATCTGCTAAAATTCGTAAATTGAGCTAATTAGCTCAATATTACGCATGAATATACCTGAATTAAGAAGCAAAATAGATCAGATAGATGATTCCATTCTTTCGTTACTTGTTAACCGAATGGAGTTTGTAGAAGAGATTGGTAAATTAAAACGCGAATCTAACGCGGTTATTTATCATCCCGATCGCGAAAAAGAAATCATCGATCGTTTAGCGAGTCAGTACACAGGTAAATTAAGGAAAGAAGCAATTGAAGCTATATTTCTGGAGATATTTGGTGTGTCGCGTAATTTAGAATTACCTGAAATCATTTGTTATTTAGGTCCTGAAGGTAGCTTTACTCACCAAGCGGCAGAAAATCGTTTTGGGGCAGTGGCTGATTACATCTCGTTACCTTCCATCAAATCAGTTTTTGAGTCTGTCGAAACGGGACGAGCAAAATATGGTGTAGTACCCATTGAGAACAACCAGGAGGGAATGGTGAAAGAAACAATGGATCTTTTAAATGAGAAGAATCTATTTGTTATATCTGAAATCATCATTCCAGTTAATTTCTGTTTAGCCTCTAAACACAATGGGATTCAAGGAATTAAGAGAATCTATTCAAAAGACATCGCCTTTCAGCAATGCAAAGGCTTTTTAAACGACTATTTCTCAGGACAGGAAGAAGATTTCTTCGTACAAGTTGATTCTACCTCACGTGCCGCTAAATTAGCCGTAGAAGAAGAGGATGGTGCAGCTCTTTGTTCTCACATTGCTGCCAAAATTTATTCATTACCTATTCTATTTGATAATATTCAGGATAATGATGCAAATCAGACTCGATTCTTTATTATTTCCAAAGTGGAAAACTTAAAGAAAACCGATAAAGATAAAACGAGTCTAGCTGTTAAATTAAAGAATGATGACAAGCCTGGTGCCTTATTGTCTCTTTTACAAGACTTTGAATCGAGAGGGATCAACTTATTAAAAATAGAGTCTAGACCTCAGAAAGACACCAATGAATTCAAATTTTGGTTCTTTATTGATATTGAGGGTAATAAATTAGATCAAAAAATTCAAGAATTATTGACGAAGAGAGGAGACGAAATAGTCTTTTTAGGCAGTTATATGAATTTATGCTAGGTACAATTTAGCCCAAGCCAAATCAGCGGCGATTTGATTCTTTAGTTCTTCAAAGGAGTCAAATCGCTTCTCTGATCTAATTTTCTCTATAAATCGAATATCGATACCTTGCCCATAGATATCGTCTTCAAATCCCAAAATGTGCGTTTCGATGTGAATTCCTTCATCCTTATTCAAGGTAGGACGGTAGCCCATGTTCGTTAAACCATAATATTTTCCAGCCTGAATATGTACCTCCGTTAAA
This sequence comes from Cytophagaceae bacterium, assembly GCA_947450865.1. GTDB lineage: Bacteria > Bacteroidota > Bacteroidia > Cytophagales > Spirosomataceae > Aquirufa. The sequence continues at coordinate 9,412 of CANFWR010000004.1, forward strand.
TACACCCCTAATTGAGGTATAAATTTATTATCTGCATTCAGCGACATATTCGCAGTAGGAAAACCAATTTTTCGGCCATTTTGATTACCGTGAATAACTACACCTGCGATTGAGAAATGATGACCAAGCATAGCATTAGCCTTAGTAGGCTCACCTTCTGATAGAAATTTTTTGATCTGAGAAGAGCTAACGATGACCTCATCGACTTTGGCTACATCAATAGAAATAGCTTCCAGTTGATCGGAAAAATGTTCCTTGATAAAAGAAATGGAGCCCTCTCTACTTTTACCAAAATGATTATCATAACCCAAAACCACCTTAGTTGCTTTAATTCGTCTTATGATGTGTTCTTGAATAAATTGAGTAGCCGGCAATTCCACTAAATAAGCATTAAACGGAAGAATCACTAAATAATCTATTCCAATGGCTTCAAATGCTGCTATCTTCTCCTGCATAGGCATTAATAGCTCATTTCGTTTACCAGTAAAATGATCTGCAGGATGATTAGAAAAAGTAATAACACAGATTTTTAGGCTACTCTCTTTCGCAGCGTTTAAACAACCATGGATAACCTTCAGATGTCCTAAATGCAAACCATCAAACATCCCTATCGTTACCGCGGTTGCTGATTCAATCTGTACCGTATCAAAACTATAAAAGCACTTCATGTAAATCGCTATTAAAAGTGGCCACCTCTTGTGCTTTATCTAAACCCCAATCCCCAATTTTTGTTCGAACCAATTCACTCATATAGGCCCCTGATTGACATTTGATGCCAAAATCACGTACAATACTTCGGATATAGGTCCCCTTACTACATTCAATCTCAAAACTAATCTCTGGAAAATGAGATATGTCTATTTCCATCCGATACACCTCTACTTCTCTGATCTTAATGTCTAGATCTTCTGCATTCACTCCATTTCTAGCATGAGTAAATAAGCGTTGACCATTTAATTTAATAGCGGAATAAATAGGAGGGACTTGTTGAATAGTACCTAAGAACGTTTGACGAACTTCCTCCAATAGCGTTGCATCTATATGCTCAATCGGATATTCTCCATCAAAATCCGTCTCTAAATCTATCGAGGGTGTTGTTTTGCCTAACACTAGCTTACCAGTATAGGTCTTAGGTAACGATTGAAAATAATCTATCTTCTTAGTGTATTTACCCACACACATAATTAATATACCAGTGGCTAAAGGATCTAATGTCCCTGCATGGCCTATCTTTTTAAAACGACCGAGATTACGAATCTTCTTTACTACATCAAAAGAAGACCATTCTCTAGGTTTATTAATTACGTAAAACTTGTCTTGAACTTCTATTAACTCATCCACAGGTACACACTTAATAAAAGTCCAACAATAATGCGGTAGTAGCCAAACAAGGCGAATCCATGTTGTTTAACAAATCCCACCATCCATTTGATTGTTAATAGTGCCACAACAAAACTAATCACCGTACCAATACTCAAAAACTGAATATGTTCCTTCGTGAATAGTACATCAAAATCATCACGGTAATCCAATAATTTTTTCGCACATGCCCCTAATATGGTAGGAATACCAAGTAAAAAAGAATATTCAACTGCAGCAGCATGACTAAGGCCTAGCACTCGACCTCCTAAAATAGTAGCACCTGAACGAGAGACACCTGGAATCATAGCTATACACTGAAATAAACCAATTTTGAATGCTTTTAGATAAGAGATCGAATGAATTTCCACTGAATCTGATTTAGCTGGAAGCCACTGATCAATGCGAACTAATAGTAATCCACCTAAAATCCATGAACCCGCAATAAACCAATACCCTTGAAATAAAGCCTCTAAGAAATCATCTAATAATACACCTAAAATAACAGCAGGAATAAAGGAAGCAATAATGGTATAGTAAATGGATAAACCCGAAGCGAATAAGCGCTTGAAATAAAGAAATGGTACCGCAGCAATAGCCCCTAACTGTACAAAGACCGTAAAGAAATTAAGGAACTTTGAATTTTCAATCCCTAATAAATTTTCAGAAACAATTAAATGAGCAGTTGAAGATACGGGCAAGAATTCAGTTAAACCCTCAACTATTCCTAAAATGATCGTTTTTAGAATCTCTGTCATTAGCGCTTCCACTTAAATAAAGAGAACACGGGAATAATGATTCCCACCAAAACCAGAATGGGACCGAGGGTTAAGCCTAAAAAGCCAAAACCAAATTCCTCCTTATCTAAGGTCATTACAAAAAAACCTATCAACATAATTCCAATACCTAGTAAGAGAATTTTAATGTCTTTGGACCCTAACGGCATATTTGATTGACTCATATTAAAAAAGGTTTGTATGTTGAATTTTTAGATACTTTGATATAGAAAAGAAGGAAGCAATTACACTGAATAAGGTGCAAAATCCTACACAGATAAGTGCTAGCTGTGCTTGGTTATTCACTTCAAAAAACAAAGCTGAAATTTCAGGAATCGAGGTAGAAAAGTAATAAAAGGCTCCATCAGCCAAAACAAACCCAATCAATCCACCTAAGAAACCTACTAATAACGAATTCAATAGGTAAGGTTTTTGGATAAATCCATTAGTGCTTCCAAGTAATTGCATCGTTTTAATTAAAACACGGTTTCCATGAATGTGTAAGCGAATATTATTCGCTAATTGAACATATACGAACAAAACTAAAAGAATAATTAAGATGACTCCTACATACCCAACCGCCTTAATTTTACCTAAAAGTGAACCGATAAAGGTATTCGGATAAGTAACCTCATATACATCTGGTCTTGCTTGAATCTCTGCTACTATCTTTTTAAAGGACGCTTCATTTTTATATTCCTCTTTTATCCCCAAAATCAAACAGTTTTTAAACGGATTTTCTTCACCTAAAAGTGTTTGGTAATCTTCTTGTGAAGACTTTAAAAATTCAGTAGCAATCTGGGCTTTTGACTTAAATTCTAATTCTGGTTTTAACTCCTTTTGGCCTAAATAGGGGCGTGTTTTAAAGTAGGTAATAGTAGATGCTAAATCACTTGTTTGTAAAGAATCGCTTAAATAAACGTATACTTTCATTTGTGATTTAATCTCATCCCCCCACGACTTTACGCTCACAAATAGTTGAAAGAATAAGGCAAGAATAAAGGCCAAACTCGCCATGGAGATTACCAAAGTTAATTGGGTAGACTGCGGACGACTTTTAGAATATTTCATATTTATAATTTTTCAATTTCATCTCTTAATTTAGCCGCTTCCTCATAGTTCTCTTCCTGCAATGCCTTGTTTAATAATCCCTCTAATTCAGCCTTTGAGCGAACAACAGGTGATTTATCAAGTCCATCAAATTCATCCTCTAATTCATCCATAAACTCCTCCTCGGGAATACAGATTTCAGTTAAAAGCTTTTCAGAAATGAATATGGGTATAGATAAACGAATAGCAAGGGCAATAGAATCCGATGGTCTGGCATCTACTTGAAATGTCTCTCCCTCTTTATTTATCTCCAAATTAGCATAGAAAATACCATCCTTGAAATCGGTAATTACCACTTTTTGAAGAGAAACATTGGAGTAAGAAAGTAGATTAACACACAAATCATGTGTTAGTGGTCTGCTCGTTTGAATATGTTCCAAATAAACCGAAATAGATTGTGCCTCCTGACTACCGATAACGATCGGAAAACGCAATGCCTGCGAATTATCTGCTTCTAACAAGAGAATATAAGAACTAGCACCTACAGAACTAGGATTAACAGATAAAATACGCAACGGAACAAACTCTTTCAAAGGCCTATATTAAAACACAAATGTACCAATTAGACCGCTAATTTTAATGAGTTTGAAGCTTTTTTGTTAGTCTTGGAAGTATATCATTTACATCCCCCACGATTCCATAGTCCGCATGTTTGAAAAAGGGCGCTTCAGGATCATTATTTATCACGACTACGATACGTGAACCATTGACACCCGCTAAATGCTGGATAGCTCCTGAAATTCCGCAAGCGATATATAAATTAGGCGAAATCTTCACACCTGTTTGTCCTACGTGTTCGTGGTGAGGACGCCAATTTAAATCAGATACTGGCTTAGAACAAGCAGTAGCCGCCCCTAAAGCTTTGGCTAAATCCTCTACTATTGTCCAATTACCTGGATCTTTTAGACCACGACCTGCACCCACAACTAAAGCCGCATCTGGCAATGGAATTGATCCAGTAATAGGTTTCAAGGCTAGAATAGAAGCTTTGCTACCGGCGGCGCTAGTTAAAGTGGAAACTGAATTAATTGATTGTTCTCCATATACTGAATTAGCACTGAAATCGAAATTACGATTCAAACTAAAATAGGCAGCAGTTTCTGATGTTAATGACAAAGATGCCTTTCCAGAAAAGATTGATTTAGTAATCAAAAATTTTCCACCTGAATAGGACATTTGTTGAATCCCTGAAATCATTTCTTGAGATGAACTTGCAGCTAAAAGACTTAATAAATTATCGACTTGAATTGATTTTATACCAAACACGGAATAACCATCAACTGCTTGAGTCAAGGGTTGAATACTAGCTGAATCAATCCATAATCCTTCGGATAATTGAATGACATCAATTGACTTAGAAGCAGAAACAGTGCTAAAATTTACATCGCCTATAGCCAAAAGTAAAATAGACTCTGGACTAAAAGAAGATACAAATGAAATTAATGATTTAGAAGCATCAGAAAGTTGACCTTCTTTTGTTTGAGCAATAATAGCGACTTTTTTCATCTTATAATACGTTTGTCTCAGTTCTTAATAAATCAATCAATTGCTCTGCATCTTCTGCCTTAATCATCTTATTCTTACGAGCTGTTTCGGCAATATCAGCTTTTAGGATCTGAATTTGGCTAGTAGTATCAAAAGGTAATACCGTAATCTCTTTCGTACGTGCTGTCATAATGCCCCGCATTGATGGAATTTTCCATTCAGCTATGGGTTCTTGACATCCTAATACGGCAGGTAGGGGACATGAAACGTCCATTTTACCTCCATCCATTTCTACTTCTAATTTCAAGCCATCATCCGCCAAATCCAAATGCATCACTGGGTTAAAGTGAGAATATCCAAGGGCACCAGCCACTAAACCATGTACAATTCCAGAGTTATAATCGATGGACTCTTTTCCCATCAAAATTAAATCCATCGGATTTTGATTCACAAAAGAGACAATGGAACTAGCGATCTGTGCTGATGTAGTTGGATTTCCATCGATACGAACAGCCGAATCTGCTCCTAGTGCTAAACATTTACGAATAAGTGCTTCTGATTCTGCACCGCCTACGTGTAAAACTATGACTTCAGCACCGTTGCTTTCCTTCAGTTCAATAGCACGAGAAAGGGCATAATCATCATAGGGACCTACAATAAATGTTAATCCCTGGCTACTTATTTGGGAGGTTGATGGATCTATTGTTATTTTTGAGGTAGTGTCTGGGACACAGGAGATACAGACTAGTATTTTCATGGCAGATTAAATTGTTATGCAAGCATACTAATTTGTTTTTAATTTAGCAAAATGGATCGTAAAGAATTTATTAAAAATGAGATTAATCAAGATCCAACGGATCCGTTTAACTATTATCTATTAGCGATAGAATGGCTAAAAGAGGGTGACATAAATGAAGCTTTTGCGCAATTTGAAATGATTATCTCAGATTTCCCAGAATATGTAGCGACATACTATACCTATGCGAATGCTTTACTAGCTGATAACAGGGAGGATAGAGCTGAAGAGATTATTCAGGCTGGTATCGTGCAGGCAGACAAAAAAGGAGCTGCTAAAGCCTTGAAAGAACTGAAGCAACTCCTTGAATTGAATTTTTAATTAGGCCAAAAGCACCTCTTCTAAATCCTTCTCGATAATCAGGTTATCAATAATGAATTTTTGGCGCTCTGGTGTATTCTTACCCATGTAATACGTTAAAAGCTGAGGGATAGTGAAATCCTTTTCGAGAATCACCGGCTCTAATTTAATATCCTCGCCAATAAAGTTTCCAAACTCCTCCGGCGAAATTTCACCTAAACCCTTAAAGCGCGTAATCTCAGGCTTAGGACCTAAGGCTTCAATCGCATTACGTCGTTCTTCATCAGAATAGCAATAACGCGTTTCTTTCTTATTTCGAACCCTAAATAGGGGAGTCTCTAAAATATACAGGTGACCATTACGTACTAAATCTGGAAAGAATTGTAAGAAGAACGTTAAAATAAGCAAGCGAATGTGCATTCCATCGACATCGGCATCCGTTGCAATCACAATCTTATTGTAACGTAGATTATCTAAGGAATCTTCAATATCTAATGCGTGCTGCAATAGATTAAATTCCTCATTTTCGTATACAATTTTCTTCGTTAGGCCAAAACTATTCAATGGCTTTCCTCGTAAACTAAAAACAGCCTGCAATTGCACATCACGTGATTTAGTAATACTTCCCGAAGCTGAATCACCCTCCGTAATAAACAACGTTGTATCATGACGTGTCTCCGATTTTTCATCAGATAAATGAACACGGCAATCTCTTAGTTTCTTATTATGTAAATTGGCTTTCTTAGCACGCTCATTCGCTAATTTCTTAATACCTGCTATATCCTTACGCTCGCGTTCAGATTGCAAAATACGCTTTAATAAAGCATCAGCTGATGCTGGGTTTTGGTGTAAATAATTATCCAATTCCGTCTTCACAAAATCCCCAATAAACGTACGAATCGAAGTGGAGTTCGAATCTGGAGATATAGTGGTGCTACCTAATTTTGTCTTTGTTTGGGATTCAAATACGGGCTCTTGAACTCGAATAGCAATGGCGCCTACGATACTCGCACGCACATCGGATGGATCAAAGTCTTTTTTGAAGAACTCGCGCACCGTTCTCACAATCGCTTCTCTAAAGGCCGCTAAGTGCGTTCCCCCTTGAGTGGTATTTTGACCATTTACGAAGGAATAATATTCCTCTCCGTATTGGTTATTATGCGTAATGGCTAACTCTATATCGTTCCCCTTTAAATGGATAATCGGATAACGATTTTCCTCTGCATTCGTCTTTTTAGAAAGTAAATCGAAGAGACCATTTTGGGAAAAATACTTTTCTCCATTAAAATTAATGGTCAATCCCGCATTCAAATAGGCATAATTCCAAAACAAGGAATCCAAATATTGCGGAATGAAATGGTAATTCTTAAAGATGGTATTATCTGGCTCAAACTGAACATGAGTTCCACTCTTCGCATTCGAAGATTCAATACCAGGTGATTCAGCTGTTAATTCACCCTTGCAAAACTCCGCCCATTTGGTTTGACCATCGCGATAGGATTGTACTTTAAAGTAATTAGAGAGGGCATTCGTTGCCTTCGTACCCACACCATTCAAACCTACGGACTTTTGGAAAGCACCTGAATCGTACTTGCCTCCGGTGTTTATTTTGGAAACGCAATCAATCACCTTACCTAATGGAATACCGCGGCCATAATCTCGAACTTCTACCTTATGATCTGAGATTTTAACGTCAATGGACTTGCCATTTCCCATCATATGCTCATCAATCGAGTTATCCATAATCTCTTTCACGAGAACATAGATACCATCATCCACCGATGAACCATCGCCTAATTTACCAATATACATACCCGGACGAAGCCGAATATGCTCTTTCCAATCTAGGGAACGAATACTATCGTCGTTATAAACAGGTACGTTTTGTTGATTTTCTTCCACTGACATAATTTTACACTAAATTATCAAATAGTTCGCGATTAAGAAAGAGCGGGGATTGAATTAATTAGGTCAAAAAAAGGACTAACGGATTAAAAGCCTGTTTCATTGGTTTTTAATGCTGTGAAAAAGGGGATAACTTGCGGTTGCTTTGTAACAGTCGTCACTCCGTGACTTAGTCAATGAGTTGCCGGAAGAATCCGGCTTAGTCAAAAGGTCTTATGAATTTAAAAGAAAATGTTTTAGAGGGTCTTCGCTCCATCAAAGGGAACTTATTGAGAACGGTATTAACGGCGCTCATTATATCCTTGGGAATCACCTCTTTAGTCGGAATTTTGACTGCTATTGATGGTATTCAAAGTTCAGTAGACAATTCCTTTTCTGGTTTAGGGGCAAACTCATTTGATATTCGTAACCGTCCTGCCATGCAGGTGAGACGTGAAGGTCAAAAGGAAAAACGCTTTAAAAATATCGATTACCGCCAGGCAACTCACTATAAATACTTGTTTACGGCCAAAGGCAAAGTCTCTTTAAAGACCAATGTGAACAACAACGCTATAGCTAAATTTGCTTCTAAGAAAACGAATCCCAATACACGCGTCTTAGGAATCGACGAAAACTTTATGGAACTAAAAGGCTATAAAGTGGGATCAGGGCGGAATTTCTCGCCTAACGAGCAATTGAATGCTATCAACGTATGTATTTTAGGTGTGGACGTTATTGATCAATTATACGAAAAAGAAAATCCGATTGGATCTGAAATTATCGTTTCAGGAATTAAATTAAAAGTAATAGGAGCTTTAGATAAAAAAGGAAATATGATGGGTGGGGGAGATGACCGTGTCATTATGGTTCCATTAGAAACGGGTCGAAAAATGGCAGTAGGACGCAATCTTACTTTTGATATCACCACATCCTCGTCTAAGATTACTAACCTAGATGATTTTATGGAAGAGGCGCGCGGTGCTATGCGAAAAGTACGGATGGACCCTATTGGAATGGAAGATTCATTTAGCATTGATCGCTCCGATTCCATCGCTAAAAGCTTTGAAAGCATCACAGGTTCTTTACGCATTGGTGGCTTTGTGATTGGTTTTATTACTCTTTTAGGTGCAGCTATCGCATTGATGAACATTATGATGGTTTCTGTAAGTGAGCGTACACGTGAAATTGGTATACGTAAATCATTGGGGGCGACTCCAGGACGTATTTTACAGCAGTTCTTAATTGAAGCGATTGTCATTTGTTTACTAGGCGGCCTAGGAGGGATTATGTTAGCTATTCCGATAGGAAACCTAATTGCTCAAGGAATTAGTTCGGGGGCGGCAAGCTTTATTATACCTTGGCTTTGGATGATGACAGGTATAATAATATGTATTTTAGTGGGCTTATTTTCAGGAATTTATCCTGCTTTTAAAGCTTCTAAGATGGATCCAGTAGAGGCTCTACGATACGAATAAAGCAGAAATTATTTTAGGCTCATTTGCGAAAGCAAATGAAAAAGCCTAGTTTTGCACAGCAATTTTTAATTGCCCAGTTGGCGGAATTGGTAGACGCGCTGGTCTCAAACACCCGTGGGTGCAAGCCCGTGCCGGTTCGACTCCGGCACTGGGTACAAGCCTCTCAAGCAATTGAGAGGCTTTACCATTTTTAAGAGGGTAGATTCATTTTCCAAACTCCATAAGCATCTTCATAAGAAATCTTTAAGCTTACTTCTGGTTGTATCGTTTTTAAGACCTTGATATGACTTACGGCCTCATCTTCATTGGCATAATAACCTACACCCGCACCAGCGCCTAAGGCTGCACCAAAAGCACCATCTGATTCTAATAATTCAACTGAAGCACCCGAAGCATTAACAATGGCTTGTGTGAATAAATCACTTAAATACATATTAGCTAAACCGGCCATTAATTTTTTCGGCTTAACGCCTACATTTCCTAACAATTCAATACCATATACCATCGAGAAAGCAATACCTTCTTGAGCAGAACGAATAATATCGGCTGATGAATGGCGATTAAAATCCAACTGTTGAAAACTACCACCTAGCGTTTGATTTTGGAAAATACGCTCTGCTCCATTGCCAAACGGCATACAAACTAAGCCACTCGTTCCAATAGCTGCTTTTGCTCCTAACTCATTCATTTGGGAATAAGATAAAGAAGGGAAGAAGTTTTGCTTCACCCAACGATTCAAAATACCTGTTCCATTGATGCACATTAATACTCCCACACTCGTTTTTGCAGCTGTATGATTTACGTGCGCAAACGAATTGACACGGTTCTCTTTGTCAAACTTTAATTCATCGGAAATACCATACACTACACCAGAGGTACCAGCAGTAGTGGCGATATCTCCTGGATGCAATACACCTAAAGAATAGGCATTATTGGGTTGATCTCCAGCCTTATAAGTGACTTTTACCTGAGTACTTAAACCTAGTTCGTCAGCTACCTCAGCTGTAATGTTGCCGTGGTCTGAAAATAGGGGATGAACAGGTGGAAAGATGGATTCAGGGAAGCCATAAAAGGCCATTAAGTCTTTAGCAGGATGAGAGGATTTAAAGTCCCAAAGAATACCTTCTGAAAGTGCAGAGGCTGTCGTAGTGAAGGTAGATGTAAATCGACCTGCGATAAAATCGCCAGGAAGCATTACCTGAGTAATTTGATCAAAAATGGCAGGCTGATTTTCCTTCACCCACGCTAATTTAGCGGCGGTAAAATTACCTGGGGAATTTAGGTAATGACTTTGGCAAAATGATTCTCCTAAAGCTTTATAGGCTTTTTCTCCGTATGGAGTTGCACGTGAATCGCACCAAATAATGGAAGGGCGCAACACCTGAGCCTTTTTATCAACAACTACCAATCCATGCATCTGGTATGAAATACCTATGGCTCCAATATTTTTAGGGTCGTATAAACCCGTTGCATTCGCTTTTAATATGGCTTGTTTAACGCAATACCACCAATGTTCAGGATCTTGTTCTGCAAAACCCGGTTGAGGGGAGGAGATCTCATTTTCAACCTCAGGAAAAGAGGATGAATAAATTAATTGTTGGTTTGCTGCATCAACAATACTAACTTTAATGGAAGAAGTTCCCACATCAATTCCGCACAGAATCATTTTAAATAGGTTTAATGTTAAAAATCGGCATAAAGAAACACCAAGTTACTAGTCATTTTGCTTTATCCAATATTCAAATAAAGGTAAAATCAGGTGAAATCTACGCATTAATTGGAAAAAGTGGTTCGGGAAAAAGTACGATTGCGAACCTTTTAGTGGGTGTAAAATACGATCCTGCTTATTCCATCAAAATTGATTCAAAAGAATTAAATGATGGAATTGATCGATTAATTCCTCAATTCAAACAGGCGGGCTATGTTCCTCAAACCCTCCATTTAAAGCCTCATCACAGCGTCTATAATTATGCTCAGGTATTATTTCAATACCTCCCTAATGCACAACAGGACGCCGTAATAACGAAGCACCTCAAGCAATTCTATTTGATAAAGCAAAAGGATACAAAAGTAGCTTCTCTATCAGGGGGAGAGAGACAGAAACTAGCTCTATTAGAAGCCATCAGTCAACCTATTTCTTATTTGGTTTTGGACGAACCCTTTAGTCAATTAGACACGGAACAAAAATTAGAATTCTCTCAAATAATAGCATCTGTCGTTGATGAACGCGCTATCCCCTGCGTCTTAATTAGCCATGATTTGACAGATATACTTCAATTAAGCCATTCAGTAGGGATTATGGAGAATGGTAAACTTGTTTTTCAAGGTTCTTGGACTAAGTTTAAAGATTCCCCTAACAAAGTAGTTCTACGGCTTAAAAAGGCCATTCTTGACTGGGATAACCAAATGAAAAGTTTAATTAATAACCTGAGATAGCTTTTAATTGCTGAGCGTTTTGGTTCGTCTGGTCTACTAGTTGATCGAGAGTTATCTCATATAAATCAGCCAATTTTTGAGCGATAATCGGAATATTCTTAGGGGAATTAGGCTTTCCTCTGAAGGGTACAGGACTTAGATAGGGAGCATCCGTTTCTAATACAATTCGTGACAAAGGAATATCTTTAATATCCTCAAATAAAGTCGTGTTTTTATAAGTAATCACACCTCCTATTCCTAAATAATACCCTAAATCAGTTAAAACCTTCGCTACTCGAGCATCGCCTGAAAAACAGTGAATAACTCCTCTCAAATTCTTGAATTCAGGTAATTGAAAGGTTTTAATTAAATCTGCATAAGCTTTTCTACAATGAATATCCACCCATAAACCTAAATCAAGCGCCCAATGGCATTGTTGCTTAAAGGCATCCATTTGTTGTTCTGCGAAGGTGGTATCCCAATAATAATCTAGACCTATTTCACCTATGGCAAGCACTTTCGTTTGGTCTAACTCATTTTTAAGTGTGACTAATTCATCTAGGTAATTTTCTTTCACATACGTTGGATGCAAACCAATCATGGGAAGAACAAAATCAGGGTAATTCTCCCATAATTTCTTTAGATCTATCCAAGACTCTGAATCACAATTAGGTAACCAAACCTCTTTTACTCCAGCCTCCTGAATTTCCTTTAAGTAAAAAGGCATATCTTCTTGAAAATGAACATCATACAAGTGTGCGTGGGTATCGATCATAGGGCGGATAAAACGAAATTTTGTTCTTTACAATAGCTTAGAATTGCAGGTAAAATCACCTGTAAGTGCGGAGATGCTTTGACACTGTCGTGCATCACGACAATAGCACCTGGTTTTAGTAAGGGCAAAACGGATGAAATAATTTCTGAAGAGGATAAAGAGGCATTATAATCCCCTGTTAATACGGACCATAAAATAACATTATCAATTTCACGGTACATCTTACGCGTAATCCGACCATAGGGAGGACGAAAACCAATAGATTTGATTTTTTGCTGCGCAAATACCTCCTCACATTTAATCATATCTACTTGATAAGCGGCAAAATCCATTTTCCAGGCATTACTATGATTCATCGTATGGTTTCCTATGCTGTGACCTGCTGCCTGAATACGCTGAATAATCCCTGGATTTTCTACTACATTCTTGCCAATGCAAAAAAATGTAGCCTTTGCTTCAAATTCCGCTAAGCATTCTAGGACAAAATCCGTAATTTCAGGAGTTGGTCCATCATCGAAGGTTAAATAAATCTGACGATCAGCTGCTTTTGACCACACAAATCGGGGAAAAAGGGCAGGAATGAACGACGGAATTTGATGAATAAACATATGAAGCTTTAATGACGCAAATTAGCACTTCCTCTTCAGAAAAAATAATCTTAGGTATCGACCCAGGAACGCGTTTCCTCGGTTATGGCTTATTGCGCATTACGAATGACAAGGTGACGGTGTTACAATATGGCGTGTTAAACTTGACTAAATACACCACACAGGGAGCTAAATTCTTAAAGATTCACGAACGCGTTTTAGGGATTATAGAAGAGTTTTTACCAGATGAGATCGCAATAGAATCTCCTTTCTTTGGTAAGAACATTCAGTCGATGTTGAAATTAGGCAGAGTGCAAGGAATGGTGATGTCTTTAGCCTTTTCTAAATCGATTCCGATTGCAGAATACGAGCCTAAAAAGATCAAACAATCCGTAACAGGAAATGGAAATGCGTCGAAAGAACAAGTCGCTAAAATGGTGGAGATTATTGGAAATATTAAGTTAGATGCCAAAATGCACGATGCAACCGACGCCCTCGGAATCGCCATTTGCCATCATTTCCACAATAAAAACATCAGTTCCACGCTTAAAGGAACGAAGAAAGGCTGGGGTGCATTTGTTACGGAGAATCCTGAGCGAATTAAATAAGCTCAGCTAATTGCTTATCTACTTCTTGCAAAGTCGAAACAGGAGCGAAGCAATAATCACCCACACATAATAAATAGCCCTCTATTTCATCCGAAGGAATACAAACAAGTTGATCCTTATCGATACACCAATCAAAACCATCCAAACCTTCGCCATTCCCTGCATATTTTAGCATAGCTTTCGGATGTTCTATCCATTCCGAATAAATTCGCAACCAATTCGCAAAATAAGCGGGATGCGCAATGGCTCTCTCGAGGATTTGAGACAACATGGCACGTCCGTTAAGGGTATATTCTGCCTTATTCTTCAGAATACCCATCCACAAAAAAGCTTCACAAAGCATCGAATTAGACGAAGGCATCACCGAATCCATCACTTCGACTTTTTCAGCGATTAGATAGTCTGCCTTTTTCGACCGGTATTGATATAGCGCTAATTCTGGATGCGTAAAATCATCACCTATCAACAGCAAAAGGTTCTCTGCTTTTTCTTTATAAACTAAATCAGAAGTCAACAAGTACAAGCTAATATAAGCCAAAACCACAGCCGCAACGTCATCCAAAAAAGCACCAATGGGCACGCGAGAATACTGAGCCTGATGCAACCATTGATTATCCTTGTTCAGATGCGTTTCAATAGCTTGCATTAAATCTAGAGCGCTTTGCAAATCCTCTTTTCGGCCAAAAACTTGATAGACTTCAACAAATGCCGCCACTAATTGTGCGTTCCATACCAAGACTTCCTTTGTATCTGTCCAGGGTCTTATTCTAGTTAGGCGTGCAGCACGTAAAACCTCCATCTCTTTTTCAAAATGTGCATTTAAGACGGGGGATGATTTGAATAATATATTTCGTCCATCCTCCCAATTCCCATTCTTTGAGATGGAATAAGTCTTCAAAAACTCCTCATTTTCTAAAACAGCAAGCTCTGTAAAAGACCACGTATAAAACAATCCTTCTTCACCCTCAGAATCTGCATCTAAGGAGGAATAATACAAACCTCGCGGCGAAAGTAACTCTCGCTTTAAAAAAGATATGGTATCAAAAATTACCTCTTGATAGAGTGGATTTCGCTCACGCTTATAAGCCTTCGTGTAGGCAGACAATAATTGCGCATTATCATAGAGCATTTTTTCAAAATGAGGACAGAACCATTCTGAATCCACCGAATACCTCGAAAATCCTCCTCCCACAGCATCGTAAATTCCACCTTGGGCCATTTTTTCTAACCACGTTTTTTGAAGGATAGGCAAACCTAAATCAACAGAGAGAGAAAAAGGAACTGAATACAAAAATTGAATTAAAGAGGGCAGAGGGAATTTAGGCGCCTTATTAATACCCCCAAAAACAGGGTCTAACGCTGATTTAATTTTAGTCAAAGCCGCAGGAATAACTGCGGCTGTTTCTGTTAAATTTGAATGAGTAAAGAAAGAGGCATTTTCAGATAGACTTTCAGCAAAACCATCCGCCGATTTAGCTAAGTCTTCCCGATTATTCACAAAAGCATTGTGAATCGAATATAACAACTGAATCCAGTTGGCTTTTTTGAAATAGGTACCTCCGTAAAAGGGTTTTTGGTCAGGTAATAAGAAAACATTTAAGGGCCATCCACCATTCAAACCCATCTGATGTAGTGCCTCCATATAGACCATATCCACATCAGGACGCTCTTCTCTGTCTACTTTAATGTTCACAAAGTATTCATTCATGATGGTCGCCACTTCCTCATTCTCAAATGATTCATGCTCCATCACATGACACCAATGGCAGGCGGCATACCCAATACTCACTAAAATGGGCTTGTCCTCCTTCTTCGCACGCTCTAACGCCTCAGGTCCCCACGGTTCCCAATGAACCGGATTGTTTTTATGTTGCAATAAATAGGGAGAAACCTCTGCACCGAGCTTATTCATCTGAAATAGTCAAAATTGATTCGTAAATTTGCACAAAATACTCGTATGATTGACCAAAAAGACTTCGTTCTTAGACCAGATATTGCCCATTCTCCCGAAAAATTAGCTCAATTTTTAGCTGCAGAAATGGGAGAGGCCTATCTAGCGGCTTGTACCTATCGAATCGAAAAAAGGTCAATCGATGCTAGAAGTAGGCAAATCAAGGTTAATCTTCGCATTGGTTTTTATGAAAAAGGGCACGATTTCAGCCTTTCTGCTCAATTACCTACTTTGTCAAAAGGCGCTAAAAAAGTCATTATTATTGGATCAGGTCCAGCCGGATTATTTGCTGCTATTGATTTTGTCAAGAAAGGAATCAAACCCATTGTTCTAGAACGCGGTAAAGATGTACGCGAGCGCCGAAGGGATTTAGCCGCCATCAACCGCTTTAATTTAGTGGATCCAGATTCCAATTACTGTTTTGGAGAAGGAGGCGCCGGCACTTATTCTGACGGTAAATTATATACCAGAAGTACGAAACGTGGCGATATCAAAGGCGTTCTAGAGACGTTTGTAGCTCATGGTGCACACAGTGACATCTTATTTGAGGCTCACCCACACATAGGAACAAATAAGTTACCGGGTATTATCGCATCCATGCGGGATGCAGTCATTGCAGCAGGAGGAGAAGTGCATTTTCACCACCGAGTAGTAGATTTTTTGATCGAGAATAAATCCATAAAAGGAGTAGTATGCTCGAATGGCGCAGAATTTCAAGCCGATCGACTTTTATTAGCCACAGGCCACTCGGCACGAGATATATTCCAATTATTACAAAATAAGGGTGTAGCTATCGAAGCCAAACCCTTTGCAATAGGCGTTCGAATTGAACACCAACAATCCTTTATTGATCAAGCGCAATATAAGGTAAAACAGCGGCCAGAATACTTGCCGCCCGCTAGTTTTAGCCTAGTGACACAAAGTAATTTTCAAGGAGTTCAAAGAGGTGTATTCTCGTTCTGCATGTGCCCTGGTGGATTTATTGTACCCTCAGCTACTTCACCTAATCAAGTGGTGGTGAATGGAATGTCACCCTCTAGACGTGATTCCAAATACGCGAATTCTGGAATTGTGGTCAGTATCGTAGAAGAAGATTTAGCTAGATACAAGGAATTTGGCGCTTTGGCAGGGATGCAACTGCAAGAAGAATTAGAGCAGAAGACAGGAAGTTTAGTAGGAGGGTCCCAAAAAGCGGTGTCCCAATATACCCTCGATTTCATCCAAGGAAAAGCGAGTAAGAGCTCTCATCCGACTAGCTATGTGCCGGGTTTAGAACCAGGTGAAATGCGGGAATTTTTACCGGATTATATTTCAGAACCTTTGGCACAAGGATTCCAAGATTTCAATAAGAAAATACCTGGTTTTTCTTCCAATTTAGGCCAAATCATCGGTTTAGAAAGTAGAACATCGTCCCCAGTCAAAATACCACGAGATAAAGAAACATTAGAACATCCTGAAATAAAAGGCCTCTATCCTTGTGGAGAAGGTGGAGGATACGCAGGAGGAATTATGTCTGCGGCTTTGGACGGAATACGATGTGCAGAAGCTATCGCAAATACGCTATTGTAAAATGAAAGAATTCGAACCTTTCAAACAGATTTACAAACAAATCCTTCAAAAACCGGAGATCAAAGCCAATGCAAAACAAGCAGCAGTAGCCGTTTTATTTATTGAAGTGGACGACCAAGAACCGCACCTTGTTCTGATTGAGCGAAATCAATACGATGGACATCATAGCGGCCAAATGGCTTTACCGGGTGGAAAAATGGATCCATCAGATCAAGATTTGCGTGAGACGGCGGCTAGGGAAGTGTTAGAAGAAATAGGTGTTGAGATTGATGCCGCTTCGTTAGATTACATCACAGAGCATTGGATTCACGTCTCTAATTATTGGATGACCGCATTTTCCGTTCGACTGAATAAAAAGCTTTCCTACGATTTAAATAAAAGAGAAATAAATCGTATTTTTGAAATACCTGTGTCTTTCTTTCAAGATCCGGCTAATCTACAACCTTTTGAAGTTAGCTACGATGGAAATAAAATCCTGAGTCCTTCCTTTATGTATGAGGGGAACTTGATTTGGGGAGCCACAGCGTTAATAATGTACCAACTCTTCCACGGAGAAGATTAATAGCGATAATTACTATGAGTGAAACAGCGGACGGCGCACTACAGAATCAGATTGCGGTAGCAGGGATGTATGAGAATTGGTTCTTAGAATATGCTTCTTACGTTATTTTAGAGCGTGCGGTGCCTGCCGTAGAGGACGGTTTAAAGCCAGTTCAGCGTCGTATTTTGCACGCGCTTAAGGAAATGGACGATGGCCGCTTCAATAAGGTGGCGAACGTTATTGGTCAAACGATGCAATACCACCCGCACGGTGATGCGTCTATCAATGACGCCATTGTTAATTTAGGCCAAAAAGAACTTTTATTTGATTGCCAGGGCAACTGGGGAGATAACCGTACCGGCGATAGCGCTGCGGCGGCTCGTTACATTGAAGTGCGTTTATCCAAATTTGCGAGTGATGTGGTTTTCAATAACCAAACCACTGAATGGCAGATGTCTTACGATGGTCGCAAGCGTGAACCCGTAACGCTTCCTATTAAATTCCCGCTTTTACTTGCACAAGGGGTAGAAGGTATCGCGGTAGGCTTGGCTACCAAGATTATGCCCCATAATTTCTGTGAAATTATTCAGGCGTCCATCGATATTTTAAATAATAAGAAGGTGGAGTTGTATCCCGATTTCCTATTAGGGGGAATGATGGATGCGTCTAATTATAACGATGGTTTGCGTGGTGGAAAAATCCGTATCCGTGCTAAAATCGACGAATTAGATAAGAAAACGCTTGTTATAACTGAGATTCCTTACACAACCACAACCACTTCATTAATCGATTCCATTATCAAAGCAAACGATACGGGTAAGATTAAAATTAAGAAGGTGATTGATAATACGGCCAAAGACGTAGAGATTCAAATTCAATTAGCACCGGGTATTTCTCCGGACGTAACGATTGACGCTTTGTATGCCTTCACAGATTGCGAGGTATCCATTTCACCTAATGCCTGTGTGATTATCGAAGATAAGCCACACTTTATGGGTGTAGGTGAAATCCTTCGCGTATCAACTAACCAAACAGTTGATTTACTTCGCCAAGAATTAGAGATTCGCAAAGGGGAGTTGATGGAGAAAGTGCTCTTCAGCTCTTTGGAAAAAATCTTCATCGAAAACCGCATTTACCGCGACATAGAAGAATGTGAAACCTTTGAATTAGTCATCCAAACAGTAGATAAAGGCTTAGAACCTTATAAAAAGGACTTCTACCGCGAAATCACGGAGGAAGATATTCTGAAATTATTAGAAATCAGAATCAAACGTATTTCAAAATTCGACAGCTTCAAGGCGGATGAATTAATGAAGCGTTTATTAGACGAATTAGCAGAGGTAGAAGATCATTTAGCGAACTTGATTCGTTTCGCAATCGATTACTTCAAAAATCTATTAGCTAAATACGGCAAGGGAAGAGAACGTAAAACGGAAATTAAGAACTTCAATACCATCTCTGCGACTGTAGTAGCTGCAGCCAACCAAAAATTATATGTTAACCGCGAGGATGGTTTCATCGGCTATGGTATAAAGAAAGACGAATATGTGATGGAATGCTCGGATATTGATGATATTATCGTATTCCGTTCAAACGGTACTTGTGTCGTGACTAAAGTACAAGAAAAAGTATTCGTGGGTCGCGATATTATTTATTGCTCTGTTTTCAAGAAAAACGATGACAGAAAAGTCTATAACGTTGTTTACCTAGATGGCAAGTCAGGGACATCCTATGTGAAGCGTTTCAAAGTCACTTCGGTGACACGTGATCGTGAATACAAAGTGAGTAGCGATAATGCTAAATCGAAGATTACGTACTTCTCCGCTAATGAGAATGGGGAAGCAGAGGTAATCCAAATCAGCTTAACCGCTAATTGTACAGCTAAAATCAAGCAGTTCGATTATGACTTTGCGAAACTTGCCATTAAAGGCCGTGAATCCTTAGGGAATATGCTTACTAAATACCCCGTTCGCAAAATCACGATGAAATCAGCAGGTGTATCTACCTTAGGTGGTGTGGATATTTGGTACGATCCTACGATTGGTCGCTTAAACCGCGATGGTCACGGAGATCATATCGGTAATTTTGAACCGAATGATAGCATTCTGGCCATTTATGCATCAGGGAACTATGAACTTACTAACTTCGAGTTAACGAATCGTTACCCAGCAGAGGAAATTATGTACTTGAAGAAATTCGAGCCGCAATCCATTATTTCAGCGGCCTATTTTGATGGTTCCAATAAGACTCACTTAATCAAACGATTCCATTTAGAGACTACTTCTTTAGATAAGAAATTCTTATTTATTTCTGATCACAAAGCAAGTAAACTAATTGCTGTCACGGATAATTTTGCGCCTAACGTGCAGATCAAGCACAAACCAGATGGGAAGACGAATGAATTAGAAATAATTCCCATCGATGAATTAGCCGAAGTAAGAGGGTGGAAGGCTTTAGGAAGTAAGTTAAATTATCCGAAACTAGTCGAAGTGGTTTTCCTAGAAACAGAGGAGGAAGCACCGGTAACTGAAAAGACACCCGATGCTCCTGAACCAGTAGAAATAGAGGAAGTGGAAGAAACGAATGAATCACAGGAGGAATCTCAAGTAGAATCTGTTTCAGATGAACCAGAGGCACCTGCAGAAGTCATTTCAGATGAACCTGAGTTTGTTATCAATTTTCCAGAAGAGACAAAAGAAGAGGAAAAGCCACCTGTTGAAGAGAAGAAAGAGGATGAAATACCATTTGAAATCAAAAACCCGCCTAAAGGGGAACAATTAGGCTTATTTTAATGGAACAGAAACTGAATAATCCGAAAACATTGAATGCTTGGGCTTTTTACGACTGGGCAAATTCAGTTCATTCGCTAACGATTACTTCAGCCATTTTTCCTATTTATTTTCCTTCCGCTGCGATTACATTAGGTAGTGCCACCCCTGGGATGATCTCCATTTTAGGCTTTGAATTAAGCAATACGGTTGTTTTCTCGTATACTATTTCCGTTGCCTTCTTAGCCTTAACCATCTTAATGCCCTTCTTATCTGGAATAGCGGATTATACCGGTGCAAAGAAAAGCTTTATGCGGTTCTTTTGTTATTTAGGCTCTTTCAGTTGCATCGCCTTATTCTTTTTCAGCAAAGGCCATTATTATATTGGAACGCTCGGATTCCTATTTTCCATTATTGGCTGGGGAGGGAGTATGGTATTCTACAATAGCTTCCTGCCTGAAATAGCCACTCCAGATCGTTTTGATCGCTTAAGTGCAAAAGGATTTACCCTAGGTTATATAGGTTCCGTTTTATTATTGATTCAAAATCTAACGATGCTCCTTAAACCCGAATGGTATGGTGGAATAGGGGGTGAAATGGCGGCGCGTGTTTCCTTTTTAACCGTAGGATTATGGTGGTTACTATTTGCCCAAATCCCTTTGCATTACCTTCCTGATTCAATTGCCAAAGAAAAAGACCAAAACCAATGGTGGCTAGGAGGATTCAAAGAACTTCAAAAGGTGTTCCAGGAGGTACTGGTAAATAAGGAAATCAAATTATTTCTAGTCAGTTTCTTCCTATTTAATATGGGTGCTCAAACGGTAATGTATTTAGGTGCTTTATTTGGAAGTCAAGAATTACACCTACCAGAAGATGCCTTAATTATTACTATTCTGTTAATTCAGCTAGTCGCTATTCCGGGCGCCTATTTCTGTGCTCGATTATCAGGCTGGGTGGGTAACATAAAAGCGCTGGGTTTAATCGTCTTTGTTTGGATATTTGTGTGTGCCTATGCTTATACGGTAACCTCGCAATTCAATTTTTATTTATTAGCTACCGCAATCGGTTTCGTCATGGGGGGGATTCAATCGAATAGCCGTGCCACCTATGCTAAATTATGTCCAAAAGGGGAGAAGGATACTGCCTCCTATTTCAGTTTCTATGATGTTTGCGACCGTATGTCCACGGTTATAGGAACCTTTATGTTTGGCCTAATTATTCAGCTAACAGGAAATATGCGGATTAGTATATTGGTTCTGACCTTTGTTTTTGGGGCTAGTTTATTATTCCTTAGACCATTATTAAGCAGCGCAAAGGCAAAAGCTATATGGGGATAATATTGCGCTCCTGAGGCTTTTTCCATGAATCAGGTATATGCGCTAATATTTCAACCTCTAATGCCTTTACAATGGCTTTTCTAGAATAGGAAATTGCATGAACTAGCGCCACTTCTCTAACGGGCTTAGGCTCAGGCAAACTATACACTTTTTCCTTTAACTTAGGGTCCAAGTAATCCACAAACATCTGAGGTATAATGGTTTGGCCAAAACCTTGATCAGCCAAACGCACTATCGTTTCCATACTTCCCGTCTGATACGTCATCTTGGTGCCAATCAAAGGACCAGAGGGTAGATTACAAATCGAATTCACCTGACTACTTAGGCAGTGACCTTCCTCTAATAGCCAAAGTTTGGAGGGATCCAAAGTGGATTTCAACTTAGAACCGTCTTCTTTCCACACATTCGAATACAAGAACAATTCTTCGTAATAGAGCGGTATTTCTACTAAGGTATCGTTTAGAGGAGTAACTAGAATACCAATATCAATTTTACCTTCCTGAATACCTTTCTTAATATTTGCTGTAGTAGTTTCTGCGATTCGAATCGTTAAATCAGGATATTTTAACTGAAAATCTGCCAAAAATTTTGGCATCAAATAGGGGGCTATGGTAGGAATGACGCCTATAGAAACAGAACCATTTACCTGATTTGACCAACCTTTGGAAAGAGAGAGAATCGAATTACTTTCATTCAGAATCGCCCGGGCTTTAGCAATAACCTCTCTTGCTTCGAGGGTGGGAACGAGAGGCTTTGCCTTACGATTAAAGAGCGTTAGATTTAATTCATCCTCTAACTTTTGCACCTGCATACTCAGACTGGGCTGAGAAACACAACAATAATCCGCTGCTTTGGAAAAACTTTGCAGATCAGCTAAGGCCACAATGTACTCTAATTGAGTTATCGTCATAGTATAATTAAAAACTATACAAATATAGAAAATATAGATTTGACTAATAACACTTTAATCAAGATCTTTGCATCACAATTTACAAGAACAATAAAACAACACATACAAATGGCAAATCACATGTTAGGATTAGGAAGTCAATTTCCCACTTTTTCAAAAACTGCAGTCGTTTCTTTAGAGCAAGGAAAAGAATTCGCAACAATCACTTCAGAAGATCACAAGAAAGACGGTAAATGGTTAGTGATGTTCTGGTGGCCAAAAGATTTTACTTTTGTTTGCCCTACAGAAATCGCTGAATTCAACCGCCGTGCAGGAGATTTCGCAGATCGCGATGCTTCTTTAATCGGAGCTTCTACTGATTCTGAATTCGTTCACGCAGCTTGGAGAAGAGATCACGACGATTTACGTGGATTAAAATTCCCTATGTTAGCGGATACTTCTAAGAGCTTAGCAGAAGAATTGGGTATCTTAACAGAAGGAGAGAAAGTAGCATACCGTGTTACGTATATCGCTGACCAAGATGGTGTTATCCGTTGGGTATCAGCAAATGATCTTTCAGTAGGTCGTAACGTAGACGAGGTATTACGTGTATTAGATGCGTTACAAACAGACGAGCTTTGCCCATGTAACTGGAAAGCTGGAGACGCTACATTATAATCATTTCTTTAGCCCCAGGATTCCCTGGGGCTATTAAAATCAACAATCATGAGTGAGACAAAAGACAACTTATTGGCGGAGATTAATATCCCTGCCACAGAATCGTTTGCCCTTTTAGATACCCTAGATGCAGCAGATCACCGCTACATTAAAGATCTTAAAATCAATGTTTCGAATGCGTTGCGCGCTCAAACGTTGACAGAGAAAGAGGCTATTCTATTAGCCTTAGCGGTTTCTGTGAATCAAAAGCACAATAGAACGATTGATTCCCTAACAGAACTAGCGCTAAGTAAAGGAGCGACAGATGCAGAGATTACTGAAATGCATGCCTTGGTATCCTTATTGAATGCTAACAACATTTTCTACCGATTTAAGCACATGGTAGATAAAGAGTACTATAATACGGCACCAGCAGGTATTCGTATGTCAATTATGATGAACCCTGTTTTAGGCAAAGAATTCTTTGAATTAGCTAGCTTAACAGTTTCAGCAATTAACGGCTGTGAGATGTGTGTGACTTCTCATGAGCAATCAGTGAAGAATCACGGAGCCACAGAAGCGCGTATTTTGGATGCCATCCGTCTAACAGCGATCATTAAGAGTTTGATCGTTCTTTTATAATAGTAGTTTTAGGTTGAGTGAAATAGGGGGGAGCAATCCCCTCTTTTTTTATTCCATCGACAGAAGAGTGAATTCCACACGTCGATTACTTTTTCGGGTATCCTCTAATAGGTTATTGGCCAAAGGCTTCGATCCGCCCCATCCCTTCGTTTGAATACGGTTTGCATCCACTCCTTTAGAAACCAGGTAAGCCTTCACATTATCTACTCGTTCCAAAGACAATTTTAAGTTATCATTCCAATCGCCTTGATTATCCGTATGGCCTTCTAAGAGCAATGTATATTGTGTATTTTCAGAAAGAATAGCAATAATCTTCTCTAATTCAGCTTCAAAACCAGGTTTTAACTCTGCCTTACCTTGATCAAAAATAAGATTAGAAAAAGCAATAGCCTTATTTTTCTCTACCGTTTGAAGAAAGAAATTGCGACTGACTAACTGAAAATTGGTAGAAGAGGTAAAGTCAAAACTTTCCACTTTGGAGAAGAATCCCTGTTTCTTAATTTGCACCGTAAAGGGCTTTTTCGCAGGCCACATAAAGCTATAATCACCTACATAAGGGTCATAATCAATGGAAAGCGTATCCGTATTTCCTTTTGCTTTAATGACGATGCGTGCCGCCATAGGCTCTTTGGTCTTTTGATTAATAACCTGGCCTGTCATTTGAATTAAGGTCAAAGGCTTCGCTTTCTCAGGAATCTTGATACGGAAAATATCCTCAGCACCCACCGAATTCTCTGTGGAGCTAAAATAGGCATAATCACCTTTGGCCGACACAGAAAAATAACCATCCCACTGAGGCGTATTGACAATAGGGCCTAAGTTTTCTGGCGCCGACCAATTTTGCCAGGTATCATCTAAACGACGAGATAAAAAGATATCATTATTACCATAACCCACATGACCGCTAGAAGAAAAGTACATCGTCACACCATCTGGAGCAATAAAGGGAGTAGATTCTGCTTCACCTGTATTCACAATTGGCCCTATGTTTTTAGGTTCTGACCAAGAATCATCCGAATTCAAAAAGGAAACATAGATATCCTTTCCACCATATGAATCTTTGGTTTCAGTGGTCATCAAGAGGACTTTTCCATTAGGAGCTAATGTATATTCAGAGAATTCTGATTTATTCTTAAAGTAGACAATTTTCAAGGCTTTTGGAAAACTCCATTCTCCCGTTCTTAAAAGAAACGAGAAGGAAACGCCCTTTTCCATCGTCCCGTCTTTCCCATAGACATTGTTCAATAATAAGGTTTTTCCATTAGGTGTGATACCACAAACCGCGTTATTCTCATCGTTATTAATAGGAGCGGGGAAAAGCGTAGCTTTTGACCAAGTACGATCTGACTGCCAATTAGATACCCAAATATCCTGGTTTTTATTGGCCCCTAAATTATCAGGATGCTTCCAGCGAGTGAAATAAAGCTTTTGGCCATCCGGACTTACGACAGGACAAATCTCATTAAACTTTGAGTTGATGGCGTTTCCTAGATTTTCACGCGCTTGAAAGGCATTCACGTCTGTTGTTAATTTCAAAGAGGATTCGATGGGTTCATCGCTATCCGAAATACCGATGGCATCAATTTGGGAATATCCTCTCACACGTAAGGAATTAAAGGAAATCTTGATGCCTTTTAATTTGAAATTCGTTTTAGTAGGTAGGCGAATAGTCGTCACCTGAGATCCAGCCGTAGCGTAACCTGGTGAAAAGGTGCGCAAGGGATAGATCTTATTATTCTGATCTAAACCATCCACCGAAGTGATGCTACCAGCCCCAAAATTTTCAAAGATGGCTATCTGCTTCACCGCCATCGTTGTATCAAAACCTACTAACAGGTATTCTCCATCCGGACTATCGGCGGTCATGGATTGCCAAGCACTAGGAGTGGCTGACATTTTCGGGTACTTACTCGGACGACCCAGTGCATGCAAAGCCCTATATTCTTTACCTAAAAGAGGATCTTTGTATTCACTAGAAACAGAAATGACCTGAGAAGCCCATTTTACTTTTTGGGCGAAAGTAAGGGTGGAAACAAAAATCAACAAGATGCAGATTCTGACACCCATCGAATTAATTCGCTACAGACAAAAGTTCAGCGATGGTTGCCTTCGGATCTTTAGACGCAAAAACAAAACTTCCAGCCACTAAGACGTCTGCGCCAGCTTGATATAAATCCGCTGCATTCGCCATGGTTACACCACCATCAATTTCAATCTTTAAGGAAGTATTTCCCGCTTTAGCAGCCATTTCAGCTAAGCGCTTTGTTTTATTGATGGCGTTCGGAATAAATTTTTGACCACCAAAACCCGGATTAACCGACATAATCAAAGCTAAATCCAAATCAGCGATAATATCTTCGTACACCTCTACAGGTGTACCCGGATTGATAGCGACACCGGCTAAACAACCTGCGTCTTTAATTTGCTGAATGGTACGGTGTACGTGAGGACAAGCTTCATAGTGCACGGTGATGACTTTAGCGCCTGCTTTGGCAAACGTCGTAATATATTGCTCGGGCTTTTCAATCATTAAATGGACGTCAAGCACCTTAGTAGCGACTTTATTGATGGCTTCCAACACCGGAAAACCAAAGGAAATATTAGGAACAAAAACCCCATCCATCACGTCAATGTGAATCCAATCTGCTTTAGATTCATTCAACATTTGTACTTCAGATCCTATGTTTAAAAAATCACAGGCTAAAACCGAGGGGGCGATGATCAAATTTCTCATACGACAAAGGTATAAAATATTCCTAAACCTTGTTTCTCGCTTGATTCCAATTGAATTAAGTTTTAATTTCGATTATGGATATAAATCAGCGGATGAATGAACTCATTGAGAAGATCAATCTCTATAATGAGGCCTATTATCAACAGAATGAAAGTATGATTTCGGATCAAGCATTCGATCAATTACTCGCTGAATTAATTCAATTAGAACAAGCCAATCCACTTTTTGCTCGTTCGGATAGCCCCACTCAAAAAGTAGGCGGCACCATCACCAAAGAATTCAAATCCGTCACCCATCAATTCCCGATGTTATCCTTAGGGAATACCTACAATGAAACCGATTTACGGGATTTTGATGAGCGGGTTAAAAAAGGGTTAGAAGGAGAGAAATTTGAATACGTATGTGAATTAAAATTTGACGGGGTAGCCTTGTCGTTTTGGTACACAAACGGGGTTTTACAAAAAGGGGTAACAAGAGGGGATGGAACCAGAGGGGATGATATTACGGCGAATGTAAAGACTATCAAAAGTTTACCCACCCGCGTTAATTCCACGATTTTACCTTCCACCTATGAAATAAGAGGAGAGGGATACATGCCTATCACTTCCTTCGATCGAATTAATGCGGAGAAGATTGCCAAAGGGGACCAACCCTTAGCCAATCCTCGCAATGCTGCTTCCGGAACTTTTAAAATGCAGGATTCTGCGGAGGTAGCTAGAAGAGAAATGGAATGCTTTATTTATTCTTATTTAGGTAATGAGAATCCTTTCAACAGCCATTCGGAGGCATTAGAACATTTAAAATCAGTTGGATTTAGTGTTTCACCTACCTATCGTGTTTGTTCTTCGATCGATGAAGTATTAACCTATATCGAGGATTGGGCTGAGAAGAGAAACGATTTACCCTTAAATACGGATGGGATTGTGATCAAAGTCAATTATTTTGGACAACAGGAACGATTAGGTTTTACGGCCAAATCTCCACGCTGGGCGATTGCTTTCAAATACCCGTCTGAAATCGCACGGACACGAATCAATTCTGTTTCTTACCAAGTAGGTAGAACCGGAAATGTGACTCCAGTCGCTAATCTGGAACCTGTTTATTTAGCTGGAACAGTCATCAAACGCGCCTCCATTCACAATGCGAATGAAATGGAACGTCTTGATTTAAGGGAAGGGGATACCGTATTCATTGAAAAGGGGGGTGAGATCATACCAAAAATTACAGGTGTTGACACTTCTGCCAGAAAAGAAGAAAATGCCTTCATTTTCCCACATCAGTGCCCTTCCTGTGACACAGAACTTATTCGTTTAGAAGGTGAAGCCAATCATTATTGTCCAAATGACACCGGTTGTCCACCACAAATCAAAGGTAAGATTGAACATTTCATTGCCAGAAAAGCCTTGAACATTGAAAACCTAGGAACAGAAACGGTCGATTTATTATTCGAAAAAGGAATTGTCCAAAATGTGGCAGACCTCTATGATTTAAATGCAGAGAAATTCATTGGATTAGAAGGTTTTCAGTCTAAATCGATTCAAAACATACTTTCCAGCGTAGAAAAATCAAAGCAAATCCCGTTTCGACAAGTATTATTTGGGTTAGGCATTCGCCACGTGGGAGCTACGATTGCAGAGAAATTAGTCCTGCATTTTCACTCGTTGGAGAATTTAATGAAGGCTAGTCTGGAAGAATTAATTGCAGTGCCAGAGATAGGGGAGCGGATTGCTCTTAGTGTTTTAGAGTACTTTGCGGCTTCCGAAAATAGAGCAATCATAGAGCGCCTTAGAACGGCTGGGGTTCAATTTTCCGAAGAAATAAGTGAAATAGTTTTAGAAACAACGGCCTTAGAAGGTAAAACTTTCGTAATTTCGGGTGTATTTAGCCATTTCGACCGAGATGGGTTAAAGGCAAAAATCATCGCTAACGGCGGAAAAGTCGTTTCCAGTATTTCTGCCAAATTAGATTACCTAGTCGCCGGTGAAAATATGGGACCAGCGAAACTAGAAAAAGCCAATTCATTATCCATACCAATTATTTCGGAGGACGAGTTTATTGCCCTTCTTTCTTAAATATGCAATCATTACCTAAATTTCACGGCGTTGCGCCAGCACTAGTTACTCCCATGGACGAGGATCGTTCTATTAACTGGGATGGCTTAAAGAAATTAATTCAACACGTGAGTAACGGAGGGGTAGATTATTTAGTTGTTCAAGGGACGACTGGAGAATCTGCTACTACCACAGCAGATGAGAAGAAACAAATCGTTTCTACCATTCAAGAAGCTAATACAAAAAACTTACCCATTGTTTATGGATTAGGCGGAAACAATACGGATTCGTTGATTAATCAAATCAAACAAACTTCTTTCGATGGAATTGACGCCATTTTGTCTGTTTGTCCTTATTACAATAAACCAAGTTCAAGAGGCGTAATCGCACATTATGAAGCAATTGCAGATGCTTGTCCGGTTCCAGTCATTATGTACAATATTCCTGGTAGAACGGGAATTAATATGTCCGCCGAAACGGTATTAAAGCTTTCGGAACATAAAAATATCATTGGAATTAAGGAAGCATCTTGCATCATTGAACAATGTATGGAGATTGTTTACCACAAGCCAGAAGACTTTTTATTAATCTCTGGAGATGATGTTCAAGCTGTGCCTATCATTTCAATTGGGGGTGTGGGTGTTATGTCTGTGATTGCAAACGCGTTTCCACAGCAGTTTACCACGATGATTCACCACGCATTGGCAGGGGATTATCGTTCAGCTCAAAAAGAATTAGGCAAATTCCTAACCATCGACCCGTATTTATACGAAGAGGGAAATCCAGTAGGAGTGAAGAAATTATTAGAGAATCAAGGTTTGTTTGGTGCTCAAGTGCGTATGCCGTTAGCAAGCGCATCTGCTGAGTTAGGGCAAAAATTAGCTCAAATCAGTCAACAAGAAGGTTTAAATAAATAATAAAATATGTTTGTACACGTTGTAAATTTTTGGTTAAAAAAAGGGTTAAGCGCTGGAGATATCGCGCTTTTTGAGGCAGGCGTTCAGTCATTAGCTGACGTGGAGACGGTGGATGTATTTAGCGTAGGGAAACCAGCTAGTACGGATCGTCCCGTTATCGATCGTTCGTACGATTATTGTTTATTAACCACATTTGAAGACGAAAAAGGGCACGATTATTATCAAACGGCTCCTATTCACTTAGAATTTATTAAAAAATGTGCCCACCTTTGGGATAAAGTATTAATCTATGATTCAGAAAGCATGTAAGCTTCTTCTCGTTATATCCGTAGTAGGCTGCTCTAAACACGTAAAACCTACGACGTATTATTCGAATGATTTTAAAAATGGTGGTATAGAACGTCATGATGGATTAGGCTTTGAAGTTCCTGTGAAATACGATATTGATGTATTGTATTTTAATGAACATCCGAAGCAGAGTTATGAGGATATCGAAACCATCAAAATGTCAGGGGAGGTTCCATTAGAGGACAAGCAAACCCAAAATGGGAAGATGCTTTACCGTGGTAACCACCAAGATAAAAAGCAAGAAATTCTACGTCAAATGGTCGAGAAGGCCAAAGAATTAGGCGCAACAGCACTTATAGACGTTAAATATTCTATTTACAGCACACAAACAGCAAGTGGCTTTACCTTTACTGGAAAAGCGGTTCGTTACGTGTTGAAATAAACCGATAAGCTTCTAAATTAGAAATTAAAACAGGGCCTCTTGAACCTGCAAATCTAATTTGGAAGCTTTTTAGTTTCCGCTCCTTGAAGGTGATCATTCGCTTGTGGCCAATCGTTCCCGCCTTAATTACTTCCTTATTACCTGATTCATCGACTAATTCTACTTCAAAACTGCTAACACGTTGTCCTAAAGCAATCGGCTCTTGTAGCATAATATTATTTATACTTAAAGGAGTTATCAATTCAACGGAAATAGTATTCTTTGTAGGAGATGCCATCCAAAAGGTCGAGTTCTTTCCATCGAATAATGGATCATTCGAATTTCTCTTTAAAAGATTAACTAATGATTTTGCACGAATCGCCGCAAATCCCATCAAGGAAGCAGAATCATTCTCGTGAATCAAACCACGCGTATCAACCGGAATATTTAATAAAAGATTCGCATTACGGCCTACTGAAGCAGCATAAATCTTTAATAGCGAATCAGGTGTTTTGACTTTATTGTCTTGCTCAGGGTGATAATACCAACCCGGACGAATAGAAACATCTACTTCAGGAGAAACCCAATGCGTTCCATTTTCTTGACCATTTCGGTAATTGTCAAAATCAGGGCATCCAGGATAGATCTTGTCGCGTAAAATAGGACTCCACATCGTATCATAGGCGTAACCACGTTCATTTCCTACCCAACGAATGTCCGGACCAGCATCGGAGAATTGCACTGCATTAGGCTGGTATTTATTGACCATGGAGTGAAATAAATTCCAATCGTACACCTGCTTCTTTCCGTTAGGTCCTTCACCATTTGCACCATCATACCAAAACTCGAAAATTGGTCCATAGTTTGTTAATAATTCCTCCTGCATTTTAGCATACACCTGGTTATAATCATCTGTTCCATAAGCAGGGTGGAAACGATCCCAAGGCGACAGATAGATGCCTAGTTTCAAACCGTACTTTTTACAGGCCTCCGATAATTCCTTCACCACATCTCCCTTGCCATTCTTCCAAGGGGACTTAGCCACGGAATGCGAGGTATATTTAGAGGGATAAAGCGCAAAACCATCGTGGTGCTTCGCCGTCAAAATCAATCCCTTCATTCCTGCCTTCTTAGCAATTCTAGCCCATTGATTACAATCCAAGGCTGTAGGATTGAAAGAGGACGGACTTTCTTTTCCCTCGCCCCATTCCACATTCGTAAACGTGTTCATATTAAAATGAATGAATCCATAATACTCTAATTCCGACCAAGCTAATTGCTTAGCAGAAGGAACAGGGTAGACGGGAACTACCTTTTGAGAAAATAGCGAATAGCTTAAAAGAGCAAAGAATAGAGTGAATTTTTTCATTAGAATTCAGTATAAAGGAAGCAGTTTTCGAAAATGGTTTGACCTTGGTTAGGAATCGCACGGAATAAAGGATTAAAACCAAACCAAATGATTTTGCCTTTATCCACTTCTTTAACGCCTAATAATAAAGAATTAGCTAGTTGAGCTTTCTTATTTGCCCCTACAAAGCCCATAATATTCGGTTTAGAAGATGTTTTTAAAACCGGAGTAAATTCCTTCGGAAGCTTCACAAAATCCGTTACTTGATTTAAGATATAAATCGATGAATCATTGATTCTAAAGGCCAGAGGATGGGTCTTTTCAACTTCCACTTGCAATATATTCCCTGAAGTGGTATTAGACAACTCAGCCCTTTCACGAATCACATAGGTTGACGTATGTTTAGCTGTATCCTCTTTCACCGCTAAATCTTTATCGTCTAAAATCTTTCGAGCACCCTCCATTAAAATCAGTTTACCGCCTTTCTTTACCCAATCACTTAATAGAATTGAATTCGTATTCGATAGCGCTGAATGCTTTCCATCTGGATAAATGATATGCGTATAATTGAATAGATTCGACTTGAATAATTGAGTCGACGGAATGAATGAAGGCTTAAACCCGTATTTCTGAGTTAAGAAATAGGCTAATTCCCCTTGTTGATTGACGTCATTCGCTGGATCGACTACCACGGCGATTTTAGGGATGAAGATGGGTCTAAAGTGGGTGGAACCGAGATTAGGTCCATAAGCACTACCGCTATACATTGGATGAATTTCAATTCCCAATTCTTCTGATTTTTTAATTAAATCAGTACGTTGTTTATTAGATAATTTTGAAGTTATAAAAGCAAATTCTCCCATTTTCCATGCCGGGATAATTTTGTCCGAGAAGGTTACCATTGCACCTCTTTCAATAGCAAAAGCAATCAATTCTTGGCTAAGCTTAAAATTAGTAGAATTAAAACTAAAACCTACTTGGTGTTCTAAAGGAATAATATCTGAGCGCTCAGCACTTATTCCATAAATTTCTTGCTTACCAAAAACAGAATTGTCATTTAATCCATAAGCCTGTAGTCCGCATAATTGAAACAAATTCCAAGCAGTTATATCATAAGTCAATGAATCCGCTAGTTCAATTGTGGGATCTAACAATGCTTGAATCAAAGGAGCAGAAGGCTGACGGGCTGGTATTAAATAACCATATTTAGAATCAGGCTTTAATACAATCTGTTTATTAGTCGTATAATCATACGCAGAAACAGGTTTAATTAATTGAGTATCTGTATATTTTATCTGATTTTTATCTAAAATCTGCAGAAACTCAGATGGAATTCCTGCACTAAATTTTTCAACAAAATAATAACCAAATTGATTTGTAGGATTCGACCTTGACTTATCATGCACACCATAAAACGAAGCTTTCAAGCTTTCTGCATTCGTTAAAGACCATTCGACTAAATTTAGGGCCAAAGCTAAGTGATGCTTCACGCGATCCACCAGTGAAATGGTGTCGCCATCACTTTTGGCAGAAATTAATCCTCCTCTAATTCCACCTTGCTCTAAAGTCATTCCCAAAGCACCATTCAAGACAGGGTAGGTGTCACCATATCCTGGATAAAGTAAATCGTAAATTTCAGAAGTAAAATACAGCCATTTTTTTTCAGCAAAAAGCTTTTCAAATGAACGGCCAACACTATATTGAAGATCTATAGTCGATTTTGCAATGAAATTTAAATAAGGCTTCGCTGCGGGTGGGAAATAGTAGGAGTGTTGGAAACTTTGCTCGTGAAAATCCGCGTGCATCATGGGCATCCAAGAACGGTAAAACTTCAATCGCTGCTGTGTCTCTTTCTGCGTCTGCCAAACCCAATCACGGTTTAAGTCAAAGGAGAAATGGTTATAACGACCTGATGTAATTCCTTCATAATGCTCTTGATCGTTTGGATCTGGATTTCCGCCTGCAATGTAATTTCGGCGATTGTATTGCGTGACATAAGCATCACGACCATCTGGATTAATGCAAGGATCAATCAAAATGACATAAGGAATGGATTTATCCGGTTTGGAAATCAAAGCATACAAAGTATTTAATGCGGCTTCACTTCCGGCCGCTTCATTTCCGTGCACGTTAAAGGATAGATTGATAATCACTGGAAGTGAAAGGTCTGCTTTTTCACCTTGGATACGCTTTTGGTGATTTTGTTGCACTTGCTCAAGACTCACACCAGCCGGTAGATTCGCGATGACCATTTGGCCTTGCTCACGTCCTTCGCTAGTATGACCATATACCTGCCATTGCGCTAATCCATTACTTTGTGAGGCTAAATAACGGCTGTAGGCCACAATCTGATGATGGTAGGTAAATTTCGTACCGATTGGATAGCCCAAAAACTCTTCAGGCGACTTGATCTGCGCAGAAAGGCTAATGCTACCTAGTAATAGGAGGATGGCAAAGTAATTTTTCATTATGTCAATTTGGTTTGCAATAAAATTAAATAAAAGGAGGTAAATTAAGCAGTGTTTTGGCTTTTATATAAAATAAATCAACATGGCATTACCTGTAAACGACGATCAACCTACTTTAAAGAATTCGGAATCTACCTCTTATACGATTCCACTCATCTTAGTCACTAGCTTATTCTTTTTATGGGGACTAGCTAACAGTTTAAACGGATCCTTAGTTAAACAATTCCAAACCGCACTTGATTTACAGCGCTGGCAAGCTAATATCGTGGAGACTGCCTTTTATTTTGGCTATTTCGCGATGGCACTACCTGCCGGTTATGTAATGAAGAAAATGGGTTATAAAGCAGGAATTCTAGTGGGTTTAGTCCTTTATGCTGCCGGATCATTCTTATTTTACCCTGCAGCTGAAGTGCGGATTTACGGGTTTTTCTTAGCCGCATTGTTCTTAATGGCTTCTGGAATTGCCTTTTTAGAGACAGCTGCGAACTTATATGTGACGGTATTAGGGGATCCTAAAAAAGGAGATTTCCGATTGAACTTAGCACAGTCATTCAATGGAATGAGTATTATTTTAGGGCCAATCATTGGTGGTTTATTTATCTTTTCAGACAAAGAATACACGCGTGAAATGATTCAAGCGCTTCCTGCTGCGGAAGCTGAAGCCATTCGAGTAAGTCAAGCGGCGTCTGTGCAAATGCCTTATTTAATTATTGGAGTCGTGGTAGCATTAGTTGCCATCCTATTTGTATTCACTAAAATGCCTGAATTACAATCAGGAGAAGAATCAACTAGCAAAGTAACCATAGCCAGTTTATTAAAGCGTAAACATTTAGTATTAGGGATATTAGCCCAGTTTTTAAATGTGGGGGCGCAGGTATCGCTTTGGGGGAATTTTGTGGATTTGAAATTGGATTTAGCTAAAAATGATAATCTCTGGATTGTAGAAAAAATTTACCGGATATCAGAAACAATGAGCCCCTCGCAAATTGCTAGCTTCCATGCTTCCTTTGCCTTTATCTTGTTTTTACTGGGTCGGTTCCTTGGAACGTATTTAATGGGTAAAATAGCCTCTAATAAAGTCTTAGGTGTATATGCAATCGGTGCCGTGATTTCTGTGGCTGTTGCGATGTTTGGAGGTGGTATAGCTGCTTTATTAGCCTTAATCGCCGTTTATTTCTTCCAATCCATCATGTTCCCTACCATATTCGCCTTGTCATGTAAAGGCCTTGGAGATGGATCTAAATTAGCTTCATCGTTAATCATTATGTCCATAGTAGGTGGTGCACTTGTTCCACCTTTAACCGCCTCTTTATTCAAAATCGGTACGGTAGCAGCTTTAAGTGTGCCATTACTGTGTTTCGCTTACATCGTATTTTTCGCTTACAAAGGATTTGAAATTAAAGACTAATGCAACGATTTATCTTATTTTTAGACTTAAAGGATGATCCTGAATTAATCAGGGAGTATGAGAAATACCATGAGTCGATTCCTGCTGAAATTGAAGAAAGTATCCTATCATCTGGCATAGAATCGATGCAAATCTTTCGTTTTGAGAATAGACTTTGCATGGAAATTATTGCGAATGATGAATTTAATTTTGCCAAAAAAGGGGAGATGGATTCCCTTAACCCAGCCGTACAAGCCTGGGAAACCTTAATGTTGAATTACCAAAAAACAATCCCAGGAACTCCAGCAGGAGCCAAATGGGTA
>CANFWR010000005.1 GCA_947450865.1 Cytophagaceae bacterium
AGCTGACGATCGGTTTATGAATGGCCCTCGCGCCCTCGGTATCCAACCAGGTCTGAACCTAGAAGTGAATCTATTCAAATATGTGAAAGTGTTCGGCGGCGCAAATTACCGCTTCGCTTTTGGGGAAGAGAAAACACACGGAATGTCAAGGGCTGCTGGTACGATTGGAGTGAAGGTGGGGGTTTTTGATTATCGCCGCGTTAAAAGATAGTAGATTAGAGAGTATAGAGTAGAGATTTAAAGCATAGAGCATAAAGAATAAAGCATAGAGTTGGAATCCGCTCCGCGGATACATTTACGAAATGCGCTACTAAAATCATTAAAAAAGGGGATCAGATTGATCCCCTTTTTTAATACAAACTTTATGCTTTGTGCTCTATTCTTTATGCTTTCAAGAAGAGAGCGAAACTTTTAAACATTTTTGAAAATTATTGCGCAGCACAATTTTTAAAATGTTTAAAAATTACGCTCCCCTGCTTCGCGTTTACCTAACAACACCGCACCCACCATCGCCACAAAGAACAAGATAGACACTAGCTCAAAAGGTAATAAGTATTCAGAATACAAGACCTTACCTAGGTTTTCGACCATACCCGTTTGGGAAACAAAACCTTGCACCTGAGGAGTTTGGAAGTTATTTTGACGCACTAAAGCAATTAAAACCACTAAAAGTGAACCAGCGACTACTGAGCCTGCTAGCTTCGTTAAATTCGATTTTGATTCGGGTTGGTTCTTGCGCAGATCAAACATCATGATCACGAAAAGGAATAGAACCATGATGGCCCCAGCGTAAACGATGATATTTACCGCCATCAAGAACTGTGCATTTAACAGGACGTAATGACCTGAAATGCAGAAAAAAGTGAACACTAAGTATAAAACTGAGTGAATGGGGTTCTTCGCTAAAACGACCATTAGGGCGCTTAGTAAAGTTAAACCTGAAAGAAAATACCAAATATTAGAAATCTCCATAAGAATTTATTTCCAGCCCTCACGCAAGTAGCGTTGGTCCATTTTTTCAACTAATTTATCTTTCCCGTAAATCACCTCATCGCGGCTATTGAACACAGGAACCATTTGATCGTGGCGTAAGAAGATCGCCTCCTTAGGGCAAGCCTCCTCGCAAAGACCACAGAAAATGCAACGAAGCATGTTGATCTCGTATACTTTGGCATACTTCTCTTCGCGGTACAATTTCTCTTCGCCCTTCTTGCGCTCTTCAGCGACCATGGAAATGGCCTCCGCTGGACAAGCCACGGCACAAAGACCACAAGCCGTGCAACGTTCTGCACCCTGCTCATCCTTCTTCAAGATGTGGTGACCGCGGTAAATAGGTCCTAAATAACGCGTTTGCTCTGGGTAACGAATCGTCACCGGTTTAGAGAAAAAGTGCTTTAACGTCGTCGCCATACCCCCTACGATCGCAGGAAGATACATACGTTCCGCTAAAGTCATTTCGCCTTGCTCGACTACCTTCGTTCGGTTACTTAATTTCATATTGCTATGCTAATTTTTTCTTCACAAATAATTGATCGTACACCACGATTCCCGCGATGAAAACGACCACTCCACCGATTCCAATTAGAATCTGTTGGTCTAATAATACGCCTAATCCAGTTACTACCACATTAAACATCGCTAAAGGAATTAAGCCTGACCAGCCTAAGCCCATTAATTGATCGTAGCGGAAACGGGGTAAAGTCCAGCGCACCCACATAAAGATGAATACGAAGGCCAAAGCCTTTCCAATCAAGGCACCTGCTCCAATCAACGTCGCTGCCGTAGCACCTAATTGAGCCGTCACAAAATCGATACCAGGGTAATCATATCCGCCAAAATAAAGCGTCGCCATTACCGCTCCCGAAATAAACATATTGATGTATTCCGCGAACAAATAGAAGCCTAACTTCATCGAAGAGTATTCCGTGTGGTATCCACCGATTAATTCAGTCTCACACTCTGGTAAGTCAAAAGGCGTACGGTTACACTCCGCAAAGGCACAAATCAAGAAGATGATAAAACCCATCGGTTGGTACAAGATGTTCCAGTGACCGTTTTGTTGAGCCTCCACAATTGCCTTGGTTGAAAGAGAACCTGTCATCATCAAAATCGCGATGATCGAAAGACCCATTGCTAATTCGTAAGAGATGTTTTGGGACGCAGCACGAATCGCGCCTAACAAAGAATACTTGTTATTAGATGCCCAGCCACCGATTAAGATGCCATAAACACCTAAAGAAACGATTCCAAACACCCATAAAATACCGATGTTCACATCGATGCCTTGCAAATCAAATGTTACATCACCGATGGTGATTGTATCTCCAAAAGGAACCACCGCCGAGGTCATCAAAGCCGTCAACATCGACAAACAAGGGCCCATAATGAATAACCATTTGTTTGAGTTAGCTGGAATGAAATCCTCTTTCATAAACATCTTCACCGCATCCGCTAAAGGCTGCAAAATCCCAAAAGGACCCGCACGATCCGGACCAATACGGTCTTGCATAAAGGCCGCGATCTTACGCTCGAAATACGTTGAATAAGCTGCAACCCCTAAAGTGATCAAGAAGATGACCCCGATGAAGGAAGCTTTGGCAATAAAAACTGAATCAAATAAGTTCATCTATTTCTTTTTAGATTTAGGTAAAGCAGGTTGAATGCCTAAAAAACTACGGTCACGATCGTCATTGATTTGCTTGTAATCACGTGCCGCTTGTAATACTGGGAACGCAGGCTTAATCAAATTCGCACCATATTTATTCGCTGAGATCACCGAATGACGAGACACGTTCGTCGGTCCTTCAATCACCCAATCAGACGTCTTTTTCTTGTCAAAACGACAGCCATTACAAATGAAATCCGTTACTTCGCCCCACATGTTCTTACGACCTGTTACACGAATTACTTCATCTCCTTTGTACCAGATTGTTGCCTTTCCAGAACATTTCTCACACTCGCAATGTGCATCTACAGGCTTCGAGAACCAAACACGGCTCTTGAAACGGTAGGTTTTATCTGTCAATGCACCCACCGGACACACATCGATCACGTTACCAGAGAAGTCGTTATCAATCGCTTTCTCAATGTAGGTACTGATTTCCGCATGATCTCCGCGGTGCATCACCCCGTGAACACGACCATCCGTGATTTGATCCGCTGTATACACACAACGGTAGCACAAGATGCAACGGTTCATGTTCAGCTGAATGTTTGGACCTAAATCCGTCGGCTCGAAGGTATTACGCTCTTCTACCGTACGCGTCGATGAAACACCGTGCTCGAACGAGAAGTCTTGCAAGTGACATTCACCCGCTTGGTCACACACTGGGCAATCCAATGGGTGATTTAATAACAAGAATTCCACGATGCCCTTGCGTGTTTCTAACACATCTTCGTTCACCGTATTTTCCACGATCATCCCGTCTTGAACGGCTGTAATGCAGGCTGGAACTAATTTAGGCATTGGACGAGGATCTTTTTCAGAACCCGCCGTCACCTTCACTAAACAAGCACGGCATTTTCCACCTGAACCTTTCAAAGGCTCATAATAGCACATAGCTGGCGGAGCGACCTCAGGCCCGATCATGCGAGCTGCCTGCATGATGGTGGTTCCTGGTTCTACCTCAAGGGTGATATTATCTATCGTAACTTTCATATTCGTTAATTTCTGCCAAATTATTTTGTCCAACTAGCCCCCTTGCGCATAAATACCGCGCCTGGTTTTGTCGCTAATTCTGGGTGTTCAATATGCCACTCGAACTCATCGCGGAAATGGCGAATCGCCGCAGCCACTGGCCAAGACGCCGCATCCCCTAATGGACAAATCGTATTTCCTTCAATTTTCTTCGCTACATCGACTAACAAATCGATGTCCTCTTTGCGGCCTTGACCGTGCTCGATGCGGTTTAATACCTTGTCCATCCAACCCGTTCCTTCGCGGCATGGAGAACATTGTCCACATGATTCGTGGTGGTAGAATTTCGCAAATGTCAACGTATTGTGAACAATACAAGCTGTCTCATCCATGACCACAAAACCTCCTGAACCTAACATCGTACCGGATATAAAACCTCCATCCGATAAAGATTCATAAGTCATCAAACGCTTCTCTCCTGCCGCAGTCGTTAAGATTAACTCAGCTGGCAAGATAGGCACAGACGAACCACCGGCTACGACTGCTTTTAATTTATGTCCATCGCGAATACCGCCGCACCATTCATCGGAATAGATGAAGTCTTCGACCGTAATCCCCAATGGGATCTCGTAAACACCTGGTTTTTTGATGTGACCAGACGCGGAGATTAATTTTGTACCTGTACTACGTCCTACACCTATAGCCGCATAAGCATCGCCACCGTTATTCACGATCCACGAAGTAGCTGCGATAGATTCCACGTTATTCACTACCGTAGGACATTGCCATAAACCTTTCACCGCTGGGAAAGGTGGCTTATTACGAGGATTACCTCTTTTACCTTCTAAAGATTCTAATAAAGCGGTTTCTTCTCCGCAGATATAAGCTCCACCACCAGGCTGAACAAATAGATCTAGATCGTAACCTGAACCCAATATATTCTTTCCTAATAATCCTTTATCGTAAGCCTCTTGAATCGCTTTTTCTAAAATATTGATCACATACATCAATTCACCACGCACATAGATGTACGAGGTGTTTGCGCCTAGGGCAAACGAAGAAACAATCATTCCTTCGATTAAGGTATGCGGTGATTTCCACATCAAATAGTGATCCTTGAACGTACCAGGCTCTGATTCGTCCGCATTACACACTAAATAACGAGGTACACCCTCTGGTTTAGCTAAGAATGACCACTTCATACCTACCGGGAAACCTGCGCCTCCACGGCCACGAAGACCTGACTTTTTCACTTCTTCAGTGACTTCGTCAGGAGTCATTTTTTTAATCGCTTTTTTGACCGCTGAATACCCACCATGCTTCATGAACACGTCTATGGTGTCGATGTTAGGTACGTCTATATGTTCGGTTAATATCTTCATCCTAGGCCTTATTTGCTCAATTCATCAATAATTTCATCCACCTTTTCGTTCGTTAGGTGCATGTAGTATTTTTCACGGATTTGGAATACAGGACCCCATCCGCAAGCGGCTAAACACTCCACTTCTTTGATGGTAAACTTGCCATCTTTCGTCGTTTCGCCTGTTATAATATTCAAACGTTTCTTCAAGTGATCGTATACTTCTACGCCACCCATTAAGCAACAAGGACCCGTCCGGCAATACTCTATCACATGCTCTCCTACCGGCTCCAAGTGGAACATCGTGTAGAAAGATGCTACCTCGTATACTTCGATCGGACTGATGTCCATTAGGGTCGCTACATAATCCATCACCTCTGGCGAGCACCACTTCCACTCCGCTTGCGCTAAGTGAAGGATGGGTAAAATAGCCGACTTCTGCTTCCCTTCTGGGTAGCGGGCGATAATCTTTTTCACTAATTCCAGCGTTTCTGCTGGGAAAACAATCTTGCTCATGTCTTAAGTATCTAACTCTCCTGCAATAACGTTCATCGATGACATCGTTACGATCGCATCTGAAAGGGTGGTTCCCTTGATCATCTCTGGGAAAGCCTGGTAATATATAAATCCGGGACGACGGAATTTCAAACGGTAAGGAGTACGACCTCCGTCAGAAACCAAGTGGAAACCTAATTCCCCGTTTCCGCCTTCTACTGAATGGTAAACCTCTCCTACAGGTGCATCGATCTCTCCCATCACAATTTTGAAGTGGTAGATCAAGGCCTCCATGTTATGGTAAACGTCCTGCTTATCTGGTAAATAATAATGCGGCGCATCTGCGTGGTATGGCCCTTCAGGAAGGTTGTCCATTGCTTGTTGAATGATGCGCAAACTTTGCCACATCTCCTCTTCCCGCACTAAGAAACGATCATACGTATCTCCTTTTGTACCTACTGGCACATCGAATTCGAAATCTTCGTATGAAGAATACGGGTTCATGGCGCGTACATCGTAATCCACACCCGCCGCACGCAAGTTAGGACCTGTAAATCCGTAGTTCAAAGCGCGCTCGGCCGAAATCCCACCCACGTTTTGGGTACGATCCATGAAGATACGGTTACGCATCACCAAGCCTTCGAATTCTTTTAAAGCTGCTGGAAGTTCTTTTAATAATTTTTGGATTTTCTCGATCGCTACAGGCGTGAAATCACGCTCCATACCTCCGAAACGACCCATATTCGTCGTCAGACGTGCACCGCACATCTCTTCATAAATCTCATAGATGAACTCTCTCCATTGGTATACATACAAGAAACCCGTTAAGGCTCCGGTATCTACCGCTAGGATGGAATTACAAACAATGTGATCCGTTAGACGCGCAAGTTCCATCATGATTACACGCATGTATTGCGCACGCTTGGGAACTTCGATACCTAACAATTTCTCCACCGTCATGTGCCAGCCCATATTATTAATAGGAGCTGAACAATAGTTCATGCGGTCTGTTAAAGTCGTGATTTGATAGAAAGGACGACGTTCTGCGATTTTCTCAAAGGCCCGGTGGATATAACCTACCGTTTGCTCCGCGTCTACGATGGTTTCTCCGTCCATCGTTAAGATGTTTTGGAAGATACCGTGTGTCGCCGGGTGCGTAGGACCTAAGTTTAACGTAGATAATTCATTCACATAAGGTCCCCCTTTTTGTGTTTTATCTAATCCTACATTAGGGCTGTTTACTAAAGCTATTTCAGACATGTCTATTTATTATCGTCCAAACAATTCATCAATCTTATCGTGACGCGTCGCATCCTCTAACGGATATTCTTTACGCATCGGGTGGTAATCCATCTCGTCCATATTCAGGATACGGGTTAAGTTAGGGTGACCTTCGAAGATGATACCATAAAAATCAAACGCCTCGCGCTCCATCCAGTTTGCCGTAGCAAAAAGGCCAGTTATTGTAGGGAAAGTAGGCGCTTCGATAGGCGCATAGGCCTTAATCCAAAGACGCACGTTATTTTCCAAAGAATGTAAGTGGTAAATCACTCCCAATTCTTGCCCTTTCGCGTCTGGAAAATGAATCCCCGCTAAATCAGTCAAAAATTGAAACTTAAATACCGGGTGTGCATATAAGAAGTGGATCATCGGAACGATATTTTCTACCGCGGTAGTCACCTGCAAAATGCCATGTGACTCCCCTACTCCATAAACTCCTTCTT
This sequence comes from Cytophagaceae bacterium, assembly GCA_947450865.1. Classification (GTDB taxonomy): domain Bacteria; phylum Bacteroidota; class Bacteroidia; order Cytophagales; family Spirosomataceae; genus Aquirufa. The sequence goes on from CANFWR010000005.1 coordinate 7,217, forward strand.
CGCCAAACTGCGCTTGAAGCGCCTCGATTATCTTTTCGTTCATCATTATTCGATTCCGTATGAAGCTAATAAAGCCTTGTATTCTGGTTCATTTCTTCTGCGCGTTGTCTCCTTTTTCGCTAATTCTTGGATCTGCATAAAGCCATCCAAAATTTGCTCTGGACGCGGCGGGCAACCTGGCACATATACGTCTACTGGGATGATACGGTCAATTCCTTGCAGAACAGAATACGTATCAAAAATACCTCCAGAACACGCACAAGCACCTACCGATAAAACCCAACGTGGCTCAGCCATTTGGAGATATACCTGTTTTACAACCGGCGCCATCTTCTTAGAGATGGTTCCCATCACCATCAAAACGTCCGCTTGACGTGCAGAGAAACTTAAACGTTCCGCACCAAAACGACCGATATCATAATGAGATGCCATCGTAGACATAAACTCAATACCACAGCAAGATGTTGCAAAGGGTAAAGGCCAAAGTGAATTAGCTCTCGCTAAACCCACTAAACTATCTAAAGACGTAGCAAAAAAACCAGCTCCCTCTACTCCAGCGGGCGCCTCTACGATATTAACTGAAGAATCACTCATTATTTCTCCCACTTTAAAATTCCTTTTTTCAATACGTATAAGAAGCCTACTAAAAGCAAGCCCATGAAAACTAACATTTCATAGAAACCGTTCCAAGACAATTGTTTGAAGTTAACCGCCCAAGGATACATAAAGACGATTTCTATATCAAATAGCACAAATAGAATGGCTACTAAAAAATACTTAACAGAGATAGGGGTACGCGCATCACCGATCGATTCAATCCCGCATTCGAAAGTATCATCTTTCTCTTTAGAATGTCTTTTAGGACCTAATGCGTGGGTGGCTAACATCGTAGCGACGATAAATGCCAATGCAGCTGCTAGCTGAACAAAAATAGGAAGGAAATCCTGAGGTTGATAGTTCATTACGAAGGCTTAAAAATTCAAGCCGCAATTTACAGCTAAAAATCTAAATCTGGGAGAAAATTTCAGAAAAGGATTGAATTATTTCAGAAATTTCGTGTAATTTTGTCCTGCAAATAAGGGCACTCATTCAACACCCGGTACAAATTATTTGCTATGCTTGATTCCACTAAATTTCTTTTCGAAGCCTTAACGTACGATGACGTACTTTTGCTTCCTGCTTATTCCGAGGTTTTACCCCGCGAAGTAAGTACTTCCTCTCGCCTTACGCGCAACATTTGGTTGAATATTCCGATTGTTTCCGCTGCGATGGACACTGTTACGGAAGCCGATTTAGCGATCGCTTTAGCACAAGAAGGTGGCATCGGGATCATCCACAAGAACATGACGATTGCACAGCAAGCCGCTCAAGTTCGCAAGGTAAAGCGTTCTGAATCAGGGATGATCATCGATCCAGTGACCTTGAAAGACAACTCAACTTTAGGCGATGCACAACGAATCATGAAGGAATTCAAAATCGGCGGCATTCCGGTGATCGATAACGACGGAAAATTAGTGGGTATTTTGACGAACCGTGATTTACGTTTCCAAAAACAAACCGCTCGTCCAGTTAGAGAGATCATGACGAAGGACAATTTGATTACGGCCAAAGAAGGAATCAGCATGGAAGAGGCCGAAAGCATTTTGCAAGAATACAAAATCGAAAAATTACCAATCATTGACAAGAACGGCAAATTGATTGGTTTGATTACCTATAAAGATATTTTAAAGCGCAAGTCACACCCGTTGGCATCGAAAGATCCCCTAGGTCGTCTTCGCGTAGGAGCAGCGGTAGGTGTTACCCCAGATTTATTAGACCGCGTTCAAGCTTTAGTGCAAGTAGGCGTCGACGTTATCAGTATTGATACTGCTCACGGTCACTCGAAAGGCGTAATTGATGCCTTGAAATCGGTGAAGAAAGCATTCCCTACGTTGGACGTTATCGTCGGTAACATTGCCACAGGCGATGCGGCCGTTGCGTTAGCGGAAGCGGGAGCGGATGCCGTGAAAGTGGGCGTAGGCCCAGGTAGTATTTGCACGACGCGTATCATCGCTGGTGTGGGTATGCCACAATTGACGGCGGTGTATGAAGCTGCCAAAGCTTTACAAAAATACGATGTCCCAGTCATTGCTGACGGAGGTATCCGTTATTCAGGGGATGTGGCCAAAGCCATCGCAGGCGGCGCTAGCACCGTAATGATCGGTTCACTTCTAGCTGGAACAGACGAAGCTCCAGGTGAGATGATCATTTTGGAAGGACGTAAATTCAAATCATACCGCGGAATGGGCTCTTTAGAGGCTATGGAAGACGGATCGAAAGACCGCTACTTCCAAGACGCAGAAGACGATATTAAAAAACTAGTTCCAGAAGGAATCGTAGGGCGTGTACCTTTCAAAGGTTCAGTGACAGAGATTTTATACCAAATGGTAGGCGGACTAAAAGCCGGCATGGGCTACTGCGGAGCTTCTTCTATCGAAGCCATGCAACAAGCCAAGTTCGTGAAAATCACCTCAGCAGGTGTGAAAGAAAGTCACCCACACGATGTGAGCATCTCGAAAGAAGCGCCTAACTATTCGGCGAAATAAGATTTTAGCTTTTACGCAAAAAAGCCTCGTTCATCGCGAGGCTTTTTTTTATGCTTTATAATTTTGGATCGTATCCACGAAACATTGCACCTTATCTGGATCAATGTCTGGATAAACTCCATGACCAAGATTAGCAATGTAACGCTGCGTCCCAAATTGATCAATCATCTTCTTGGTCTCCGCTTCCACCGTCTTAAAGTCGCCATATAAAGCACAAGGATCTAAATTCCCTTGCAAGGTTTTGTTAGGCCCCACTAATCGACGGGATTCAGCTATATCCATATTCCAATCTAAGCCAATCGTCGCACAATTTAATGCCGCCATTTCCTCGCGAGCAAAGAATGCCCCTTTGGCAAAAAGCGTCACCGGAACCTCTGTCACGGCATCACAAATTTGTTTTAGATAAGGAGTTGAAAACACCGAATACTGAGCTGGCGACAAAATCCCCGCCCACGAATCAAAGATTTGGACCAAATTCGCCCCTGCCGCTACCTGCGCTTTCAAATACGAAATCGTAGAATCCGTAATCTTTTGCAACAAAGCATGAGCCAGTTCAGGCTCGGCATATAACATCTTTTTGGCCTGAGAAAAAGTCTTAGACCCTTTTCCCTCCACCATATAACAGAAAATCGTGAACGGCGCACCGGCAAAACCAATCAAAGGTACCTTGCCAGCCAACTCCTTCTTCACGATCTTAATCGCATCTAATACATACTTCAAATCCTGTTCCGGATTTGCATCCCGAATCTTCGCCAAATCCGCTTTCGACCGAATCACCTCCGGAAAAACTGGACCCTTCTGCTCCTCCATCACATAGGGCAAACCCATCGCCTCCGGCACCACTAAAATATCCGAAAAGATAATCGCCGCATCCACCCCAAAACGCGTCACCGGCTGAATCGTCACCTCCGCCGCCATCTCTGGATGCGTCGCTAGACCAATAAAAGAACCCGCTTTCGCCCTTACAGCTCTATATTCTGGTAAAATCCTCCCCGCCTGACGCATCACCCAAACCGGGATTCGCTCCACAGGTAAACCCTGCGCGGCACGAAGAAGTAGATCGTTTTGTAGTTTTTCCATATCTAACACAAAGTTAAGGGAAAATAGTCCGAAGGGAAAGAGTCCGAAGGGAAAAAGTCCAAAAGGGATTAGTCCGAAGGAAGAGAGTCCGGAGGACATGAGTCCGGAGGGAAAGAGTCCGGAGTCCGAAGGGAATTAGAGATACTTTACTTCGTTTCGGTTCAGCGACCGAGATAGACCATTTAACATTTTTGAAATTTCAATTAGCTGATTATTGCAGTCATTAAAATCTTCTATTGAAATATAGTTCAATTTAAAGCCTAAATAATTCATTGATCGCACTTCACTTGCTGAACCTAACGCAATAAATAAAAATCTTTTAAACTCTTTGTCTGAACTTCGATCAAACCCCTCTGCAATATTATTGGCTATAGAAACTGAGGCTCTTTGAATTTGATTTTTAAATCCCCAATCTAGATTTACAGCAAATAGCTTGTAGATAGTTAATGATATTTCAATTGATTTTTGCCAAACTAGTAAATCTTCAAATCTAGTAACTCTCATAAGTTTATCTCTCAAACGATCTTTATGATTTCTATTGTATCAATAATCTGATAATTGCCTGCGGACTACCTCCCTACGGACTCCGGACTATTTCCCTTCGGACTTCGGACTAATCTCCTCCGAACTCCCTACCTTCGGACTTCGGACTATTTCCCTTCGGACTATTTTCCTTACCTTTGTCCTTCATCATCACCCGCCCTATGGCTCAGATTAACGCTAAATTCGTTACCAGTAACACCGACTTTAAGAATTGTCCTCCAGCAAGATTTCCTGAATTTGCCTTTATTGGCCGTTCGAATGTGGGAAAATCGTCTCTGATTAATTCGTTAACCTTTCATAAAGGTTTAGCGAAAACATCGCAGACGCCTGGAAAAACACAGTTGATTAATCACTTTATCATTGATGAGAAGTGGTATTTAGTGGATTTACCCGGTTATGGTTTTGCCAAAGTCAGCAAGGAAAAACGCAAGGAGTTCGAGAAAATGATCTTTGATTATTTGATCCATCGGGAGAATTTGACTTGCTTATTTGTTCTATTAGATATCCGTTTAAAGCCTCAGGCGGTGGATATTGAGTTCATGAGCCGGATGGTGGAGGATGAAATACCGTTTTACATCGTGTTTACTAAAGCAGATAAGTTGTCCCAAAAGCAGGTAAATGAAAGTGTTGAGGTGTATAAAAACTTCCTTTTAGAAATGTGGGATGAATTACCTCCTTTATTTATTACCTCGGCTGAGAAGCATGTGGGGCGCGAGGAAATTTTGAAGTCCATCGATGAATTAATTCAAACATCCCCTTATAGAATAGGGAAATAGTACTAATTTTGCCCCCATAACAAGCGAAAAAACATGGATTTATTGAATGAAGTTGCCCATATCTCGGGAAAAAGTGGATTGTACAAAGTGTTAAAACCTACGCGCACAGGTGTGATTGTAGAGACTTTGGACGCTGCAAAACAAAAATCAGTTGTAGGTGGCCAAACACGTATTTCCGTGTTAAAAGACATCTCGTTGTATTTAGATGATCACCAAGATAGCACTTTACCATTAGCTGATTTGTTCTTACAAATCCACGCTAAATTCAATGGAGTTTTACCTATCGAAGCAAAAAAAGCGAGTGATGCTGAATTATTTGGCACCCTAGCTACCGTAGTTCCTAACTACGATACAGACCGCGTATTCGCGTCAGACATCAAAAAAATCTTGAGTTGGTATTTGATTTTGGTAGCCAATACCCCAGAATTATTCCCAGCTACTGCGAAAGCAGAGAAAGCTCCTAAGGCAGAAAAGGCAACAGCTGAAAAAGCAGAGAAAAAACCAGCTGCGAAGAAAGCCGCAAAATAACCCACATGGATATTCGGCCCATTGAATCCAGAGACAATGAAGCACTGGCGAAGGTAATTCGTGCGGCATTGGCGGAATTTGGGGCGAATAAACCGGGAACCGTTTATTTTGATCCCACTACGGATGCCCTATTTGAATTGTTCCGCACTCCCGGCTCGTATTATTACGTAGCCACCCTAGACGAAAAAGTCGTAGGCGGTTGTGGAATCTTTCCCACGGAAAATTTACCCCAAGGAACCTGCGAACTTGTTAAGCTCTATGTGGCGAAAGAAGCAAGAGGAACCGGTTTAGGGAAACAATTGATGGAGAAATCCATGAGTTGGGCAAAAGAAAACAGTTACACCCAGGTGTACCTTGAATCGATGCCGGAATTAAAAAAGGCAGTTTCCATCTATGAAAAGGTGGGATTCCAGCCATTAGATCATCCTTTGGGAAATAGTGGACACGATGGATGTGACATCTGGATGCTTAAAGCTTTATAAAACAAAAAAGCCCTCAATCAGATTGAGGGCTTTTTTTATACTGTTAGATCAATTATTTCAACGAATTGATATACTTCGCTAATTTCACTGCATCTTCTTTAGGCACGTTAGTCATAGGCGCCATTGGAGGGTAACCTGGCCAGTTAGACGGCTGTGGCTTTGCAATTAAAGCAACAATTTTATCTACTGAATATTTTTTCTTAGCCACATCTTTATAGGCTGGTCCTACTAAACGTGCATCTGGCTTGTGACAAGCGAAGCAAGTATATTTAGTCATTAGAGGCTTGATGTCTGCTGGAAAATCTTCTGCTTTTGCTTGAAAGCCAAAAGCCATTGTTCCGAATACGAAGGTTAAAATAAACTTAGTTACGTTTTTCATAAGAGGTATTTGATTATTAATTCTACAAATTAAGGGATTAAAGCGTTATTATCCCAATTTATTTTGCTTGAATTGCATCTACTGCATTTCGTACGCTGCCGTGTTTTTCTAAAAGTTCCGCTGCCACCTCATCACTCACTCCCGTTGCTTCCCGAACCATGCGAATGGCACGCAAGACTAACTTATGATTACTTAACTGCATATCCACCATTTTGTTCCCTCTCACGCGACCTAATTGGATCATAACGGCAGTGGACAACATATTTAAAACGAGTTTTTGGGCAGTTCCCGATTTCATTCGAGTACTTCCTGTGACATACTCAGGACCCACCACCACTTCGATAGGGTATTTCGCTTCAGCAGCTACGGCACTCCCAGCATTGCAAACTATGCAACCGGTTAGGATTCCCCGTGCGTTTGCATCGCGTAAACCACCTATCACATAAGGCGTTCTTCCAGAAGCCGCGATACCGACTACCGTATCAAGTTTGTCGATACCATAAGCTTCCATATCTAGCCAAGCTTGTTTTTCGTCATCCTCCGCATTCTCTACCGCCTTTCGAATGGCAGAATCGCCACCAGCAATCAATCCGATAACCCAGTCGTGTGGTACGCCATAGGTGGGTGGGCATTCAGATGCATCGACTACACCTAAGCGACCGGAAGTTCCGGCACCGATGTAAAACAGACGACCGCCTTGCTTCATTCGCTTGACGATTTCGTGCACTAAAGCTTCAATCGCAGGAATGACTTTTTCGACTGCCAAAGGAACCGTTTTATCCTCTGCGTTAATTTGACGCAAGATCGTATCTACCGTTTGTTGCTCCAGATTGTCATACGTAGAGCTAGATTCCGTTGCTAAAGCACTTAAATTTTCGGCCATATTATTTCGATAATGCTGCGAAGTTGGTAAAGAAATGAGGAATCGTCTCTATCCCTTTGTAAAAATTAAATAGGCCATAATGCTCATTAGGCGAGTGAATATCATCTGAATCTAGGCCAAAACCCATCAAAATCGACTTAATCCCTAATTCTTTCTCAAACAAAGCAACGATAGGAATACTTCCGCCACCACGTGTGGGCACCGGTTCTTTTCCAAAAGTCGTGGTCATCGCCTCTGAAGCCGCCTGGAAAGCGATACTATCTGTAGGCATCAAATAACCCTCACCACCGTGGTGCGCTGTCACCTTCACCTTCACCCCTTTAGGCGCTATCGCTTTAAAGTGTTCCGTAAACAAACGAGTAATTTCTGCTGAAGATTGATTAGGCACAAGGCGCATCGAGATTTTGGCAAATGCCTTAGATGGCAATACCGTTTTCGCACCCTCGCCTGTATATCCTCCCCAAATTCCATTCACGTCTAATGTAGGACGAATCGAGGCACGTTCTAATGTAGTGAATCCTTTTTCGCCATATACCGTATCGATACCTAGATCCTTTTCATACGCCTCTAAATTGAAAGGTGTCTTCGCCATCGCTGCTCTGTCAACCGCGCTTACTTCCATCACTCCATCATAAAAACCTCGAATCGTGATGTGATTGAATTCATCGTGCATCGAAGAAATCATTTGGCATAAAATATTAATCGGATTCGCTACCGCACCGCCATACACACCGGAGTGCAAATCACGGTTAGGCCCCTGCACTTCCACTTCCATATAACTCAAACCGCGTAAACCCACGTCGATGGACGGAATATCATTTGCAATAATGGACGTATCAGAAATCAAGATGACATCCGCCTGTAATAAGTCTTTATTCGCAGCCACGAAATTGCCCAGATTATCTGACCCAATTTCCTCTTCTCCTTCAATCATGAATTTCACGTTGCAGACTAAATTACCCGAAGCCAACATGGATTCAAATGCCTTTAGGTGCATAAATACCTGTCCTTTATCATCACAAGCACCACGTGCGTAAATGACTTCATCTTTAATGACAGGTTCAAAAGGAGGATTATCCCAAAGGTCTAACGGATCCGCCGGCTGCACATCATAATGACCATACACTAACACAGTAGGCGCAGAGGGATCCACCATTTTCTCCCCGTAGACAATCGGGTAACCCGGTGTTTCTTCTAATCGAACGTGGTCTGCACCAGCAGCTCGCAAATTGTTAGCTACCCATTCCGCCGCCTTGCGTACATCACCTGCATAAGCAGGATCAGCCGAAATGGATGGAATACGTAATAAGTCCAAAAGCTCCGCCAAAAACCGATCCTTGTGAGCGGCAATAAATTCGTGTGTTGATTGCATAATAAATGAAGATAGAAAGGCTATAAACGTCCTTTTAGAGGAATAAGATACATCCGATTTTCCGTACCTGAAATGATTCGACCGATATTTTTACGGTGCGTAAAAATCACTAAAAAGGAAATGATAAATCCGAAATAAATCAAAATAGGTAATTCTTTCCCAAACACCCCAAATTGAAGCAATAAAGGAAAGACTAAAGAGGTTACCATCGAACCTAATGAAACATAATGCGAAATCGCAAAAACGAGCAAAAAGACCAGACTACTAACTAATGCGGCCTGAGGATGAAGAGCAATCACCATCCCTAATGTGGTTGCCACTCCTTTCCCTCCTTTAAAATCACAGAAAACAGGTAGTAAATGACCAATGATGGCTAAGAAACCAAATAGTATCTTCAAGCTAACACACGATTCCCAATCCACTAATCCAAAAGAATAAAGTACAGTGGCTAAACTAGCCGCGGCAAAGCCTTTTAAAGCATCGACGAATAAAACGATGGACCCCGCCTTTTTACCTAATACGCGAAACGTATTGGTGGCCCCTGCATTACCACTTCCATGCTGGCGAATATCGATACCGTGGTAGCGATCTCCATACCAAATCGCTGTCGGGATAGATCCCAACAGGTAGCTTAGTAATGAAAGGCCCACAAGTATGAATAGCATAATAGAATGGTTGTAACCTTGTAAATATAGGGCGACGAGTTTATGAAATCAAATTCATCAAAAACATTCTTGAAATGTTTAAACTTTCGTCTTTGTAATGTTCTAAAATGAGAAATTAACCGAAGCCATCAACCTAAATCGTTGCGGATTTCCGTGATCTAAATAGGTCAAGCGATGGAAGGCTTGCACGCGCAAAATTTTGAAAATATTATCAATACCATAACCGACTTCGGCAAAAGGCTTGTTCGGATCTAAGGAATCAAAGGAGTATTGATCTAAGAACTTTGAGCGCAATGGACTATTCACATCCTTCATAATTTCGTGGTTTGCCGTACGTTGACTACCCATCAAAATATTTCCTGAAGCAATAAAGCGCCATTTCAATTTCTTGATCAGTGGGATTCGGTTGAATAATAAACCTTCAAAATTGTGATTGTATTGAATCGAGGCATATTGATCACTCACGAATTCAAAATAATTCATGGTAGAATAGGCAGAACGGACAAAGAAGAACGTCTCATTTCCTAAGTGAGGGAACAATAACGGCGCTGGTAAATTAGATGGCGTATATCCCGCCGTAAAGGTATAATCTGAACGACCTAAAGTCCCTAAGCGGAAGGTTTGGTAAGCCTTCAGCGTGACGCGATCATAGGTAAAATCACCCCCTAAAAAGCCCTTAAATCCGTGTTGGTATTTAAGCGTAATAACTGGAATACGTTTCGTGGCTAACGTAATTCGCTCGTTGCCATTCATAATGAAGGTCTCGTTTTTAGCAAAACGTAACTCTACGGTAGCGAAGGTCTCTTGATAATAATCTTGTACCGATGATGCACGTCCTAGCTCAGGATTTAACCGGTATTGAAAACGGAATAACGGATCAAATGAACGGGTATTCAAAGAGGTAGTGACCGTTAAACCTTTGTAGAATTCTGAAGAGAAAAAGGCTTCGGATTCACGTCTGAAGAAGGCTCCTGAAAAGGCCCCCCACCGGGTAAAGGAATAAAACAATTTATTGTCTCCGATGAGTTCAGGCGTTAAGCCCACCCGCTCAATATCATAGGAATGGCGCAAACCAGCGACGGTCCATTTCTTTTTAGAGAATAAATAATTCACCTCCGCGGAATATTTAGGGATTAAATCTTTCGTCCCAAAACCAACATTTCCTCTTAAAATCCAGTGTTTGTCAAAGTTTGCATTCGTTCTAAAACCTATACGTAGGCGTGCGCCTTCAATTTTATTCACAGCAAAACTGGAGACATAAGGACCCACTTCAATGTCATTGAATTTCTTGTATCCGCTCAGAATAATCTCTGCAATTTCGACATAGGTTCGGACGATAGGCAGATTTTGAACGGAATCAATCAAGGCTGAGGCCATGATATCTTGCGTACTTAAAGGTTCGTGACGTGCATATTTCCAAAACTCGGGATTGGGCTGCATCGCATCTTCGGCGACCTCTGAAGTTAAATCATAGAATCCTACTTCATGTGGTTTATTCACTACGAAATCCTTATTCGAGATATACATCTTCAATAGCATCCCGGCGCTCCCTTTCGTGATTTCTTCAAGGTCTATCAGGAATCGAGTACGCGCTGGTAACCAAGCACCTGAACTGGTTTGCTCTAATTCCTGCGAGATTTTGATCTTATCGATAAAATTCAAATTAGCCCCTTTATCTACAGCCGCATCGATTTGAACAAGGGCAAAAGACGTGGTATCAATCCACATTTGACCTCTAAAAACAAGGTCCATCGGGTTTTTAGGGTCAAAATCCATTTGGTAGCAAACATGGCCATCCACATTCACCGTATCCCCTAAAAAGTAAGAATAACTTCCTTTCCAGTTATCTCCGATTGGACTCGCAAAATCCTTTCCAAAGAAGCCGACATAGTTTTGGTAGAAATTATAATTTGCTACCAAATTTCCACCTACTAATTGTGAAATCAAGGAACCATCCTTTACACCCACACCCTTAATGTTGGTCTTTAAAATGGTTTCTTTCTTACGTTGCGGGCTTTCCAAATAGTAAAACTTACCCACGGACTCCGAGATATAAGTTGGTATAACAAGTTTCCCATCCTCTCCGGCTATTTTCTCAAACTTCTTGATCGCCTGAGCGATGTCTTTCATCACCTTTTTCTCCTTGAACTTCTCAGATATATTGTCCACGTCGAGTTCCATCTTCGCATAGGAATCATATTCATAGGCAGAAAGCTTTGATCGATCATTCTTTTCGCGGTTGCGAATTACTCCTCGTAGGATTTTAAATGCCGGATTTTCACCTGAATACACAATGACCTCTGCCATTTCGCGGCCAGTGGGATCTAGCTGAAAGTCAACTTCCTGTAATTTAGAACCACGTGTTATTTTCTTTACACGCTTTTTATAGCCTACAAAGGAAGCAAAAAGACTATCCGCTGAATATTTTGAATTTAACGTAAACTCCCCTTGAAAGTTCGTCGTCGCTCCTTGACTTACGCCTACAAGGCCTACAGAAGCAAACGGAATAGGATCTCCATTCTTAGCATCAGTCACTCGCCCTTTGATCACAAATTGACCACTAGACTGAAAAACCGTAAAGTATAAGAAAAATGCCAGCAATATGCTGAATTTCAATTTCATGGAGGGGCATTTAATTGCAAACGCTACAAAAATAAGAAGGGAAATGAATAATCCACTATACGTCGGCACATTTCTGTGTTTCGTCTAAGAAGTTTTTGAATTTCTCCAAAGCACGCGCCCTATGGGCGATTTTATTCTTTTCTGCCAAGGTCATTTCGGCAAATGTACGAGTCTCCATTTCTGGTTGAAAAATAGGATCATAACCAAAACCTTTCGTACCCCTTGGCGCCTCCACGATGGCGCCTTTTATCTCCCCTTCGAAAGAATGGTAAGAACCCTCGGAATAATAAGTCAAAACGGTAACAAAGCGCGCGTTGCGATTCGTAATCCCAGCTAAATTACCTAGGAGCAATTGAAGATTCGCTTGATCATTTTTAGGCTCTCCTGCATAACGGGCAGAATAAACGCCTGGAGCTCCATTTAGAACTTCCACTTCGAGTCCTGAATCATCTGCTAAACAAGAAACTTGGAATTTTTCCGCGATGTAGCGGGCTTTTTGTAAGGAGTTCTCGGTTAAGGTAGATCCCGTTTCAGGAATCTCCTCTGTAAGAGCTAAAGTATTTAAATCACGGACGTTAAAATGATCTTGCAACAAGGCACTAAGTTCTTCCACTTTATGCTTGTTTTGAGTCGCTAGATAAAGAATGGGACGCATTACTGAGCAGAAACTACCTCTATTTCAAAGTATAATGGCGAATAACCTGGAATGGATGTATTTCCTGTCGTACCATAAGCAATCGTATAGGGTAAAATAACTTTCGCCTTTTCTCCTACTTTCAACTTTAAAACGGTTTCCTCGAATCCGGGGATTAATTGTCCAGCACCCACGTTAAAGTTTAACGCACCTGACCCAAATTTAGAATCATAAATAACTTTATTGCTTGCATCAGTTTGAATATAACCATAACCCAAACGACCCAGGTAATTCACATTAACCGCTTGCCCTTTTGTCACAGCTGCGGCAGTTGGCTTTTCAACTATTTTTTGGAAGACTAAACCAGAACTAGTAATCTCAGGATTAGAAAAACCATAAATTGTTTGCATTGAACTGATTTGTGCTGCTTGGTTTTTAACCGATAAAACCTCAATTTCTGCCTTAATAACAGAATAGGCAGGAACACTACCAAAAGCGTTACCTCCAAAAGCAAGTGATGACGGCAACAAAAAAGTACCCTTGTCTCCCGCCTTCATATAAGAAACAGGAAGTGTAAACATGCTTTGCGATACCCCATAAATGATTGACTTCGATTGACTAGCTGCTTTAGAAGTAGAATCAACGAATGTACCATCTAATAAAGTCAATTTATAATGTAAAGTAACTAGGTCAGTTACTGCGGGCGCAACTGTATAACCAGACGGAACGATATTATAATACATTCCATCCGTCGTTTTTTGATACGTTAAATTGCGCTGTTTTAGGTAATTTTGGATATCCTGGTCATTCAGAGAAACCTGTTTTTCCACAGGATTATCCACTGAACAACTTGTTAAACTAATTGCTATGGCAAAAAACAAAACAAAATACTTCCACATAATTATTCAATTTTAGCAACGTAGATTTCAAAACATAAGGGCGTGTACCCCGGTATACTTGAATTTCCATTAGAACCATAACCTAGAGCTGAAGGGAAAACAATTACTGCTTTCTCACCTAATCTCATTTTCTCAACACCCATTTGAAAACCAGGAACAGTCTGAGTGCCACCCACGGTAACGCTCAAACTATCAGTTCTAGCCATATTACCATCAAAGGCTTTTGAGCTTAGAAAGCGGCCAATATATTTAATTTTAACAATTTTCCCTTGAACGGGTAAATCGCCTGTTCCCGCTTGTAAACGAATATAACGAAGGCCGTTATCTTGCGTTTCAGTGACAGAATAGGCATTGCGTGCAATATACTCGCGGATCATGTCATCTTGTGTACGAACTACATATGATTTCACTTTTACCTTCATAGGTACATAGGCTGGCAAATCAGGAAAAGATTGTGACGTACCTGGCAAAACTAAGGTAGCCTGCTCGCCTTCCCTAAGTGCAGACATCAATGACGCAAAAACAGGGTAACTAAACCCGTAACGAAAAAAATAAGGAGAATTAGTCGCCCGATTTGTACTATCCAACACCTTCCCTGAAACCAGGTTAGAAAACTCATAGTGCACAAAAAGCGAATCGCCCTTAGACGCTAATTCCCCTGATGGATTCGATTTAGTCACAAAATAATAGCCTCCATTTGACAAAGCAATTGGACTTTGACTTTGGCTAGCAAAATAGGCTAAAATCTGTGTTTGATTTTCCTTCTTTTTCACATCGTCCTCTAAGGCAATATCAGACAAACAAGAAAACGTAAAAAAGGCAATAAATAGGAATCCGAAAACTTTCATTCAATTATTTCTTAGACAATACTTCTAATTCAAATACTAAAATAGCATTTGCAGGGATACGTGGAGCTGCACCTTGAGCACCATAGCCTAACGCTGATGGGATCACAAAAGTACCTTTTCCTCCTTTTTTCAACAACATTAATGCTTCGTTGAATCCTGGAACTAATTGACCTACTGGAGGCATCGCAACACCTGCACCTTTGTCAAATTCTTTTCCATCCAAGAAAGTACCGATATAGTTTACTTCCCAGGACTCGCCCATTTTAGGACCTTCACCCACGCCTGGATTAGAAATAGAGGCGTATAATCCGGTAGATGTTTTTGTGAATTGCTTACCTGAGTTAGCAACATAAGCTTCGATTAATTTAGCGTCTTTGCCTGTTTGCTCAGCCGATAATTTAGCCATGTCTTTTTCAAAATCAGCACGAGATTGAGATTTCTTGATTTTAACAATGAAACGGATATCAGTTCCACGCTTCAAGAATGGAGGAACAGGTTGGTTTGCGTCTTTAAATAAGCTATCCACTGGAACAAAAATAGTAGCGCTATCACCAACTGATAATAAACGTAAACCGTTCTCAAATGAACCCTTGAAAGCACCTGCAGTCGCAGCAGGTGGTACTAAATCTTGTAAAGGCTTGCCTTCTTTACGAGAATCTTTGATCGTAGAATCGGCATCGTTTTTGATCACCAAATCAAACGTAATGATATCACCCTCTTTTAATTTAGCGGCGCTATCATCATGTTCGTGTTTTTGGATTTTAACCCCGTCTACTACTTCGACATTGTTACACGAAGCTAGTGCCATTGCCGCTACTAAAATTACTGCTAGTTGTTTACGCATGATTTTGATTTTATGAATTTTTAACTCGATTTATTTCAGAAAGATACAAAGGTAACACTTCCATTAGTTTTTTCTTCGCCTCTTCTAAACTTCCCCCTGAAAAACGTCCACCGGAGGCATTTTTATGGCCGCCGCCTTCAAAGTATTTCGAAGCAAATTCATTCACAGCAAAAGGTTCGATAGATCTAAAAGAGAGCTTTACGCCGTCTGGACGCTCAATCATCAATATTGACCACACACAACCGGTAATTTGCAAACCATAATTTACGATGCCTTCTGTGTCACCCGCTTGAGAATTAAATTTTGTTAAATCCTCCGCCGTAATCCACATGAAAGCGAGGTGAAACTCGGGTAGGTAGTCCATTCTTTGGCCTAAAACATGGCCAATAAACTTCAAACGATCCATACTAGACGAGTCGAATACCTTGCGATGAACCTCATTGGTATTCACTCCTAATTCGATTAAAGCAGCCACCACAGTGTGCACGTGAGCCGTGGTATTAGGATGGCGAAAAGAGCCTGTATCCGTCATGATACCCGAATATAAGCAAGAACCTATCGCTGGATCCAGCAGATTTTCATCGCCCCATTCTAGAATTAAATCATAAATTAATTCACAGGTAGACGCCGCTATGGTTCGATGGTAATAATAATCGCCAAAGTCTTCCGGATCCAAGTGGTGATCAATCACCACCTTTTTAGCCCTCGACTTACGCACCAAGGGTGCCATATTGTGCAGTCTTTGAATGCCAGAGAAATCCAAACAGAAAATAAAATCAGCTTCCTCCACTAGCGCATCGATTTGCACTTTGTGAATAAGCTCGTCATATGCTAAAATATCAGCCGCACCGGGCATCCATTTCAAGTTAGCTGATACCGCAGAAGGTACCGCCACCGTTGCATGAATGCCTTTTTTCGCTAAATATCCTTGAAAAGCAAGCGTCGAACCAATTGCATCCGAATCCGGATTGTAATGGGC
Organism: Cytophagaceae bacterium; assembly: GCA_947450865.1. Lineage (GTDB taxonomy): Bacteria > Bacteroidota > Bacteroidia > Cytophagales > Spirosomataceae > Aquirufa. Next base: position 23,336 of record CANFWR010000005.1, read on the forward strand.
AGTGATCACAGCTTTTGTGCCGGGAATTAGTTGGGCTTTTAACTCAGAAATGGAGGTCATAAATTGGTATTGCCGGAAATAAATTTGGGCGAACGCAAAGTTAGAGATAAATTTGTTGAAAATTATACCAATGTCAACAAATAGAACTTTTACGATGATTAAGCCGGATGCGGTCGCAGACGGTCATACAGGTCCCATCATTCAACAAATTGAAAAAGCTGGTTACAAAATTGTAGCTATCACGAAATTAAAAATGAGCCCGGAGCAAGCTGGTCAATTTTATGCCATCCACAGTGAGCGTCCTTTTTTTCAAAGCCTTTGCGACTACATGTCGAAGAGCGAGATTATCCCGATGATTTTGGAGAAAGAAAATGCGGTAGCTGATTTCCGCACTTTCATTGGTTCGACTAATCCAGCTGAAGCAGCAGAAGGAACTATACGTAAGCAATTTGCCAAATCCTTAGAGGCAAACGCCATTCACGGATCAGATTCTGACGAAAATGCGGCCATCGAAGGCGCATTCTTCTTCCCAGGAGTTTAATTAGCGATGCTTGTAGAAGAGGAATCCATTCTCTTCTTTCATAAAGATCAAGTTCGGGTGGTATTTGAACTTATCCTCGGCATCCGCTTTCATGATGAAATAAGCCGGTCTATCTAGCTTTTTTGCAGCTAACAATTCATCGCCCGCGGGACTTCCTGCGGGCTTTTGAAAATACAAGAGGTGCGCGTAGGACTTGAATCCGACGGGTTCGATGTAGACTTTTTGGCCCACCTTCGCAATGTAAAAATCAATCACCGTTGCCTGTGTATATCCCTCTATTTTAGGCACAACTATGGCCATGTAGGCCATAATCGTCACAAGTGACGCTGCCATTAACGTATGTAGTTTCTTCGAGAACAAGTAATAAATCACGACAGCTGCAAACGCTACACCGATCAAAAACTCCCAACCCGCCCAATATACCGGCGCCTGCAAATTACCTTGCACGAATACGTCTTTGATGTAAGGAGCGATTAGGCCCGCGTTTTGGCCAATGAATGGAACCGCCGTTAACACCGTGGCTAATAATAAACCCACAAAGCCGATCGCCGTGTTGTATTTCCAATTAAAGCGAAATCCACCTGCCTGCCATTCCTGCAACACCACCGCAGAGAAATAAGTCAACGGAATCCAGCACATAGACGAATAGTGCACAATTTTCGTCTTCACGATACTGAATAGGATCAATACCACCCAGAATAGCACTTTCATCCAGTTCGAAAAGTCCAATTCCTCCCGCTTCCAACGAAACAACCGTGCTCCCGCCCAAATCGACACCGGAAAACATCCGATCAACAAGACCACAAAGTGGTAATAAAAAGGTTGTCCATGGCCGGCATCCCCCGTAGTCATCAATCGTACTTGGTAGGTAAAAAAGTCTTCAATGATCTGCCACCCGAATTTATAGGCAATCAAACCATACCAAGCCACAAAGAAAAATACGGAGATCAATCCCGCTATTACGGCGCCAGTGAACAATCGGCCATTCACTTTAGAACGGTACAATATCCCCACGAACAAAAGGGTTAATGCCCAGAGGAGCAAAGCCGCTGGACCTTTGGTTAATAAGGCTAAACCAATCGAAATACCCGCAAATATGACATTTTTAAAACGAGTCGAATCCTGAAAGAACTCCGAAAAGAAATAAACGCCTAGAAATATCAACAAGTTGAATAGCGGATCGATAATCCCGGAACTCGCGTATACATGCGGTGTGATCGCGACCAGATAAGAAAAGGCCCACAGGTTACCAAAATTCGCACCCCAAGTCTTCTTCCCTATCGCATACAGTGACCAAAGCGTGGCAATCCCAATGATCGCATTAGGAAAACGCGCGGCAAATTCCATCGAAATGTCTGATTGACCCGAGAACGAATCAAAAGCCATAAAACTCAGCGCCTGCAGCCAAAGGAACAATGGTGGCTTCTCCCAGAAGGGTTGAAAGTTGATTTGGACGCTTAAAAAATCCCCCGACACGATCATCTCCCTCGCCGATTCCGCAAAATTCACCTCATCCCAATCGAACAAATGCGTCGACCCCAAAAAAGGAATGTAGACCGCCGCTCCCACGAGCGCCCAGAAAAGGTAAGGTTTATTTTGAAGGGCTCTTAGCATATAGGATCGAATAGAATAAGGCCGAAGAGCCTACTCCGATGGCCGCTCCCACGAGGGTATCCACCGGAAAATGTTGAAATAAATAGACTCTAGAATAGGCAACGCCTACGGCAATTAACCCCGCTAGCGCTCCCCAAAACCAGCGACGCAATAGCACCGCCACCCAAAAGAACATAAAAAAGGCCGCCCCCGTGTGTCCGGACGGCATAGAATTAAATTCACTGATTAACAGTCCTGGAATGATGTGCCATTTAACGCCTGAACTAGCAAAATAGGCTAATGGCCGCAAGCTGTCAGTAAATACAAAATGCTTTAACCCCTGAATTAACCCAGTAGACAAAGCATACGAATACACATAGGATAAGGCATAAGCTCTCTTAAAACGCAGCAAATAAAGTAATAGCAAAATAGGTAGAACGACTTCGGCGATGGATGTTAGGGCTTGAAAGGCCAGGTCTGCTAGAGGAGAATTATTTCCGTTGATCCATTGAAGCTGATCGAGACGTTCGTAGGCGCTGACAAAAAGCCAACCTACTACTTCGTAAAAAATAAAGATCCCTAAAAATGCTTTTACAGCTGGACTCCAATGCTTCATGCCTCGAAATTACGAATTTGTTCAGCGCAACTATTGCTGTTTTCGAATATTTTCGTAATTTCGCATTCTTTTTTACCCAAGAGTGAAAATGAACGTCCTAGAAGCATACCAGATACCGATACTTTCTTTAGAGGATAAAGTATACCAGTATTCCTTCACTGGAAACGACGAATTTTTCGCTGCTTTCGAGCAGGAATGGGTCCAAAAAGGCGAATTTAACGCAAAAGCGACGTTAGATAAATCGGCCACTATGATTCAGGTAAGACTGACTATTGATGGCCATTTGAAATTAATTTGCGATCGATCAAATGAGGAATTTGAATTCCCCATCCACCTTGATGAGAAGATTATCTACAAATATTCGGATCACAATGAAGATATGGGAGATAATTTATTCTTACTAGATAGAAAGTCGCCTAAATTAGATTTATCGCAAGATTTATTTGATTTCATTGCCTTGCAGGTGCCTATGAAGAAATTGCACCCTCGGTTTGTGAAACCTTTAGAAGAGCATGTAGATGGCGAGTTGATTTACACAACAGACCCAGAAGACGAAAATAAAGCCGATCAGGAGCCAGAAATGGATCCGAGATGGGCAGCATTGAAAAAATTAACAGACAATAATTAATAAATAACAATACAATGGCACATCCTAAAAGAAAAATCTCTACTACTCGTCGTGATACAAGAAGAGCGCATGATTTCGGGACTCCTAAGCATTTAGGAGTAGATCCTCAAACAGGCGAAACTCACCTTTACCACCGTGCTCACGTACATGAAGGTAACTTGTTCTACAAAGGAAAAATGATCGTAGAAGGATTCACGGTTAAGTAATTCCCTGATAGACTGCAGCTTTTCTCTGTTTTTTCAGTAAAACTGAAAAAATCCCGTTAAAATGCTATTTTTTGACTAAATTTAATGCTATTTTTGCCAAAAGCTTTAGTAATTAAACATAATTAAATGAAAATAGCCGTTGATGTGATGGGTGGGGATTATGCTCCAGAAGCTGTATTAGAAGGAATACTTTTAGCGTTACCAAGTCTTTCAAACGACGACACCATATTAGCCGTAGGTCCTCAGGACACCATCGAGCAATTATTAGCGAAACACGGGTATGCAGGCAAGCAAATTGTCATCATTCCTGCGGATCAAGTAATTGAAATGGGTGAGCATCCAACCAAGGCACTATCTCAAAAACCCAATTCCAGTATCGGAGTTGGGTTTCATCTTTTAAAAGAAGGCAAAGCAGACGTCTTTGCATCTGCAGGAAATACCGGCGCTATGATGGTCGGATCTTTATTTTCTGTGAAAACCATCGAAGGAATTTCTCGCCCAGCGATTGCCGGTTTCGTTCCACAAGAGGACGGCACCTATGCTTTGATGCTGGATATTGGCGCGAATGCGGATTGCAAGCCAGAGATGCTAGATCAATTTGCGGTCTTAGGCTCTGTGTATTTTGAGGCTACTACAGGAAAGAAAGCGCCACGCGTAGGTTTGATGAACATTGGTGAGGAAGAGCAAAAAGGAAACATCCTTTCACTAGCGACACATGCCCTTTTAAAAGAAAACAAGAAGATCAACTTCATTGGCAACATCGAAGGAAAAGACTTCTTTAAAAACAAAGCAGACGTCATTGTGACGGACGGATTTACGGGAAACATTATTTTGAAGATGGGGGAATCTATCTACAAGATTATGAAAGACCAAGGGATTACAAATGACTTTGTCGAGAATACGAATTACGAAAAATACGGCGGTAGCCCGATCATCGGGATTAATGGAAATGTGATAATTGCACACGGGGCGTCGAGTCCTTTGGCAATTAAAAACATGATTAAATTATGTAGATCCGTCGTAGAATCAGATGTTTGCGGAAAGATTAAGGCCGCCATCGAGAACCAATAATCATTATGAGCCAAAAAATAAGTGCAGCCATCACCGGAGTCGCAGGATATGTACCGGATTATGTGCTGACGAATCAAGAACTAGAAAAAATCATTGATACAAACGACGAGTGGATTACCTCTCGGACCGGCATCAAAGAAAGACGTATTTTGAAGGGCGAAGGCCTGGGAACGTCTTTTATGGGGGCCAAAGCCGTGGAGGATCTCTTGAAGAAAACCAATACCAAGCCAGAAGAAGTAGATATGGTCATCTGTGCGACGGTAACTCCAGATTACTTTTTCCCTTCCGCTTCGAACTTGATCTGCAAGGCAGTAGGCATCCGTGAAACGGCTTCCTTTGACTTAGCAGCGGCTTGTTCTGGTTTCTTAAATGCCTTAGGTGCAGGTACTGCCTTCATCGAATCAGGTCGTTACAAGAAAATCGTGGTTGTGGGAGCTGATAAAATGTCTTCGATTGTGGATTATACGGATCGTACGACGTGCATTCTTTTTGGGGATGGTGCGGCAGCGGTGATGCTAGAACCAAATTTTGAAGGTTTAGGGGTACAAGACTTTATCTTGAAATCAGATGGAGAAGGATGTGAATCCTTAATGCAAAAAGGGGGCGGTAGCGCCTACCCTCCTACGGTAGAATCAGTAGAGGCAAAATGGCATTATATTCGCCAAGAAGGACAATCTGTATTTAAATTTGCGGTGACGCGTATGGCAGATGTTTCGGCAGAAATTATGGAACGCAATCACTTAACGGGTGACGATATTAAATACTTAGTTCCGCACCAAGCGAACAAACGTATTATTGATGCGACGGCAAGCCGCATGGGTGTGAGTGATGATAAGGTGATGTTGAACATCCAGAAATATGGAAATACGACGGCGGCGACGATTCCGCTTTGTCTTTGGGATTACGAAAACAAACTAAAAAAAGGAGATAATCTGATCTTAGCAGCCTTCGGTGGAGGATTTACATGGGGATCAGCTTACGTTAAATGGGCATACGACCCTAAATAATTAGAAATGGCAACTACAGCAGACATTAAAAATGGGATGGTGATTAAATACAATGACGACTTATACTCGATCATTGAATTCCTTCACGTAAAACCAGGAAAAGGCCCGGCTTTCGTTCGGACTAAATTACGTTCTTTGACCTCTGGAAAAGTAATCGATAATACGTTTAACTCAGGCGTGGCGATCTACCCAGTTCGTGTGGAGCGCAGAAAATTCCAATTCATCTTTAAAGATGAATTTGGCTACAACTTCATGGACCAAGAGTCATTCGAGCAAATTCTGTTAAACGAGAATTTGTGCGTGATGGCAGATTTGATGAAAGAAGGCCAAGAGGTGGAGATTTTGATCAACACCGAAAACGATGCTGCTTTATCTTGTGAATTGCCTCCATTCGTAGAATTGAAGGTAACGTATACAGAGCCAGGCGTTCGTGGCGATACGGCTAATTCCCCTAAGAAACCAGCAACGGTTGAAACGGGGGCGACAATTACCGTGCCTATTTTCATCGAACAAGATGAAGTAATAAAAGTAGATACAAGAACCTATTCATACGCTGAGCGTGTAAAATAATTAGCTACCTTTGTAGCGCTTAATTAACAAAAAAGAATGGATACTAAAGAAATTCAGCGATTACTAGATTACATCGCAAAATCTCCGCTAGCTGAGGTTAGCATCGAAACAGAAGGATTAAAGGTTTCTGTTAAGAAATTTGGAGAAGCAGCACCAGTCGTAAGTGTAGTAGCGGCAGCGCCAGCAGCAGCTCCAGTAGCGGCAGCTCCGGCAGCGGCAGCACCAGCGGCGCCAGCAGCTCCGGCTCCCGTAGCAGATAATTTATACACGGTTAAATCACCTATGATCGGTACATTCTACCGTGCAGCTGGTCCAGATAAAGATAATTTCGTAGAAGTAGGATCAGAAATCGCTCCAGGCAAGACCTTGTGTGTGATCGAAGCCATGAAATTATTTAACGAAATCGATTCAGAGATCTCTGGAAAGATCGTTAAAATCTTAGTTGATAATGCAAGTCCAGTAGAATTTGATCAACCTTTATTCGTGGTTGAAAAAGCGTAATCTATGTTTAAAAAGATATTAATAGCGAATCGCGGGGAAATTGCCTTGCGTATTATTCGGACTTGTAAGGAGATGGGCATCAAAACGGTGGCTGTTTTCTCTACCGCCGACCGCGACAGTTTACACGTTCGCTTTGCGGATGAGGCCGTTTGTATCGGACCTCCGCCCAGCAGACAATCCTATTTAAGTATTCCGGCAATTATTTCGGCTGCAGAAGTGACTGGAGCAGATGCGATTCACCCGGGTTACGGTTTCCTTTCTGAGAATGCAGAATTCTCGCGTATTTGTTCAGAACATGGGATTAAGTTCATCGGTGCTTCGGCAGACATGATTAATTCGATGGGGGACAAAGCGACAGCGAAAGACACGATGAAAAAGGCAGGAGTTCCGGTTATACCTGGTTCTGACGGCTTAATTGACACCGTGGAAGAAGCAAAAGAATTAGCGAAAGCCATTAAATACCCGGTAATCATCAAAGCTACGGCTGGTGGTGGTGGCCGCGGGATGCGTATCATTCGTGAGGAGTCAGAATTTGACAAATTATGGGAAGATGCGAAGATGGAATCAGCGGCGGCTTTTGGAAACGATGCGATGTACATGGAGAAATATGTAGAGGAGCCTCGTCATATTGAAATCCAAATCGTGGGAGATAAATTTGGCAAAGCATGTCACTTGTCAGAACGCGATTGCTCGATTCAACGTCGTCACCAAAAATTATGTGAAGAAACTCCTTCCCCTGCCCTTTCTGACGAATTACGTAAGAAAATGGGGGATGCTGCGATTGCAGGTGCTACGGCCATCGGGTACGAAGGCGCTGGAACCATTGAGTTCTTAGTGGATAAAAACGGAGATTTCTACTTCATGGAGATGAATACCCGTATCCAGGTAGAGCATCCGATTACAGAAGAAGTAACCGATTTTGATTTAATTAAGGAGCAAATTAAGGTAGCCGCAGGCATTCCGATTTCGGGCCAAAACTACTTCCCTAAGTTATTCGCTCTTGAATGCCGTATTAACGCAGAGGATCCAGCGAATGGTTTCCGTCCATCACCAGGTAAGATCACAAATCTTCACCTTCCAGGTGGCCACGGCGTCCGTATTGACTCACACGTCTATTCTGGCTACACAATCCCACCTAATTACGATTCGATGATTGCGAAAGTGATCGTTTCAGGCCAAAGCCGCGAAGAAGTATTACTTCGCATGAAGCGTGCCTTGCAAGAATTCGTGATTGAGGGTATCAAAACCACGATTCCTTTCCATATTAAGTTAATGGATGATCCGACTTTCAAATCTGGTCAATTCACAACGGCTTTCATGGAAAGTTTCGATTTGAGTGACTTATAATATTCAGATTTTAAAAGATAAGGGAGGCTCGAAAGGTCTCCCTTTTTTTGTTCTAAAACATTTTCAATTAGACACTTGCATATCAAATCAAGATTTTATAAATTTGCACTCCCATTTTTCGATTGAATGCCCGTTTGAAAGATAAAATAGGTCATAATCAATTCCTTTAGACAAATTCCGTGGTCTAGGTGGAAACGATTCAAACAGTTAAATTATAAACAAGTGGATACTTTAAGTTACAAAACCATCTCCGCAAACAAAGCTACTGTACAGAAAGCTTGGTTTGTTGTAGATGCTGAAAATCAAGTTTTGGGACGTGTTTGTTCTGAAATTGCGAAAATCATTCGTGGAAAGCACAAGCCTTCTTACACTCCACACGTTGATTGTGGCGATCAAGTTATCGTTATCAACGCGGACAAAATTCGCTTAACTGGTAAGAAAATGACAGACAAGGTGTATATCCGTCACACGGGTTACCCAGGTGGTCAACGTTTCGCAACTCCACGTGAGGTTTTAATTAAGAACCCAAGAGGTGTTGTAGAATCAGCGGTGAAAGGTATGTTACCTAAAAATCGTTTAGGTCGTGTTTTATTCAACAACCTATTCGTTTATGCAGGATCAGAACATCCTCACGCAGCTCAACAACCAAAAGAAATTAAGTTTTAACGGACACTAAGAAAATGGCAGAAATAACAAGTAAAATCGGTAGAAGAAAGACGGCAGTAGCTCGTATTTCGATGACACCAGGTAAAGGCCAGATTAAAATCAACGGCCGTGTATTAGCTGATTACTTCCCATCTGAAATTCTTCAGATTGTTGTTAATCAACCTTTCGCTTTAACGAACACAGTAGGTTCATTTGATGTAACGGCTAACGTAGATGGCGGTGGTATCAAAGGGCAAGCTGAAGCGCTTCGTATGGCGATTTCACGTGCACTTCAAACGCAAGATGCAGAATTACGTTCTCCTTTGAAAAAAGAAGGCTTCTTAACTCGTGACCCACGTATGGTGGAGCGTAAGAAACCAGGACGTGCGAAAGCTCGTAAGAGATTCCAGTTCTCTAAGCGTTAAGATTTGTTCGTGGAAAAGGCTTGTCTGTTGCCGATGCCTTTTCCACCTTTTTATTATTCACATTTTTAAACAACCAAAATGGCACAATTAAGCTACAACGACTTGCTTGACGCAGGCGTTCACTTCGGTCACTTGACTCGTAAGTGGGATCCTAAAATGGCTCCATACATCTTTATGGAGAAAAATGGTATCCACATCATTGATCTAAATAAAACTATCTCTTCTTTAGAAGAAGCTTCAGCAGCTCTTCGTTCGATTGTACGTTCTGGCCGTAAGGTAATGTTCGTTGCAACTAAGAAACAAGCACAAGAAATTGTGACTACAGAAGCAGATAAATTAAAAATGCCATACGTAACTGACCGTTGGTTAGGTGGTATGTTGACTAACTTCGCGACAGTACGTAAGTCTATCAAGAAGATGTCTAGCATTGATAAAATGTTAAAAGACGAAGTTATCGTGAAGACAATCGCTAAGCGTGAGCGTTTAATGTTAACTCGTGAAGAAGAAAAATTAAAGCGTGTTTTAGGTGGTATCACTGACTTAACTCGTCTTCCAGCGGCCTTGTTCGTAGTAGACGTTAAGCGTGAGCACATTGCGGTTTCTGAAGCTAAGAAATTAGGTATCCCAGTTTTCGCTATGTGTGATACGAACTCTAACCCAGATTTAGTTGACTATCCTATCCCAGCTAATGATGATGCGTACAAGTCTATCTCTATCATCATCACAGCTATTTCTAAAGCGATCGAAGAAGGTTTAGCAGAAAGAAAGCAAGATAAGGATGATGCTCGTGAGGCGGAAGAAGTAGAAGCGAAAAAAGCAGCGGACGACGATTCACAAGAGGCAGCTAAGGTAGCGGCTAAATACGAAAAAGAAGCAGAACAAGAATAAATATTCATAACATGTCAATTACAGCAGCAGACGTTAATAAGTTACGCCAAATGACAGGCGCAGGAATGATGGATTGCAAGAAAGCTTTGACTGAAGCCAATGGTGACTTCGAAGCAGCAGTAGATATCCTTCGTAAAGCAGGTCAAAAAGTAGCAGCGAAACGTGCGGACAATGAAACAAATGAAGGTGTCGTTTTAGTGGCTCTTAATGCGGATCATTCAAATGGTAAATTAATTGCTTTAGCTTGTGAAACTGAACCAGTTTCTAAAGTGGCAGACTTCAATAACTTAGCAAAAACAATCATTGACAAAGCAGCAGCGTCTCACGCTCCTTCAGCGCATGATTTATTAGCTGAGCCGTTAGCAGATGGACGTTCGGTAGAAGGTCACATCATCGACTTAACTGGTAAAATTGGAGAGAAAATCACGTTAGCAGCCTACGAAAACGTAACAGCTGAGAAAGTGGTTTCTTATATTCACTCTAACAACAAAATCGGTGTTTTAGTAGCATTCGAAAACGTTCAAGGAGTAGATGTATCAGAAGTAGGAAAAGATATCGCGATGCAAATCACGGCTATGAAACCTGTCGCTTTAGACAAGGATGGCGTAGATGCTGAAACGATTGAAAGAGAAATCGAAATCGGAAAAGATCAAGCACGTCAAGAAGGTAAGCCTGAGGCGATGTTAGAGAAAATTGCGGTAGGTAAATTAGAGAAGTTCTACAAAGAATCTACTTTATTGAACCAACAATTCGTAAAAGACTCATCGATCACGATTCGTCAACTATTAGAGCAAACGCAAAAAGGTTTAACGATTTCTTCGTTCAAACGTATTGCTTTGGTTTAATTCCACTCGAATGCATAGGAAAGACCCACCCGAAACGGTGGGTCTTTTTTTTGTCATTAAAATTAGTGCCTGATGCTCATTTTGAGTTGATAGAATGCGGGACATTTTCTAACTTGTAACTCAATTCAATTTCGGATAATTTCAAGTCAAGCATGGCGTTAATCAGCATCTTAGGTGGAGGAGAAAGTGGCGTAGGAGCCGCACTATTGGCTAAATCAAAAGGTTTTGCCGTGTTTTTATCTGATGCCGGTGTATTAAAAGAAAACTACCAACAAACCTTACGTGAAAACGAGATTGAATTTGAGACGGGAGGCCATAGTATTGAGCGTATATTAGGCTCTACTGAGATCATCATTAGCCCAGGAATTCCAGAAAAAACTGACATCGTAAAAGCCATCAAGGCCAAAGGAATTTCCCTGGTATCCGAAATTGAATTTGCCGCTCGTTATACGAAAGCGAAAATCGTGGCCATTACGGGATCGAATGGAAAAACGACTACTACCCTACTGACGTATCATTTCTTGAAATCAGCGGGTCTTAAAGTGGGCTTGGCGGGGAATATAGGCCAAAGCTTTGCTAAGCAGGTCATGGAAGATCAACATGACATCTATGTCTTGGAGATTTCCAGTTTTCAATTAGACCGTTGCTTTCAGTTCAAACCCGATGTGGCCGTATTATTGAACATTACGCCAGATCACCTGGATCGCTACGAATACAAATTTGAGAATTACATCGCATCTAAGTTTCGCATTTTCCAAAATGCGGATGCTTCAACGAGCTGTGTCTTTTGGGCAGATGATGAAGTGGTAAAGGCTAACTTAACTAAAATCGCATCCAGCGCCCATTTAAAAACGGTTAGTTTCAACACAAAAGCAGCTGCGCACATTACGTCTGACTCCATAGAATTCGATGGGGCAACGCTAACTTTAGCAGACGCGCCACTCAAGGGCCCGCATAATGCCATCAATTTGGCAGTCGCTTTGTTAGCAGCACACGAGGCAGGGGTATCATTCGAGCAAATGCTGAAGTCCTTACCCTTCTTTGAAAATGCCCCTCATCGCTTAGAACCTTGTGGTGCATGGAATGGAGTGGAATTTATAAATGATTCGAAAGCGACGAATGTCGATGCTGTATATTACGCCTTAAACAGTTACAAGCAACCCCTCATCCTACTGATGGGCGGAGTGGATAAAGGGAATGAATACGAAGTTTTAGATCCCTTAGTGAAGGAAAAAGTGAAGGGATTGATTTGCCTAGGGACTGATAATTCAAAACTAGAACAACATTTCGGACAACTGATACCTCAGCTTTTCGCGACGGATTCTTTAGAGGATGCGGTGAAAAAGGCGAAAGAGTGGGCAATTCCGGGGGATGTCGTTTTACTTTCACCCGCTTGTGCCAGCTTTGATTTATTTAAGAATTACGAAGATCGAGGAGATCAATTTAAAGCAACTGTTAAACGTTTGATCCATGGATAGTAAAATCAGAAGCTTCTTTCAAGAACACCTGAAAGGGGATTACAAGATTTGGTTGATCGTGTTTATTTTAAACGCGTTCGGATTATTGATTCAGTTCTCTGCGAAAGCAAAGCTGACGATGGATGGGCCATTTGAGCCACTTTCAAGCTTTATCAAAACCTTAGTTATTTTAGGTATTTCGTTTTATTTGATGTCCTATTTTTCCAAATCCAATTACAGCCGCGTGGCTAAATTTAGTGATTTGGCCCTGTTTTTATCCTGGGGATTAGTGATGGTGGCCTATGTTTTTGGGGCAACTAAAGGGGGTGCGAACCGCTGGGTACAATTAGGCCCTATCTCCTTTATGCCTTCGGATATGGTAAAATTATGCCTCATTACGAGTTTAGCAAAGGATTTCTCCTCTAAACAGGCTGATCCTGAGTCCTATAACACGGTGATGTTTATTCGGATGTTATTCAAGATCGGAATCTCTTGTTTCTTAATTATGTTATCGAACTTCTCTACGAGTGTCTTGATCTTTTTGACGAGTATTATCTTGATGTTTTTTGGTCGAGTTCCAGCGAAACAGATTTTTATGATTGTAACGGCCGTTGCCGTCTTAGCCGTGAGCGTAGTGTCATTAGGGATTGGCCAAAGAGCTCAAACGGTTAAAACACGTATCGAGAATTATGTTCAACGGATTGGCAAAAATGAAACGAAAGTAAACAAGGCGAAAAATGAGGATTACCAAATTACGCGAAGCCTCTATGCCATCGCCACTGGAGCCATTCACCCAAAAGGACCAGGAAAAAGTCAACAACGGTATATCCTTTCTCAAGCGGAATCCGATTTCGTTTATGCAATCATTATTGAAGAATATGGTCTGGTAGGTGGACTAGCCATACCGCTTCTATTTCTCATTTTCATGTACCGTGGGGCAAAAGCGATACAGTACAGTACGAAACCTTTTGGTGGATTATTATCAGCCGGTTTAACTTTCTCCATCGTCTTCCAGGCTTTCATTAATATGCTTGTGGCAGTGGATGCAGGTCCAGTTACTGGGCAACCCATGCCTATGATATCTGCCGGTGGTACTTCATTAATTTTTACCGCCATAAGTATTGGATTAATTCTAGCGGTCAGCAGAGATAAATTCCCTGATCAAACCGTTCAACCTACCGTAGCCTAATGTCGATTAAACGCGTTATTATTTCTGGAGGAGGAACGGGTGGACATATTTATCCGGCTATTTCCATTGCGAATGCCATGAAGGAAATCGATCCTGCTTTGGAATTTTTATTTGTAGGGGCTGAAGGCAAAATGGAAATGGAGAAAGTCCCTAAAGCGGGCTTTGAAATCATTGGACTTCCCATAGTGGGCATTCAAAGAACCCAGGTTTGGAAGAATGTATTTTTTCCGTTCAAATTGATCAAGAGTCTTTGGCAATCTGTTCAAATTATCCAAAACTTTAAGCCCGATGTGGCGGTAGGTGTAGGTGGCTATGCATCAGGGCCGCTTTTATTAGCGGCGCGATTCTTAGGCATTCCCTATTATATTCAAGAACAAAATTCCTTCGCTGGAATTACGAATAAAGCCTTGGCCGCTAAGGCGGAGCATATTTTTGTGGCGTATCCTGGAATGGAAAAGTTCTTCCCCGCTGAAAAAATCACGCTGAGTGGCAATCCTGTCAGGAAAGACTTAATCGATGCGGCGGGCAAGAAAGCAAAGGCCGCAGCAAATTTCCATTTAGACCCCGCTTTAAAAACGATTTTGATCATTGGTGGAAGCCAAGGGGCACGCAGCATTAACCAGGGAATCCTAGCCGGATTAGATCGATTAACAGAAGCGGGTGTGCAGGTGATTTGGCAGACTGGCATTGCTTTTGAAGCTACGGCTAAGCAAGCGGCGGCTGGAAATTCGAGCACCTATGTTTCTGCCTTCATTTATGAAATGGATTTAGCGTATGCCATGGCAGATTTAGTGATTTCAAGAGCCGGTGCCTCATCCGTTTCCGAAATTTGCTTGATCGGTAAAGCAAGTATTTTAGTCCCACTTCCAAGCGCCGCAGAAGATCACCAAACAGAGAATGCGAAAAGCTTGGTTTCCCAAAACGCCGCCATTCTTGTTCGTGACTCAGACGTGAAAGAAAAATTAATCACAGAAGCATTAGCCGCGCTACAAACTGATTTAAGTACCCTCGAAAAAAATAGCCTTCGTTTAGCAAAGCCAAACGCAGCTCATGAAATAGCCCAATCCATTTTAAGCCGATGAAAAAAGAATTAAGCCTGAGCGATTTGAAACAAGTCTATTTTTTAGGAATAGGTGGCATCGGCATGTCGGCCATCGCGCGCTGGTTCTTGCATAACGGCTTTCCGGTGGCGGGTTACGATAAAACAGAGAGTCCGTTGACAAAGAAATTAGCGGAGGAGGGAATGGTGATTCACTATGAGGATTCCATCGACTTAATTCCTGCGGCTTGCCTTTCAGACGTGGAACACAGCTTATTCATCTATACGCCAGCTATCCCGAAAGATCACATAGAAATGAACTATTTGCTTTCAAAAGGGATTCGACTTTATAAGCGTTCGGAAATTTTGGGCTGGATTACCCAACAAATCCCTACCCTAGCCGTGGCGGGAACCCATGGAAAAACGACAACTTCATCGCTTTTAACCCATCTACTCATCAGTGCTAAGAAGAATGTGACCGCCTTTTTAGGAGGTATAACCGTAAATTACGGCACTAATTTCATCCCAAACCATTCGAAAGAAAACATCGTTTGTGTGGTGGAAGCAGATGAATATGATCGTTCTTTCTTAACCCTACACCCACAAGCTGCGGTAGTGACCTCCACTGACGCAGATCACTTAGATATTTATGGCGATGGGGATTCTGTATTAGAGAGTTTTCAATTGTTTGTGAACCAAATCAAAGCCGGCGGTTTCTTCATCCAGAAAAATGGATTGAGTCTACAATCTGTCTTGGGTGGTTCGACTTTTGGAATTGATTCCGGAGATTTCAAGGCACATAACATTCGAATCGAAGATCACCGAATGATTTTTGACATGAGCTTTCCAGGTGGCGAAGTACTTGACATACCGATGCGCATTCCTGGATTCCACAACATCGAAAATGCGCTAGCGGCAGCTGCTTTAGCGATGCAGGTAGGTGTGACCGGTGAAGAGATCAAAATAGGAATTGCTTCGTTCTTAGGTGTTAAACGCCGTTTCGAATACCACGTGGAATCGGATGAGCACGTGATGATCGATGATTATGCACACCACCCCACTGAAATTGCGGCTTGCCTAAACTCGGTGAAAGCACTTTACCCAGGCGAGAAAATTACGGCCGTTTTCCAGCCACATTTATTCTCTAGAACAAGGGACTTTATTGATGATTTTGCCAAAAGCCTTGCCATCGCCGACGAACTCTATTTATTAGACATTTATCCAGCACGCGAATTGCCTATGGAAGGTGTCACCTCAGATTGGTTATTAAGCAAGATCGATTTAAAAAACAAACAGGTCATCTCGAAAGCGGACCTATTACAAGTGATTGACGAGAAAAAACCGAAACTTTTAGTGACGATGGGGGCAGGAGATATCGATCTTCTTTTGAATGATTTAAAATTGAGCTTATCTTAGTATAATTTTTCAAAATGAAGGCAAACGCGACGTTAATCAAGCAAGTAATCGGGATGGTGATTTTATTCACGCTCATCCTAGCTGCTGTCGTTTTTGCGGAGATTAGCTTTAACGAGGTTGTTTGCAAAGGAGTGGAAGTGAGTCTTGATTCAGAGAATGAAAAGGCCCTGTTGAGCAAGAAAGACATCAAGCTAATGGTTTCTGAGCAAGGCACTGATTACTTCTTAGACAAACCCATCACACAAATCTCCTTACGTCAAATCGAAGAACGCGTAAAGCGTATTCCTTTAGTAAAATCCTGCGAGGCGCACCATGATTTCAGCGGCGTCATTTCTGTATCTGTGAAAGAATACAAACCGATTGCCCGTATCGTACGTTCCACGATAGGTACGTCGCCCTTTCCGGATCAGTATATTTCGGAAGATGGTAAGTTCATCGGAACGAGTCCTTTATTTACTCCGCGGATTATTGTCACGGGCGGACCCTATTTTGACGGTAAAAGAGACCTGCAAGATAGAAGAGGAAGGACCTTGATTCCCTTCTTTCAATTCATTGAAAATAATGAATTCTGGAAGGCACAAATCTCCCAAATCATTGTTGCTAAAGACGGAGGAATCGTGTTAATTCCGACACTAGGAACTACCCGGATTGACTTTGGCCTACCGATGAATATTGAAAACAAATTCAAGAAATTGTTCATATTCTATCAAAAAGTTATCCCCAATAAAGGCTGGAACAAGTACAGCTGGGTGCAGCTGAAATATAAGAATCAGGTTATTTGCGAATAATGGCCAAATGTTTTAATTTAATATCCGTTCTACAAAAAAACTATAATGCGTAACGACTTAATTATCGGTTTAGATATTGGTAGCTCTCACGTGAGAGCAATTGCAGGCAAGCAAAACGACCGAGGCAGATTAGAGATTTTAGCGACAGGCTCATCCGTTAATACAAATAATGTTTTAAACGGAGAGATTGTCAATATTAATAAAACGACCGCTGCCATTTCAGAGGCGATGAACCAAATTTCTCACGTCTTGGACGGCAAGAATTCGGAGCATTTCTTCGCATCGAACTTGTCAGGATCGCATATTAAAGTACAGCCATTTACCCTTTCTAAATTACGTAAAAACGAAAGAGAGGCCGTTTCTAACAATGAGGTGATGAGCCTTTTTGAGGAAGCGAAACGCACATTCGCAGATAAAAACCCTTGCGTTTTACATACGTTACCTATCGGTTTCAAAGTAGGTAATTTACCAGAAACCTTGGACCCTATCGGCCAAATCGGTCAAAAAATCCAAGCAGATTTCGTCTTCATTTCGGCGAATCCAAGCAAGAACGATTTGTTAACGCAGTGTTTGAAATCAGCGGAGACGAAGCACTTGAAGAAAGGAAACGTTTATTTTAGTTCTTTAGCCACAGCAAGTTCTGTCTTGAATAAAGAAGAAAAGCAAGAAGGAGTAGTGCTAGTAGACCTAGGCAGCGGAACAACTGAGATTAGCATCTTCCAAAACAACCGTTTAAAGCACGCCACGGTATTAAATTGGGGCGGAGATTTACTAACGGATGATATTCAATCTGGATTAGAAATATCCCGTGATCACGCGGAGACGTTGAAGGTGCGTTTTGGATCAGCGATTCAAAAAGATATTCCGGTAAGCGAAGTCGTAATGATCCCAGGGATCGCAGGACGTAAGGCTACGCCGGTTTCTGTGAAGAACTTAGCGATTATCATCGAAGAGCGTTTGAAAGAATTAGCGGCGATTGTCGTGGCTGAAATTTCGAAACACACAGTTAGTAAGCAATTAAAAGCAGGTTTAGTATTAACCGGTGGTGGGGCACAACTTCCGTATATTGATGAGTTGTTCCAAAAATTCACCGGCTTAGACGCCCGCATCGGAGATCCGAATGCCACTTCAGCTAATCCAGCCATTGCCACGGAGATAAAAGATCCATCGTATGCCACTGTTATTGGTTTAGTGCAGGTATATTATGATCAGCAAGAAACGGCTGATGCAGATGAGGCTGCTATGGCGAGTGCTCCAGTAAAAGAAATGGCGAAAGAATCAGGCTATACAGAAACGAAGCCATCGAAACCTGCGCCGCGCATAGGCGACTTATTTCGCAAAATGGTGGATGTTGTGATGGGCGACGACGAAGGTGGCGACGCCTCGTATTAAGCTAGAATAATTTCGATTCGATTAATTGAATCAATATGTGGATCACTTTGATGTGGATTTCTTGAATGCGATCTGCGTAACCAAAGTGGTCCACTCTTATTTCGTGGCAACCATAAGCCGCTAATTGACCGCCATCTTTACCAGTCAAGAGAATCACTTCCATTCCTTTTGCTTGAGCGGCCTTCACTGCCTCTAAAATATTTGCTGAGTTTCCAGAAGTAGAAATACCTACCAGTACATCGCCTTTATTTCCTAAGCCCTCGATGAATCGAGAAAAGATGTAATTATACCCAAAGTCATTGCTCACACAAGAAATGTGTGACGGATCCGAAATCGCCATCGCCGCTAAAGCAGGGCGATTCTCCCGGTAACGACCTGATAATTCCTCTGCAAAATGCATGGCATCACAATGACTTCCACCATTGCCACAGGATAAAATTTTATTACCCTTTTTCAAGGCATTCACTAAAACATCTGCCGCTTTTTCGATCGATTCGATCTTGGCCGGATTTGCTAAAAAGTCAGCTAATACCTGCTGAGATTCTTGAAGAGATTGAGTAATAAGCTTATTCATAGGACAAAGATAATTAAAAATCGCCTCCGGCACCGCCTCCGCCGAAGTCCCCTCCGCCAAAGCCGCCGAAATCAAATCCTCCGCCACCACCGCCAGAGCCTCCTCGGCCGTAATCTCCACCGCCTAAAAAGATAGGTGGGAAGAACATGCCGCCTCCTCTAGATCCGGGACCTCCTCCACCCCCGCGGTTGCGGATGGCTTTGATGATCGAGATAATGACTAAAATAAGGAAGATGATGATAAATGGAGGAATACCTTGTGGTTCTTCACCGCTATCCTCATTCTTGAACTCACCGCTGGCGCGTTGCATCATTTCGGTGGTCGCCTGATCTAAACCTTGGTAATAGGCACCTCCTTTAAAAGTTGGTTTTAGAATGCGGTTGATAATGCGTTTGCAAATGGCGTCCGGCAAGACATCTTCGATGCCGCGACCCGTGACGATACGTAATTTGCGATCCTGCATTGCTGCGAGGATGACGACGCCGTTGTTTTTGCCTTTTTGGCCTACACCCCATGTTTTACCAATATCTATGGCGTAATCGTAAGGATCGCGTCCGTTCGTGGAATTAACGAGAACAATGGCGAACTGAGTGGAAGTCGAATCCGCATAACCCCGCATCTTCTGCTCGAGCGCATTCTCCTCTTCTGGATTCAACAAACCTGCCTCATCGAGAATATAGCCAGCAGGTTTAGCTGGAATACCCTCTTGCGCATAAACAGTAGAAAAGGAAAGAAATAGTAATAATAAAAGCTTGCGCATAGAAACTAGTTAGATGCCAAAAGAAATTTCATTCGACAATTCATTGACATCCCCCTTTTCATAAGGGAAAAACCCGGCTAATACCTCACCTGTACGCTTAACTCCATGAGCTAAACCCGCGCCAAACTCATTCTTCGCTAGATAAGCACGCATTTCATCGCGAATGGTTTCCCAAAACTCCGCCGGCACTTTCGCATCGATTCCTTTGTCCCCGATAATACTAAACTTACGGTCTTTGATGGCCAGATACACCAAAACCCCATTCTGCAAATCCGTCTTCTGCATACCCAATTGAAAGAACAGCTCCTTCGCCCGATCAATCGGGTGGCCGGCGCAATGGCTTTCAACATGTACACGAATCTCTCCAGACGTCTGTAATTCAGCGTCTTGAATGGCTTGCAAAATTAGGTTTTGGTGTTCTTCTGACAACATCCTTATTTCTTTTCGTCAAAATTCACTTCCGGCGCTTTATCCGATCCGGCTTCCGCTTGGAAGAATCCTTTCTCTGCAAATCCGGAGAAAGAAGCGATTAAGTTGTTAGGAAAAGTGACGATTAACGTATTGTAACCTTGAACAGCCGTGTTGAAATTATCACGTTCTTCTTTGATACGGTTTTCTGTTCCCTCTAACTGAGCTTGCAATTCAGAGAAGTTTTCCGTCGCCTTTAACTGTGGGTAGTTTTCAGCCACCACCATTAAACGTGATAAAGCACCGCCTAAAGAAGACTGAGCCGCTTGGTATTTTTGTAAATTCTCCGGACTTAAATCCTTCGAATCTAATTTCATTTGTGTTGCACTAGCACGCGCTTCGATTACCGCCGTTAATGTCGATTTCTCGAAATTCGCTACGCCTTGAACCGTCTTCACTAGGTTTGGAATTAAATCCGCACGACGTTGGTAAGCACTCTGAACGTTTGCCCATTTCGCTTTTACGTCCTGATCCGATGTAGCCATGCTATTACGTGAACCTACACCCCAAAAAATCACGAGAGCAATGACTCCCAAAACAATCCATACTGTCTTATTCATCTTGTTAAATTTTAATTGGTTTTAACTGAAACAAAAATACTATTTAAATTTTAAAGACCTGATTTCTGTGCCACAATCATCCGGTCATTCCCCTTGAAGTCCTGCAG
>CANFWR010000006.1 GCA_947450865.1 Cytophagaceae bacterium
CCACCAATTGGAATCGCCTGACACAAAATATCTCCATGCGTAATAGCACGCTCTGAAAGCACTAAAATATCCAATGGATCGCCATCCCCTCTTTCAATATCCTTACCAGAATACTTCCGAGCTAATTCCGCGATGCCATCTGAACAATAGGTTTGTGGCAAAAAGCCATATAAAGCAGGCACAATATTCGAAAATTTCTGCGGACGGTCAATCTTCAAATATCCCGTTTGCTTGTCAATCTCGTATTTTACTGTGTCCGTAGGAACAATTTCAATAAACGCGGTCACTAATTCAGGCATTTGGTCACCTATTTGAACGCCATGCCAAGGATGTGCCTTAAAGAAGTTTCTATTCATATTCTTTTTATTAAATCTAACTTAGGTTAAAAATCCCTGCAAATTACGAAAAACAAAGGATAAATTCTGCTAAATTTGTTGTTTGCATTGCGCTAATAGACATGATTTATCCAATTATACCCTACGGGGACCCTGTTTTAAGAAAAGTCGCATCCCCTATTGAATTAGGGAGCCTCGATTTAATCAAATTATCGGAAGATATGTTTGAGACCATGTATGCGGCCAGCGGCGTAGGTTTAGCTGCACCTCAGATCGGCATGGACATTCGCTTATTTGTAGTGGACGGTCGTCCCATGAATGAGGGAGAAAAGGACGAGGACGTGGATGAGTCATTAATTGGATTTAAGAAGGTGTTTGTGAATCCGACTATTTTGGAGGAAACAGGAGACGAATGGGGATTTGAAGAAGGATGTCTTTCGATCCCAGGTATCCGTGGCGAGGTGTATCGCCCAGAATACGTAAAAATCCACTATTGGACCGAGCAAGGCGAAGAAAGAACGGATATTTTTGAGAGTTTAGCCGCACGCATTATCCAACACGAATACGATCATATCGAAGGTATTTTATTCACAGATCATTTAAATCCTGTGAAGAAGCGCCTTATCAAAAATAAGTTAAGTGATATCACGCGAGGAAAAGTTTCCGTGGATTACAAAATGAAGCTTACTCGTTAATTAGACAGATGAAAATTTCCCTCAATTGGTTACGTGATTTTATTGACATTTCGAAGCTTCCTGCACAAGGTAGCCCAGAAGAATTAGACGTTTTATTGACAAATACTGGACTGGAAGTGGAAGGCATTGAGCCGCA
The DNA here is from genome assembly GCA_947450865.1 of Cytophagaceae bacterium. Lineage (GTDB taxonomy): Bacteria > Bacteroidota > Bacteroidia > Cytophagales > Spirosomataceae > Aquirufa. Next base: position 1,167 of record CANFWR010000006.1, read on the forward strand.
CGATAAGGTTCCGGGTGGATTGAAAGGGTTCGTCGTGGGCGAGGTTTTGACCTGCGAAAAATTCGAAGTGAAAGAGAAAACCTTGAGCCTGACGACGGTAGACGCAGGTTTAGACGAAATATTAACGATTGTATGTGGAGCTGCGAATGTAGCAGCAGGCCAAAAAGTGATCGTTGCCATCCCTGGTACTCAATTATACGACAAAGAGGGCAAAGAATTATTCAAAATCGAGAAGCGCAAGGTCTACGGACAGCCCTCCGAGGGAATGATTTGTGCAGAAGATGAAATTGGAATTGGAACGTCTCATGATGGAATTTTAGTTTTGGATACTGAGGTGCCTAATGGAACACCGGCTGCATCGTTTTTTGACATCGCAGGAGATTTAGTTTTAGAAATCGGATTAACACCAAACCGCGCGGATGCTGCCTCTCACTGGGGCGTAGCTCGCGATATTCGTGCCGTAACGGGCCTTCCGATCCAATTACCTTCACCTGCTTTGGTGATCGAAAGTAACGCACATCCCATCACGGTTGAAGTAAAAGACGCGGGGTGCGATCGCTTCTGCGGCATTACCATCGATGGTATTCAAGTAGCGCCTTCACCAGCTTGGTTACAGGAACGTTTAGCTGCTATCGGTTTGCGTCCCATCAATAACGTGGTAGATATCACGAATTTCATTTGCCATGGTGTAGGCCAGCCGATGCATGCGTACGATTGGAATGAGATCAAAGGCGGCAAATTAATCGTTGATTCTTTACCAACTGGAACCGTTTTCAAAACCTTAGACGGCATTGAACGCAAATTAACCGGCGAAGAATTAATGATCTGCGACGCTTCAGGCGCTATCGGCATGGCCGGTGTGATGGGCGGAGAAGATTCAGGCATTAAAGACAGCACCACACGTGTATTCTTAGAAGTCGCACACTTCAAACCAGAGCGCATTCGCAAAGCAAGCCAAATTCACGGACTTAAAACCGATGCGTCTTTCCGTTTCGAGCGTGGTACTGATATTCAGGCGAAACTATTCGCATTAGAATACGCAGCCCAATTAATTCAAGAAGTAGCCGGCGGTAAAATCACATCTGAGCCGATCGATTATTATCCCATTCAGGTTGAATTAGTTCGCATTCCTGTCAGCGTTAATCGAGTGCAACAATACATCGGCATCGAATTAGCGGCTGAGCGAATCAAGGAAATTTTAACCCTGTTAGATTTCAAAATCGAGGCAGATAAAGGGGACGAATTCGTTGCTACATCGCCTGCTTACCGCGTTGATGTGACTAGAGAGGCAGATATTATCGAGGAAATTTTGCGTATCCACGGTTTGGACAACATCCCCTTATCGGATCATTTAAGCGCGAATTTCATCTCGGAGTTCCCTTTGTTAGACAAGGAGCGCGTGCAGTTGAATATCTCACAGATTTTGACGGCCAAAGGTTTCCAAGAAATCATCACCAATTCATTGACGAAAGCCGATGCACATGCTGCCATCGCGAAAGATTTACCATTTGAAACGGTAGAGATACTAAATCGTCTTTCCGAAGATCTTGGCGTCATGAGACAACACATGTCTTTCGCCGGATTAGAGGTGTTAGCACACAATATTAACCGCCGCCAAAAAGATTTGAAAGTCTTTGAATTTGGCAAAACCTACCATAAAAAAGGGGCTAAATACATCGAAAAGAAACATTTAGCCTTGTTTACGACGGGGTTATGGGCCGGAGAAACCTGGTCAAGCGCACCTACTAAAACCGCGTTACACCACTTATACCAAGTCAGCATTGAGCTAATGCGCTCCTTGGGAGTAACGGAATTTGAGACAGATACCATTGATAATTCAAGTGTATTTGCCTTCGGATTACGCATTTCCATCAACAAGAAGGCGTGCCTAGAAGTAGGGATGATTCACCCGAATTTAGCTAGTAAATGGGAGGTAAAACAAGACGTATTCTTCGCGGATTTCGACTGGGATTACTGGGTGAAGCAAGAAAAGGCAGACTTCGTCTACCAAGAGATTTCCAAATTCCCTGAGGTGCGTCGTGACTTATCACTTGTCGTAGATAAGACAGTTAGCTACCAAGCCATTCGCAAACTTGCGGAGCAATACGAGAAGAATTTGTTGAAAAACGTATCGATATTCGACGTCTACGAGGGGAAAAACCTAGGCGAAGGCAAGAAAGCCTATTCAGTTAGCTTTACGCTACAGGATGAGTCTCAAACTTTAACGGACAAAGTGATTGAGTCCACGATGGATCGCTTAATGAAAGGATTCGAGAAGGAAATAGGAGCGCTAATTCGAAAATAATTAGCGCTTGAACATGCCACCTAAATTAGGCATCTTCATCTTTCCATCCTGAACCTTGTTCATCATCTTCATCATTTTGCGCATGTCTTCGAACTGCTTCAACAGGTTATTCACCTCTTGAATCGATGTTCCCGATCCTGCCACAATGCGATTCTTGCGTGATGGATTTAAAATATCTGGATTCTGACGCTCTTTCGCCGTCATCGAATTGATAATCGCTTCGATGGGCTTGAAGGAATCATTGGAAATATCCACATCCTTCACGGCTTGGCTCATCCCTGGCACCATCCCCATCAAATCCTTGATGTTACCCATCTTCTTGATTTGCTGTAATTGTGCATAGAAATCCTCAAACGTAAAGTTGTTTTGGCGTATCTTCTTATTTAATCGAGCTGCTTCATCTTCGTCAAAAGCCTGCTGCGCACGCTCCACTAAGGATAATACGTCCCCCATTCCTAGGATACGGTTCGCCATACGATCAGGATAGAACTGATCCAAGGCCTCCATTTTCTCCCCTGTAGAAATGAATTTGATTGGTTTATCTACAATTTGACGGATAGAAAGGGCCGCACCACCACGAGAATCCCCATCTAATTTCGTTAAGACAACGCCATCAAAATTTAATCGATCATTAAAAGTCTTCGCCGTATTCACCGCATCTTGACCGGTCATGGAATCCACGACGAACAAAATCTCCGTCGGCTTAATCGCGTCCTTTACAGCAGCGATTTCATTCATCATCACCTCATCTACCGCTAAACGACCTGCTGTATCGACGATGACTACTTTTTTACCCATCTTGCGGGCATACGACAACGCGTTCTCCGCGATGCTTACGGCATTCTTATTTTCAGGCTCAGCGTACACTTCCACCCCTACTTGCTCTCCCAACACTTTCAATTGGTCAATCGCCGCTGGACGATAAATATCGCAGGCTACCAAAAGCACATTGCGTCCCCCTTTTTTAATGTATTGAGCTAATTTACCGGAGAAAGTCGTCTTACCAGAACCCTGTAAACCTGCAATCAAAACAACTGCCGGATCACCTTTTAGGTTAATGTCCTGCTTTTGACCACCCATTAACTGGGTTAATTCATCGTGAACAATTTTAGTTAGTAATTGACCAGGCTCCACAGCGATCAGGATTTTTTGGCCCATCGCCTGATCCTTAATACGATCCGTGATTTCTTTCGCTACCTTATAGTTAACGTCCGCGTCCATCAAGGCGCGGCGAATTTCCTTCACCGTTGCAGCAACGTTAATATCCGTAATTCTACCGTTCCCCTTCAGGGTACGCATAGCAGTGGTCAACTTCGAACTTAAATTCTCAAACATAGTTTCTAAAAAAAGGACTGCAATTTACGCTTTTTCAGGCAAATTTTAATCAAATAATGGGAGTGAACTTTCCGTGCCTATTTCGCAAGAAAAAATATCCACTATTTTGACAAAAATACCCCAAAATAATGGAGGAAAAAAGATTTAGTCTTTACCTTTGCAGGATTAACATAACCTATCAAAATTTTGATATAACAAAAATGGAAAAAATTAAAGTTGCCAACCCTGTCGTTGAATTAGACGGCGACGAAATGACTCGAATTATCTGGAAATTCATCAAGGATAAATTAATCTTGCCTTATTTAGATTTAGATATTAAATACTATGATTTAGGCGTAGAATACCGCGATGAGACGAATGACCAAGTAACTATCGAAGCAGCGGAGGCAATCAAAAAATACGGTGTAGGTATCAAATGTGCTACCATCACTCCAGATGAGGCTCGTGTAGCTGAATTTGATTTGAAGCAAATGTGGAAATCACCTAACGGAACTATTCGTAACATCCTAGATGGTACTGTTTTCCGTGAGCCAATCGTTTGTGCTAACGTTCCTCGTTTAGTTCCTAACTGGACTGCTCCTATTATGATCGGTCGTCACGCATTTGGTGATCAATACCGCGCAACTGATTTCGTAACGAAAGGAAAAGGTAAATTAACGGTTACATTCCAACCAGAAGATGGTGGTGCAGCACAAACTTTCGAAGTATATAACTTCAAAGGAGATGGCGTTGCCATGACCATGTACAATACAGATGAATCGATCAAAGGTTTCGCGCACTCTTGCTTTAACATGGCATTGAGCAAAGGCTGGCCTCTATATTTATCGACGAAAAACACGATCTTGAAGAAATACGATGGTCGTTTCAAAGATATCTTCGAAGAGATTTACCAAGCTGATTACAAAGCACAATTCGATGCTGCAGGTATCGTTTATGAGCACCGTTTGATCGATGACATGGTTGCTTCTGCGTTAAAGTGGAATGGTAACTTCGTTTGGGCTTGTAAAAACTACGATGGAGACGTTCAATCTGATACCGTTGCGCAAGGTTTCGGTTCATTAGGCTTAATGACTTCTGTATTAATTACTCCAGACGGAAAAGTGATGGAAGCGGAAGCTGCTCACGGAACAGTGACTCGTCACTACCGCGATCACCAAGCTGGAAAGCCTACTTCTACGAATCCAATCGCATCTATCTTCGCTTGGACTCGTGGTTTAGAATTCCGTGGTAAATTAGATAACAATGCGGCTTTGATTAATTTCTGCCAAACATTGGAAAAAGTATGTGTAGCTACTGTAGAGTCAGGTAAGATGACCAAAGACTTAGCCGTTTGTATCCACGGTAACAAAGTTACTCACGGAGAGCACTACTTATACACAGAAGAGTTCTTAGAGGCTTTAGATACAAATTTGAAGGCTGCGTTAGCGTAGTCGTCACTGCGTGACTTAGTCAAAGAGTCCGGAGGGGAAGAAATTCCTCTTCGGATTTTTTTTGTGCTGACATTTATGACCAAGTCCGCAGGACGACTAAATCGCGTAGCGATGACTAAGTCTCGAAGAGATGACCCAGCCGCCCCGCGGCGAAGGCACAAAAAAAATCGCGCCGATTGCTCAGCGCGATTCCTACTTATCGTTTTGTTTCAAATACTATTCTGAAACCACAGAGAAAGCAATTTTGTGTTTTACTTCTTTGTGTAAGTCAAGCGTAGCAGCGTAATCGCCGATTGTCTTCACTTCTGAATCGAATGAAATCTTCTTACGATCGATATCGAAACCTTTTTCTTTCAACATCTCTGAAATTTGAAGGCTAGTCACACGACCAAAGATTTTTCCGCTATCACCTGTCTTCGCAGGAATAGTCAATGTCATTTCACCGATAGCTGTAGCTAAATCGAATGCATCTTGACGAACTTTCTCCACTTTGTGAGCAGCTTGCTTGATGTTTTCCGCTACAACCTTGCGGTTAGACGGAGTCGCCATGATAGCGAAACCTTGTGGAATTAAGTAATTACGACCGTAACCAGCTTTCACTGCAACGATATCGTTTTTGTAACCTAATCCAGCAATATCTGTTTTTAATATAATTTCCATCTTATGTTTACAATCAAATGTTTATTGGATAAGGTACTATTTTAAACCGTCAGCCACGTAAGGCATCAAAGCCAAGTGACGAGCACGCTTGATAGCTTGTGCCACACGACGTTGGAATTTCAAAGAAGTTCCTGTGATACGACGAGGTAAGATTTTACCTTGCTCGTTCACTAACTTCAATAAATAATCAGGGTTTTTGAAATCGATGTATTGAATACCAGATTTCTTGAAACGGCAATACTTCTTGCGGTTTCCGTTCTTATCTACAGGTTCGTTAACTAGTGTCATATTATGCTTCTGTTTTTTCTGGTTTTCTACCTACTAATCCTTTTCTCTTTTTTTCGTTATAAGCTAATGCGTGCTTATCTACCGCTAGGGTTAAGAAACGAATCACGCGCTCATCACGCTTGTATTCTAATTCTAATTTAGCGACTAGAGTAGGAGCTGCTGCAAATTCGAAAATTTGATAGTATCCAGTGTGCTTGTTCTGAATCGGGTAAGCTAACTTACGTAAGCCCCAAGCGTCTTCATGAACGATTTGCGCACCGTTATCTACCAACAGATTCTTGAATTTCTCAACAGTGTCCTTTGTCTGTTGTTCAGACAAAACGGGAGTTAAAATGAACACCGTCTCATAGTTTTTTAATTCCATAAAAAAATTGTTGTTTAAAAACTGGTAAAAATTTGGACTGCAAAGGTACGAATATTCCTTCACAATCAAAACGTTAACAACAAAATTTTAGGATTAGCGCACTTCGAAGGTTCCTAGCCCAATCAAATAGCCCTCCGCATAAAGCTCAATTTCGTGCTTCCCTGCTTTGAAACCATTCGGTCTAGAATAGATAAACTCCACCGATTGGTGGTTGTCTTCATAGAAAATACGCTGGCGACTGGTGAATGTCAGTTCGCGACCTTTGAAATCAAAGGTGCCGGAGCCTAAATTATAATCCGAAATCGTTGTCCCTGTAGGTTCAATGATACGTAGGAACACCGTTTTGATCTCCTTATTAGCAAGCGCATTTTCCTGCAAATGGAACATCACGCGGATTTTATCGACTTTACGCGCCTTTTGGTTATTCACCGATGATTCTTTCCCACGTGAAGAAATGGCATATACATTCACCCCTTCAGCACGTAAGGCCGCGGCAGCGCTTACCTTTTCGGTTAATTCCTTATTTCGAATTTCAAGTACGCGGGACTTTTCACTTAGTTCTCTTTCTTTTAGGCCAAAGGTTTTGCTCGAATCCTCGAGCGCCTTTTGGATATTAACTAAGCCTACTTTTAGAATCTGGGCTTCGCGGCTTAGGGAATCGTTTCGGAGAATTAAAACGACGTTCTCTTTCTTCAATTTCTTAATTTCTGCATCCTTCTGACCTAATAGGTGCAAATAGTAGCTTAATTTCTTTTGGAATTCAGCTGGATCGATATCGCTTAAATGCTTTTGATCACCTAAAATTTGGGCTTTGGCCTTTTCTAGCTCATTTACCTTCCCCCCTAGTTTTTTGATTTGGACTAAACGTAAATTCAACTGCTCTGCGACTGAATCCAGCTTTACTTGTGCATTTTCCACAAATTCTGCTTGAGAAGGCTGAAAGAATCGATCAAGCAAACCAAACTTATCTACTACAATATAAGCGATTAACAAGAGGACCAATAGCGTTAACCAGGTCACTCGACGCTTCAAACCACTTTCATTTTCCCTCGAATTATCCGATTCCATTTATTTGCTTTATTTGATCTTTTACTCTTGAATCAAAAATAATAAATTAATTTTAATATTATTTTTTAGTCCAAACAAAATTTAGCCTTACCGCCTTATGGCCATCGCAGAACAAATTTCCTTGATTAACAAGCAATTAAACGAAAGCTCCGCTCGACTTATTGTGGTGACTAAGACTAGAAGCATCGAGGAGTTGCAAGAAACGTATGCGGCGGGTGCGATTGAATTTGGGGAAAACCGGGTGCAAGAGATGGTCGAAAAGCAGGCTGTGTTGCCTGGGGACATTCTTTGGCATCAAATCGGACACCTACAAACGAACAAAGTAAAGTACATCGCACCGTTCGTTCACCTGATTCATTCCGTGGATTCGCTGAATTTATTGAAGGAAATCAATAAGCAAGGGGCGAAAAATAACCGTGTTATCAACTGCTTATTGCAGATTTTCATAGCGACGGAGGAAAGTAAGTTTGGTTTGGATTTCAAGGAAGCAGAGGCCTTGTTAGCAGATGCCTCCTTTGCAGAAATGAAACATATTCGCATTGTGGGTTTAATGGGGATGGCGAGTTTTACGGCGGATGAGGATCAGATTCGACGCGAATTCAAGAGCCTGGCGGATTTTTTCCAACAGCTTAAAAACAACAAAACCGGCATTTCGACCGGTCTTGTAGAGTGGACAGAATTGTCCATGGGTATGTCTGGTGATTATTTGATCGCGGCTGAACTGGGAGCTACCCTAGTTCGAGTAGGTTCTGCAATCTATGGTCCTCGTCACTAACGCGTTAAGGACATAATCTCAAATTCTAGCTTTCCAGCTGGGGCCGTGATTTCAGCTAAGTCCCCTACTTTCTTGCCTAATAAACCTTTTCCAAACGGAGACGAAACCGAGATTTTTCCCGCTTTCAAATCTGCCTCTTCTTCTGAAACGATGGTATAGGTGAAAGTGGCGCCGTTTTTTGTGTTCTTAATTTGAACAATTGAATAGATAGATACGACCGATAAGTCAATTGTTGATTCATCCAAAACACGTGCTACTGAAATGATTTCCTCCATTTTAGAGATCTTCAATTCCAATAAACCTTGTGCATCTTTTGCTGCATCGTATTCAGCGTTCTCACTTAAATCGCCTTTATCACGCGCCTCCGCGATTTGTTTGGCCATATCTGAACGACCTGTAATCTTCAAATAATGTAATTCCGCTTTTAATTTATCTAGCGCCTCTGCCGTGTAATATTGAAACTTTGCCATACTCTTTTTAGGGTTTTACCTCAGTGCTTAAAAACAAAATAGAACGGCCTCCGACCGTTCTACCTAATTTATTTGTAGTTTTGTTTCGGATTCGTAACTAAAGTTTTTGTTTTTCTAACAGCACGTAAGGGATGTTTTGTAGACGACAAAGATAATAAAAATTCAGACGGATTCCACAAACAATCAAGATCAAGGATGCGGATTATATTTTTTGGAACCCCGGAGTTTGCAGTGGCGAGTTTACAAGCCTTAGTTGAAGCTAAAATGGACGTGGTCGCCGTAGTGACTGCGCCTGACAAGCCCGCTGGCCGTGGACAACAGATTCAATCCTCTCCTGTTAAAGTGTACGCAGAATCAGTTAATCTTCCTGTTCTGCAACCAGCTAAACTGAAAGATCCTGCGTTCCTAGAAGAATTAGCCTCATTTAAAGCAGACCTACAGATTATTGTAGCCTTCCGAATGCTACCAGAAGCGGTTTGGAATATGCCGCCAATGGGCACGTTTAATTTACACGCCTCCTTACTTCCTCAGTACCGCGGAGCAGCTCCCATTCATTGGGCCGTGATTAACGGGGAAACTGAAACGGGCATTACAACCTTCTTTTTGCAACACGAAATCGACACGGGGGACTTATTGTTCCAAGAAACAGAACCCATATCAGCTACAGACACCACAGGCGAACTGTACGAACGCTTAATGAATAAGGGTGGTGCTTTAGTGGTCAAAACAGCTAAGGCAATCGAATCCGGAGATATTCACCCCACTCCACAACAAGAAATCGCAGAGCTAAAATCTGCCCCTAAACTACAACGCAGCACCGGCGAGGTACATTGGACACGTACTGGATGCGATATCGTGAATTTAGTCCGTGGAATGCATCCTTTCCCGGGAGCTCACACGGAATTTCAAGGTAAAAATTGCAAGTTAATAGGGGTAGAATTTCACCCGGAGATCATACCTGACTTAGGAGAGGGCGTTTGGGATACAGATCAAAAAACATTTTTACGAGTAGGCTGCAAAGACGGCTACATCAATATCCTAGAGTGGCAAATGGAGGGTAAAAAGCGATTGAAAATCGAGGACTTTTTACGCGGCTACAATTTTAACTTCTAGTCAAGTTTCCAACGACCCGTCGAATAAAAATAGCCGTAGGAGCCTTTTTGGATGAAAATATAATTTTCCCGCAAGTTTGCTAACACGGTAATGGTATAAGGTTTCAACTGGAGATCCGAAGCAGACGCAGGAAAAGGAATCGCTTGAGAGCAAGCACAAGGCTTATTTTCACGCAACTTATTTAATTCAGTCAATAAATCACGGGAATCCTCTACTAACTCTTCTCGGCCAATATCCACCTTTTTGAAATAATTACGTTCGTAGGCATTTTTAAAAGGCTCGTATTCTAATGCAACATCCGGGTATTTCTGAATCAAACTCGCAGAATTCAAAAAGGCTTGAATATGGCCCGGATCTGGGAAACCGACAAAATCGCCCCCCCAATACAAGCCAATTTCTTTCGCTTTGTACCCGTACTGATCATAGATCATTCCTCTTTTTAGGTATCTACCTTTGCGGTAGATCGCACCATCTGCGGCTAATCCAAAGTTATGAAAGGAGATAAAGGCTTTGGAAAAACCCTTCTTCTGCAAGGCTAATTGCTGCTTCTTGTTTCGAGTAGTCGAAGTGTATTTTAAGCGGTAAGGTGGGTGAATGCGCTTGATTAAACTATCCCTCTTTACTTCGAAGGAATCAATTTCTGAGGCCAACAAATCCGACCAAGGCTGATGCAATGCTGCTACTTCACGCGTTTCGCGAGAACCATCCTGATTAATGCGTATGAAGATATAATGAGCAACAGAATCACCAGAAAAAGTAGAATCCTGTTGTTTGTATAACCACTTAAACTCTTCCCAATCAAGCGTTTCAAGTTTAGTAGGCTCACAAATACGAGGCTTCGCATCTACATCACCAAAACTAAAAAAGAGCCACCAAAGTGGTATCAAACCAATTAAAATCATTTTTTCAAGGGGATGATAAGTACTTCGCCACGAAGCGTAATATCATCTTTCTTGTGATTCGCATCCATTATCGCTTGTTTACTGACGCCATATTTCTCCGCTACTTTGCGCATAATATCGCCAGGTCCCACCGTATGAATCGCTTGAATCTTTACGTTCAATTTTGTCGAACCGCTTTTAATTCCATCCGGATTTACCCCTGGATTTAAGGCTTTTAATTGATCTACTTTCAAGCCAAACTTTCGAGCCACTGCCGAAAAGGTCTCCCCTTTTTCGACCGTAATGGCATGTGATTTGCCGGCTGGCGCAGCTACTTCAGGAACTACTTCCGCTTCAGCTTCTTTCTTTTGTTCCGCTAATTGTTCTTCATCAGTCTTACTGATTATGGAATCCTTGGGAACGATCAATGAATCCGCTGGATCTTGCGTAGAATCGATCACAACTTGTGATGCCTCTGGCAAAACCTCTTCCTCTGGCTCCACAAATTTCTCAGCCTTGATTAATTCATCCTTATCAGGACTGACAAAGTGCTCAAATCCTACGGCGATTAAGCCTACTAAAGTCAATAAAAGAATGCCCAAGGTGATGACGGGCAATTTGCTGCTTTCTTCGTTCTCACTCATTATTTGGAAAATTTAGCTTTCGTTTCTTGGCTCATTTCAGCCACTTTATCTTCTAATTCCGCTTTGTAGGCGGTGTATTTTGTTGCCAAAGTTTCATCGGCAATCGCCAACATTTGGATAGCTAATAATCCTGCATTTTTAGCTGCATTTAGGGCAACCGTTGCAACGGGAACCCCATTTGGCATTTGTAAAATAGACAAGACGGAATCCCAACCATCAATTGAATTCGATGATTTTACCGGAACGCCTATCACCGGTAAAATAGTCGCCGAAGCCACCATTCCTGGCAAATGGGCTGCTCCACCTGCCCCGGCAATAATGACTTGGATGCCGCGAGACTTTGCTTGCTGCGCATAATTCATCATTTTCGCTGGTGTGCGGTGTGCTGATACGATATCCACTTCGTAAGCCACTCCAAAATCCTTGCAAACCTGAATGGCCTCTTGCATTACTCCTAGATCCGAGCTGCTGCCCATTATAATTCCTACCATAAGATTATGTTATGCGATGACGCGTATGCTTTGTTTTACTTGTTCTGCTTTTTGTTCAATCTCCTCGCGGGATTCTCCCAGCAAAGTGATATGCCCCATCTTGCGAAAAGGCTTCGTGATTTTCTTTCCGTATAAAAAAGGATGAACGCCGGATATCCCTAATATGGTATCCAAACCTTCGTATTTCGCTGGCCCTGTAAAGCCATCTGCTCCTAATAAGTTCAACATTCCCGAGAAGGAATGCGCTTTCGTATCTCCTAGAGGCAAGCCCGTAATCGCTCGTAAATGTTGTTCGTATTGCGAAGTATCGTTTGCGCGGATGGTTTGATGCCCTGAATTATGAGGTCGAGGAGCGACTTCGTTGATGAGGATTTGGCCATCTTTGGTCAAAAACATCTCCACCGCTAAAACGCCCACTAAGCCCATTTTATCAATTAAACTTACAGCAATTTGCTCTGCTTCTTTCTCTATCTCTGGCGAAATGGCTGCAGGAGAAACAAGAAATTCCACCAAGTTTTGGACTGGATGAAAGACCATCTCCACTGCGGGAAACGCTTTAATTTCACCTTGCGGATTGCGGGCTACGATGACGGCTAATTCTTTATCGAAATCAATCGCCTTTTCTAAAAGACCCGGTGTGTCAAAACCTTTAGAGGCATCCGCGGAAGTTCCGATATATTGTACGCCTTTTCCATCATAGCCTCCTTTACCTAACTTATTAAAAGCTGGCAAGAAGTCCTCATTTGCTGCAATGTCTGCGGAAGATTCGATTAATCTAAAATCGGCAGTAGGAAAGCCATGGGTCTGGAAAAAGGTCTTTTGAATGCGCTTATCCTGTATCATGCGAAGCAGATGAGGTTGCGGGTAGACTTTAATACCCTCCGCTTCCAATTGCTCCAGCGCTTCGATGTTCACGTGCTCTATTTCGATGCTGATTAAATCGAATTGTTTCCCAAAATTGTACACCGTATCATAATCCTGGAACGACCCTTGTGTGAATTGGGTAGTCAAGGTATGACAAGAAGCTTCTGGATCTGGATCAAGGCAGGCGATTTGCAAGTCTAAGTCGATCGCTGCTTGTAACAGCATTCGCCCTAGCTGGCCGCCGCCTAATAATCCGATTTTGGGAAGTGATTTAGACATAAATTCGAATTCAATGGGTAAAATTACGGCTTTTGTTTTACCTTTGGAAATTATTTAGACCTCGAGAAAAAATATTCTTGTTGGAATCCGATTTTAGATCATGACAAAAAGAAATACCACGATTATCGCTTTTATCTTACTTGCTATTGCGAGTCGTCTGTTGATTTTAGCCGGACCAGGTTGGGCTAACTTCTCTCCAATGGCTTCTATGGCGCTTTTTGTAGGCGCCTATTTGCAGAATCGCAAACAAGCAGTGGCTTGGACTTTGTTGGCAGTTTGGGGATCGAATTTGATCTTAAACAACACCTTGTATGATTCGTTTTTCCCAGGTTTCTCTTTCGGATTTGATGGCTATCATATGCTTGCCTTCGCTTTAATCGCTCTATTAGGCCAAAACGCCACCGCAAGCGCCTCTCGTTTTGTAGGTACGAATGTGGTGTCAGTAATTGGATTCTTCCTTATTTCAAATTTCAATTCATTTGTTTCACCAGACCATACGTATACAAGAGATTTCGCAGGTTTATTAAACTGTTACGCTGCGGGTATTCCTTTCTTAAAGAATACGATTGCTAGCCAATTCTTATTCTCAGGGTTGTTCTTTGGCGCTTTTGAATTATTGAAAAAACAAGTTCCAGCTTTACGCTAGAACTTTAAACATAAAAAAAGGGTCGACTTGCAGATGCGAGCCGACCCTTTTTTATTTAGTCATTTCTAGTTTTTGTAGACCTTTCCGTCTTTCATCACAAAGTTCACCTTCGTCATCAATTTAACATCAGCAACTGGATCTCCAGGAACCGCAATAATGTCTGCTGCCTTTCCAACTTCAATAGATCCGATCAAGTCGCTTTGACCTAGTAAATCTGCTGCATTAACTGTCGCTGATTTAATAGCTTCTAAAACAGGCATTCCAGCTTCATTCATTAAGATGAATTCATTGCCATTTTTTCCGTGTCCGAAAACTCCAGCATCCGTACCAAAGGCAATCTTCACCCCTGCCTTATACGCTTTGCCAAAAGTTCCTTGAATGATTGGTCCAATCGCTGCAGCTTTCTTAGCCACCATTTCTGGGTAGTAATTCGGGATTTTAGAAGAATCCGCTACAGAACGACCTGCAATGACGGTAGGTACGTAATAGGTTCCCATTTTTTTCATCAATTCCATCACCTCTTCATCCATATAGGTTCCGTGTTCGATCGAAGAAACGCCACCCAAAACAGCACGCTTCATTCCTTCTTTACCGTGTGCATGAGCAGCCACTTTAAAACCGTAGTCTTTCGCTGTTTGAACGATGGCACGAACTTCTTCATCGGTGAATTGAGCACCTGAACCATCTTTGGCATAACTTAACACACCGCCCGTAGCCGTAATTTTAATCAAATCTGAACCTTCTTTATAACGCTGACGTACTGCTTTCGCCGCATCCGCAACGCCATTTACGACCCCATCTTCAGGACCTAAATCCTTCTTAAAGGCTTCATTAATCCCGTTCGTATCATCCGCATGGCCTCCGGTTGTTCCAATCGTAACACCTGCCGTAAAAATGCGTGGACCTTCCACCACACCTTTATTGATCGCATTGCGCAGACTGATCACCACATGAGTGCCGCCTAAATCACGCACCGTCGTAAATCCAGCCATTAAATTCTTCTTCGCATAGCCTAAAGCTTGGTAAGCTACATCACCTGGGTTTTTCACAAAGCGATCTAAATACGCCCCTGGATTCGTTTCCGACTCCAAGTGTACGTGTGAATCGATTAGACCCGGCATCACCGTTCTATCTTTTAAATTAATAACCACATCGCCTTTCGCTGGGCTCAAAAAGCCTTCCGAAACAGCCACAATTTTCTTTCCTTCCACCACGATGGAACGGTTTTTCAAAACTGTCTGCGTTTTCACATCAATCAAAGACCCGCAGTGCAAAATGGTTTTTTGAGCAAAACCAGCGAAAGCCAATAGGCTTAAACCAAGCGTTAATACTTTTTTCATAGTGTAGATGTTAATAAGGTTGAAACATGTTTCCAGAAACTAGGGTAGCTTTTATTCACAACCGAAGGATCTAATAAGGTAATTTCTTTTTGCATGGCCACAGGCGCAAAGGCCATTGCCATCCGGTGGTCGTCATAGGTTTCGATGGGTTCAATCGTAGAAAGAGCCGCGAAGTTGCCTTTCACTTCATACAGGTGATTCGCTTCTTTCTCCACTAAACTCGCCCCTAATTTCTTTAATTCATTCTGCAGAGCTAACACGCGATCTGTTTCCTTCACTTTTAAGGATTCCAAACCCGTTAGTGTCAATGGAATATGCTGAACAGCAGCTACAACGCAGATGGTTTGTGCCAAATCTGGGCAATCCGTAAAGTCCCAGGCGAGGGAAGTTTGCGCTGGGATTTTGGTCAATAAATAGCCACGACCCGTATACGTACTTTTCACACCCAAAGGCTCCATAATGGCCTTAATTGCCGAATCTCCTTGCAAAGAATCCTCCTTTAGGCCTAACAATTCTAATGTACTATCTTCAAATGGAGACAAGGCCACCATGGAATACCAATAGCTGGCACCAGACCAATCCGACTCTACAGCGAATGGTTGCAATGTATATTTTTGGGCAGGAATTTCGATGCTTCCTTTGGACCAGTCAGCCGTTGCCTGAATTCCAAAATGCTTCATCTGTGCCAACGTCATTTCGATGTATGGTTTTGAACCTAGAGCCCCCGTGATTTGCAATTTCAATCCTTCTGGTAATAGAGGCGCCACCATCAAAATCGCGGAAATAAACTGCGAACTCACGTCGCCACGGATGGAAATTTCCCTATTTCCTTGGAACGAAAAACCATTTAATTGCATCGGAGGATAACCCTCTTGGTTCAAATAGGTAATATCAGCTCCCAAGGTGCGTAGCGCATCTACTAAAATTCCGATTGGGCGCTCGCACATACGAGGTGTTCCCGTCATTTTTTTCGTCGCACCTGTCACTGCATAATAAGCAGTCAAAAAACGCATCGTCGTTCCCGCGTCTAACACATCAGCCTCCGGACCATTCTCGGATAACAAGCGAATCATCGTTTGCGTATCACGCGCCTCTGCTAGATTGGAAAGATTATCAATCGTTCCATTGGCTAAGGCATTAATCACTAAAGCCCGATTGCTCTCTGATTTAGAAGCAGGCAAAGGGATAATTTCTGAAAAAGACGACGAACGCGGAAATAAAGTAATTTGACTCAAAACAGGTTTGCGATTAACGCAATTTTAAAGTGACTAATGATAAAACGGCTAAGATAATTCCCACGATTAAGAAACGAATAACGATCTTCGATTCGTGGTAATTTTTCTTTTGAAAATGGTGGTGCAATGGCGACATCAAAAAGACGCGACGCCCCTCTCCATACTTGCGTTTCGTATATTTAAAATAGGCCACCTGAATGATGACGGATAAATTCTCAATCAAAAAGATTCCACATAATACGGGAATCAACATCTCCTTGCGGATCACAATCGCTAAGGTAGCAATCACTCCTCCTAGCATCAAACTTCCCGTGTCACCCATAAATACCTGAGCCGGATACGCGTTATACCAAAGGAATCCGATACAAGCCCCTACGAAGGCCGCACAAAAGACGGCGAGTTCTCCAGAATTAGGAATAAACATCACGTTCAGGTATTGTGAAATCACCTTGTTACCAGAAACATAAGCTAAAATGGCTAAAGCAATACCGATAATCACCGACGTTCCTGCCGCTAATCCATCGATACCGTCTGTGATATTGGCTCCATTGGACACCGCCGTAATGATGAAAATAACTACTAATACATAAACCACCCAAACGTATTCATCTGGAATGAAACTTGGCAGTAACATGTTGTAGTCAAACTGGTTATCCTTCATAAAAGGAACCGTCGTCAAGAGCGATTTGTGATCTATAAAGGTTCCATCTGCCGCAAATTCACGTACTTTAATGTGTTGGTTAAAGTACATGGTGAGACCGACGATGATACCTAAGCCGATTTGGCCTATTACCTTAAATTTACCCGATAAACCCTCTTTATTTTTCTTGAATACTTTGATATAATCATCTGCAAAACCTACCGCGCCTAACCAAATAGCCGAAGTAACCAATAGAACGATGTATACGTTCGTTACCTTCGAAAAAAGGAGAGTTGGAATCAATAAAGACAACAAAATAATGAAGCCTCCCATCGTAGGAGTGCCTTTTTTTGCCATTTGGCCTTCTAAACCTAAATCCCGAATTTCCTCTCCAATTTGGAGTCTTTGCAAACGGTAGATCACCGACTTACCCCAAATCGCTGCAATACCTAAAGACGTAATGATCGCCGCAAAAGCACGGAACGTAATGTATTGAAACACACCGGCGCCCGGAATATTCAAGGTCTTGTCTAAGTATTCGAAGAGGTAATAAAGCATCTAAATGGGTTTTAATTTATAAAATTGCAAAAAATCGAGGGAAATTCAAACTTAGCTAAATGCCTCTCCTAGGACTAATTTATCGTCAAAGTCGTATTTAACGCCTTGAATATCTTGGTAATTTTCGTGGCCTTTCCCTGCCACTAAAATGATATCTCCCGCAGCAGCTAATTCCCTTACCGCATAAAAAATACCTTCCTTGCGATCCGAAACGCGATGTACTTTGGATTTTAATTCAGCCGGAACTCCTGCCTCCATTTGATCCAAAATCAATTCCGGATCTTCCTTGCGCGGATTATCCGAAGTCAATACCACGGAATCACTGTATTTAGCAGCTAACTCTGCCATAATCGGACGTTTACCCGTATCCCGATTTCCCCCACAACCCACCACCGTAATGATACGTTGTGATTTATCACGAATCGTTTGAATCGTCTTCAGCACATTTTCCAAGGCATCCGGCGTGTGCGCATAATCTACAATTCCCATCTTGTTATTGGATCCAGCTAATTGCTCGAATCGACCCGGAGCCGTTTTGAGGGCCGAAATCTGCACCAAAACTTCATGTGATTCCTCACCAAGTAATAAAGCAGCTCCGTATATTCCCAATAAGTTATACGCATTAAAAGTCCCAATCAATTGCGCATGTACTTGCTGGTGATCAATCTCTAATTGCAAACCGCCTACTCCATTGCTGATAATCTTCGCTTTAAAATCAGCCGCGTTCAATAAGCCAAAGCCGTATTTCTTTGCCGCCGTGTTTTGCAACATCACCATTCCGCGCTTGTCATCTACGTTTGTTAATGCAAATGCTGATGAGGGGAGGGCGTCGAAAAAACCTTTTTTGGCCTTAATGTATTCGTCAAAAGTCTCGTGAAAATCTAGGTGATCGCGGGTGATATTCGAGAAAATGGCACCGGAAAATTGCACCGCGTGAATGCGCTTTTGCACTACCGCATGTGAACTCACCTCCATAAAAGCGTGGCTGCAACCCGCCGAAACCATATCGGCTAACAACGCATTCAAGCTCAAAGCGTCAGGGGTAGTATGCGTCGAAGGAATAATTTTATCTTCAATCTTATTCACCACCGTCGAAATCAATCCACAGCGATGACCCAGACGCTTGAACAATTCAAATAACAAGGTAACCGTGGTAGTTTTTCCATTGGTACCTGTTATCCCCACTAATTTCAGTTTCTTAGAAGGATGGCCATAAAATTCTGCCCCAGCCTCCGCTAAAGCTTGATTCGAATCTGGCACTTGGACACAAGTCACATCAGCCGGAAGTTCTGCAGGAGTATTTTCCACCACCCAGTATTTGCAACCTTGTGCGTATACTTGAGGCAGAAACGAATGCCCATCTACTTGGGTACCTGGAATCGCGAAGAAAACAGAACCTGCCGTAGCCTGCCGAGAATCGAAGCACAAATGCTGAATATCCGTTCCTGGAAATAAGGTGATTTGTGCCATCTTAATGCAATTGAATGAAGACTAAACTATTTTTTGCAGCAGCCGATCCAGCCGGAATCGATTGATTCGTCACCGTCCCAAAACCATTCGCGCGCACTTTTAGTCCTTTGTTTTCCAACGCAAATAACGCATCACGCAAATTCATCCCTACTACATTAGGGACCGTTTTAGGGGTCATCGTGACTGACTGATTTTTTACCGTCTTCTTCTCTAAATTGAAGTTCAACCATTGGCCATTTTCTTCCACTTTAGGCAGTCCTAAATGAGAAAATAACGTATTTTGATCTGCAGGGTGCAGGGTATGCGACAACTTGTTTTTATTCAACGAATCAGGCAAATACCCACGTAGTGTTTGCTGCAACTTCATATCACGCAAATAAATGCGGTCCGCAATTTCTTTGAATACCGGAGCCGTAACTTGTCTTGCGTAAGTCCCCTCTGCGCTACCTTTCGGTTCATCAACCGCGATAATCATGGTGTATTTTGGATTTTTGACAGGGAAATAACCCGCAAAAGTCGTGTAATAATTTCCCTTACGGTAGCCTTTTGCTCCGGTTACCGTACGTTGCGCAGTTCCGGTTTTGCCAGCAATACCATAGACAGAACCTTTGATGTTATTCGCCGTTCCTTTGGTCACTACCCCCTCTAACATAATTTTCAATTTCTGTAAAGTCTCTGGTGAACACAATGGCTTCGAATCACGCACCTGTGAAGCCATATAATCCGTCACCACTTCATCACCACGCGTCGCCTTACTCACAATAATGGGCTGAATCCAGTAACCATTATTCGCGATAGCGTTGTAGAAAGCCAAAATTTGCAAGGGCGTATACTGCGTCGAATATCCCACTGAAGACCATAATAATTGTAATCCATCCCATTTAGAGGGCACCGGGAAGACCGGTTTTCTACTCGGTTTCAATTGAAAATCGAGCGATTCAATTAAATGGTATTTCTTCAAATAATTGTAAAACTTCTCATTATTCGTCGTCCCAAAAGCCTCCTGAACCAATTTCATCGTTCCCACATTGGAAGAACTCTCAATTACTTGCTCTAAAGAAATGGTCCCTAGCGGATGTGAATCAGACATTACCCCGTTATAATACCGGAATTTCCCATCCCCTGTATTCACCATCTTAGTCAACGGATAATTTTTCTCTTCCAAAACCGCCATAATCGAAGGCAATTTAAAAACGGAACCTGGATCACGCGCTTCTAAAAGGGCATAATTATAGGTTTCTGAATAGCCTGTGGGCGAAAGTGGATTAGCCGCAATGTTCGACAAGGCTTTAATTTTACCCGTTTTGGTCTCCATTACAATCGCCACCGCGTAATTCCCTTTAAAGATTTTCATCCCATTGAGTAGCGCAGATTCCACAATCTCTTGGATATTGATATCTAAAGTCGAGTGCAAATCCACCCCCGCAACCGGTAACTTAGGTTTGTCCCCCGGCTCTGGTCGCCAGGTATTATTGTCCATTTTCTCATACATACCCTCGCCAAACTCCCCGCGTAATTCAGCATCAAAACTACTCTCAATTCCTACACGACCTTTATCGCGCAAATCTTTTAAATAACCTACTGTCCGATAGGCCATTTGACCAAAAGGCGCGTAACGCACATTGATCTTGTCAAAAACAGCACCCGATTGGTTAGCCGATTTAGCCTCTTTAAATAAGGGAAAACCCATAATTTTTTTCTTCTCCTGAAAATCTAATAAGCGATTATTCAACAGAACATAATTTCGCTTACTTCGTCTAGCAGCGGCAATCTTCTCTTTATATTCATCAGCAGTACGATCCTTGAAAAAATTCGCCAGAGCAGCTGCTAAGCCATCAATGTTTTGTTTGTAGAATTCATCAGCCTTCGCGCTCCCCGTTAATACAGATGGATCCATCCCTAAGCGGTACTTAGGTAAAGTGGTAGACAATAAGCTTCCATCATCCGAATAGATATTTCCACGCGTCGCTTCGATCTTGCGTTTCTTAACATAATAAGTCATTGCTTCGGAGCGATATTTCGGCCCTTTCAGCACCACCACTTTATACAAACTGAACAGCAGGTACAAGAATACAGCTAAAATGATGATGAAAAACGTGTAGAAACGTCTTGTAATCAAGCCCCGAATATTAGGTCTTTTCTCCTTCGCCATTATTGCTCTTTTTTGACTTGAATGATGATTTTAGTAGGAGGAAGCGTACTCACCCCAATTTGATAACGCTTGAGTGTCTCTTCCAAATTCGTTTGCTTGCTCACCTTCATATATTCCGCCTTTTGCGTCGTATAATCAGCACGATCCTCCTCTAGGGCACTCTTTTCTTTTTGAATTTGGTGCAACTTACCATCAGCAAGCATCGAATAATAGATATTGATGAGGGTCAAAAAAGCCACAAAAGCAATACGCTTTACCCACATCACCGGCAATTCGCCTCCTGTGAAATAGTCGATATTTAAAATGGAATCAAAAATCCCTTCCTTCTTAGGCGATGAGATTCGCTTAGGCCCTGTTTCTGTCGGTTCGATGGGTGTTGCCATATTATAATTTAGACGCTATTCTTAATTTCGCACTACGCGAGCGCGGGTTCAATTTCAATTCTTCTTCTGAGGCCGTAATCGGCTTGCGAATCACAGACTCAAGCGGGCGATGCACCACTCCAAACAAATCTTTATCCTCTTTCCCCTGCACATTTCCCGCTTTAATAAAATTCTTCACTAGGCGATCTTCTAACGAGTGAAAGGACATAATCACTAGCCTTCCTTCCGGCTTCAAAATCGCAGGGGCCTGCGCTAAAAATTCCTCTATCACAGCCAGCTCTTGATTCACCTCAATTCGAATCGCTTGAAATACCTGCGCGAAGTATTTAAACTCCCGGTGTTTAGGAGCTAATTTATTCAAAATTTCTTTAAATTCTTGCGTTGTTTCTAAGGCTTTTCGGGTACGGGCCTGAATGATTGCTTGGGCCAAAGTCCGTGCATTCTTCACCTCCCCATACATCCCTAAAATACGCTGCAATTCTTCGGCCGAATAACTATTCAATAATTCCGCTGCCGTCATCGAAGCAGACGGACCCATCCGCATATCCAAAGGGCCATCAAAACGAATAGAGAAACCACGTTCCGGCGCATCTAATTGAAAAGAAGAGACCCCAAAATCCGCCAAAATCCCATCCACCTGCTTTACGCGGTGCAAGCGCAAATACTTCTCTAAGTAGCGAAAATTAGCGGTGATTAGCGTTAAACGCTCATCATCGATCTTCTCTGCCTGCTCCCAAGCATCCGGATCCTGATCAAAGGAGAATAATCTTCCCTCTGGACCTAGTTTGTCTAAAATCGCCTTCGAATGTCCGCCTCCCCCAAAGGTCACATCCACATAAGTTCCCGCAGGATCAATGCGTAAACCATCGATGCATTCGTGCAACATGACGGAGGTATGATAGGTGTTTTCTGGCATAATTTTGGATGAAAACAAAAATACAAATTATCCCTCGCCTACACCACCAAAATAGGAAATTGTCACGCTTTTTTTTGTGACAAGTTTCGAACCCGTATCTTTGTTCAAACGCCTAGCGGATTCCCCTATGAAAAAGACCTTATTTGCTTTCCTAATTGCCCCATTATTGAGTCTTGCACAAGTGCCTGTTGCTGGACTTTGGCGAGCTTCTCTGTCCACTCATGGGGGCGAATTGCCCATTCAATTTGAAATTAATCCCGGTTCAAAATCAGGAAATTTAGATATTAAACTCATCAATGGCGCGGAGAAATCTACGTTAGGTGAATCTTATTTTAGATCGGATTCATTAGTCGTCCCTTTTGACCTATACGAAGCTGAGCTCGTTTTCCAAGTGACAAAAACGACCGAAATGAAGGGTTATTTCGTTAAAAAAAGAAATGGAAAAACGGCGTATCGACTACCCGTTTCAGCTCAAGCGAGTTCTGCAGACCGCTTTTTGAACCTACAACCAGCTACCGTGAATGTCAGTGGAAAGTGGATGGCTGATTTCTATAGTGACGCGACAAACCACAGCCCAGGTGTAGGCGTTTTTGAACAAAAAGGCAACAAAGTGACCGGTACCTTCCTTCGGACATCCGGCGACTACCGTTTTTTACAAGGAAATGTGAGCGGGGATAGTTTATTTCTAAGCTATTTCGATGGCAGCGGTGTCAACATGTTGCGTGCAAAAGTAAGTGGCGCACAATTTACGGGGAGATTTACTTCTGGATTAAGTGGAGTTAGAACGGTTGACGGAAAATTAGACCCAGCTGCAGCTTTACCAGATTTAAAGAAATTAAGCTTTTTAAAACCTGGTTTCGATCGCATCGATTTTAAATTACCCACTACCTCAGGCGAACAAATTAGCCTACAAGATGATCGATATAAAAACAAAGTCATTGTAATTGAATTAATGGGATCATGGTGCCCTAATTGTTTGGACGAATCAAGGTATCTATCTCCATTCTATAAGAAATACAAAGAAAAAGGGGTGGAGGTACTAGGCATTGCTTTTGAGAATTCGCCTGACATTAACATTGCTGGCCCTAAAATCAATAATTTCCAAAAGAAAATCGGCATCACTTACCCACTTCTTTTTGCGGGAACGGCAGAGGACAAAACCATCGAGAAGGTTTTACCTATGCTGAGTAAAATGAACGGTTATCCTACTACGTTCATCATTGACAAAAAAGGAATCGTGAGAGAAATACACACTGGATTCTCGGGCCCGGGAACGGGAAAATATTATGCCGATTGGATCTCTGATTTTGAACATACGATCCAAAGCCTTTTAGCTGAAAAATAATGAGAATCATCGCCCTAATATGCTTGATTACCTTTTCTGTGCAAGCAGAGAAACCCTCTTTTAAAAAGTGGAAAACGCCCTTAGCGCTAGGGATAGCTAGTGGATTAACTTATAATCCTTTTGCGAAGCAAATTCAAACGAAAATTGTAGCACAAGGACAGGTTACTCCTTTAGATGATTATATTCAATACGGGCCAGCAGCGATGTATGTAGGCTTGAATATTGCTGAATTTAAGAACAAGGAAGAAGCTTTTGATCAAGCTGGCGTATTTATCGTGGGTACCGGAATTTATGTGGCAACGACACAGGGTTTAAAGGCTTTAATAACCGAGGCAAGACCAGATGGCACCGAAAACACCTATCCATCCGGACATACGGCGACTGCGTTTTTTGGAGCAACCATTTTAGCGCATGAGTACCGTGATTCCCATCCTGAATTTGTCATAGCGGGCTATACCTTAGCTACGGCTACTGGAGCATTACGCATCGCAAATAATAAACATTGGGTTACGGATGTATTGATGGGGTCTGCGATTGGAATCGCTTCGGCAGAATTGGCCTATATTTTATACCCAAAAGTGCGTCATCAGTGGCAAAAACTGAATCGTTTTACCTTGACTCCTCAAGTGGCACCAGCGTATTACGGCGCAAGTATGTCGATTGGATTTTAGTGTAATAGCAGATACAAACCGGCCCCAGCGAAATAACCTAGCAAGGCCAAAAAGCCTATTTTTTTCAGGTACCAACCGAATTCGATTTTCTCCATTCCCATTACGGCAACTCCCGCAGCAGATCCAATAATCAGGATACTACCACCTGTTCCCGCACAGAAGGCGAGGTATTCCCACATTTCATGATCCATGGGAAAATCAGTCAGCGAATACATTCCCATCGTAGCTGCAACCAAAGGCACATTATCTACGACAGCAGAAGCCAAACCAATGATGGTGACGATGAGGTTTTGGTTACCTAACGAATGCGCTAATTGATCGGAGAGCGTATGTAAATATCCAAAGGATTCCAAACCTCCTATTGCCAGTAGAATTCCTAGGAAAAAGAGAATGCTGGAAGTGTCAATTTTGGTCAAGGCATAACCCACACTTAAGTGTTTTTTCGCCTCCTCATCTTTCTCAGAATGCAAGAGTTCTGACAAAATCCATACCAAACCCAAGGCTAATAAAATGCCCATATAGGGAGGCAAATGCGTCAACGTTTTAAAAACAGGAACGCCTATTAATGACCCTGCGCCAGCGAAAAGCATAATCTTTCCATCGCGTTCTTCAGTCGAACTTAAGGCAACTGAAGCTGCTGCCTGACCAATGGCTTGATTTTTCAAGACATAAGAAGCGACAACTAATGGCACAAGTAAAGCAACCAAAGAAGGCAACAATAAACTTTGAATAATGCCGGTAGCCGAAACTTGACCTCCAATCCATAACATCGTCGTCGTCACGTCACCAATGGGTGACCAGGCGCCACCAGCGTTCGCGGCAATGACCACGATTCCCACAAAATACTTCCGGGTTTCCTTATTGCTGATCAACTTCCGAAGCAAGGTGACCATCACGATGGAGGTCGTCAAATTGTCTAAAACCGCAGACATGAAAAAGGTGATCAAACCCACTATCCAAAGCAGCTTAATCACCTTATCTGTTTTAATTAATCGAGAGACGAAGTAAAAACCCTGGTGGGCATCTACTAATTCCACTAGCGTCATCGCTCCTAACAAGAAGAATAAGATCTCCGAAGTAGACGCTAAGTGATGACCTAATTCAGAGGCATCGCCTGTTGAAATCGCATAAATTGTCCAAACAAGTACACCTGTAACCAAGGCAGTAGCCGTTTTATTTATCTTTAAGGGGTGCTCTAATGTAATGGCTAAATAGCCTAGAATGAAGATAACTATGGACGCGATTCCCATGTTATTTTAATTTAGCCACGGCCGCCTTAATGCGATCACAAGCTTCTACTAATTGCTCGTCTGCTGCAGCAGTTGAAATACGCATACAATCCGGTGCTCCAAAACCTGAACCAGCCACTGTAGCGACAAAAGCATCCGCTAATAACCAAGAACAGAAATCATCTGAATCTTTGATCAGCGTAGTGCCATCTGTTTTACCGAAATAGTAAGAAATATCTGGGAACGCATAGAATGCACCATCTGGCATATTTACCTTGAAACCTGGGATCTCACGTAATTTTTCTACCACTAACTTACGACGGCGATCGTAGGCCGCTTTCATTTCGTAAGCGTGATCTAAGCTACCATTGAAGGCTGCGACTGCCGCTTTTTGAGCGATTGAGTTCGTGCCTGAAGTCACTTGACCTTGTAATTTTTCGATACCGTCTGCGATCCATTTAGCCGCTGCGATAAAACCAATTCTCCAACCCGTCATCGCGTGACCTTTTGCCACACCGTTCACCGTGATCACACGTTCTTTGATTTCTGGAATAGATCCGATCGAGAAGTGCCCCCCTTGTGTGAAGTTGATGTATTCGTAGATTTCATCCGCTAGGACGTAAATATTTTCATGACGCGCTACCACGTTTGCGATATCACGTAATTCTGATTCTGTGTAAACCGATCCAGTCGGGTTGTTAGGGGATGCGAACATCACCATTTTCGTTTTAGGCGTGATGGCTGCTTCGAATTGCTCCGGTGTTACTTTGAAATTATTTTCAAAAGCACCTTGAACAATTACCGAAGTACCTTCCGCTAATTTTACCATCTCTGAGTAAGAAACCCAATAAGGAGAGAAGATGATTACTTCATCACCTGGGTTAATTAGAGCTGCAATCGCGTTCGCTAAAGAGTGTTTTGCACCTGTGCTCACCACGATATTTTCTGAACCCCATTCTAAGTTATTGTCACGCTTTAATTTATTGGCGATCGCCATACGCAAATCTGGATAACCTGCAACAGGCGAATACCCGTGAAAACCATCATCAATCGCCTTTTTCGCTGCCTCACAAATGTGAGCTGGTGTTTTAAAATCCGGCTCTCCTACGGAAAGACTGATTACTTTGTGACCTTGAGCTGCTAATTCGCGCGCTTTTTTCGTCATCCCTAACGTAGAGGATTCTTCTAATGCTTGAATTCTTTGGGCTAATTGTGCTTGTGACATGGTATTTAGAAACGAATATTTGGGTATTAATTTAGTATATAAATCGGTTGCAAAATTACTTTTTTGCAGACGGATATGCTAATAAAATTTGTAATAATTAGGCGAATATACCTTGTGCCAAAACCGCGTAGGCCCCTTTCTCGATCTTCATCAATTCTTCATGAGTCCCACGTTCGATGATTTCGCCTTGTTGTACGACTAAAATTTGGTCAGCGTGTTGAATCGTAGACAAACGGTGCGCAATGACTAAAACCGTGCGATTCTCCATCAAATGACTCAAAGCCTCTTGAACTAACTTCTCCGATTCGTTGTCTAACGCACTTGTGGCCTCGTCTAAAATCAAGACAGGTGGATTTTTGAGAACGGCGCGGGCGATGGAGATACGCTGTCTTTGGCCCCCAGATAATTTAGAACCCCTATCACCAATCACTGTTTCGTAACCCTCCGGATTGGCCGAAATAAAATCGTGTGCATTCGCAATCTTCGCTGCCGCCTGAACCTCTGCTAAAGTAGCCTCCGTCCCAAAGGCGATGTTATTGAATATCGTATCATTGAACAAGACCGATTCCTGAGTCACGATACCCATCAAACCTCTTAAGTCGTCCAAAGGAATGTTTTTCAGCGGGACTCCATCCAACGTAATAACACCTGACGATGGATCGTAAAAACGCGGCAATAGATCCGCTAGCGTAGACTTCCCGCCACCGGAGGCGCCTACTAGGGCAATCGTCTTTCCTTTGGGAATATCGAAACTCACTTCTTTCAAAACGGAACGCCCTTTCACATATTCGAAACCGACTTTTTGGAAGCTAATTTTATCCGTAAATTCATCCACCTGCGTAATCGGCTCCTCCGCTACGATTTCAGATTCCGTATCTAATATTTCAATAATGCGATCTGCCGAAGCAACCCCACGCTGAATGCCACTGAACGCATCCGCAATGGCTTTCGCCGGACGCATCACCTGTGAAAAAGTCGCAATGAAGGCAATAAATGTAGAGGCCGTTAATTCGCCCTCCCCGCTAATCACTAAACTACCGCCATATAACAGGATCCCCGTAACGACTAAAACGCCTAAACTCTCCGAAGTAGGTGAAGTTAATTCTTGACGGAAAACCATCTTTAAAAGTGAATTCCGGTAGCGATTATTTCCTTCTTGAAAACGCGCATCCATCATTTTCTCTGCCCGAAAGGCTTTCACCACCCGCATCGCTCCGAATGTCTCATCCAATAAACTGATAATTCCACTCAAATGCTGTTGCACTTCTCCTGCTGCTCTTCTCAACCGACGCGTAATCGTCGCGATTACTGAACCCGAAAGAGGCAAGATAATCAACGAAAACAAAGTCAGTTTCACCGACATACTCGCTAAGAAAACGAAGAATAAAATCAGCGTAAAGATCTCTTTAAAGGTAGCTGTAAAGGCACGACCTATACTATTTTCTACTTCCTGAACGTCCGTGGTTAAACGCGACATCAGGTTGCCTTTTTTCTGCTCGGTAAAATAGCTTAAGTCTAGGCGAATCGCGCGCTCAAAAACCGCTTGACGCAAAGAAGCGATCGTATCGGCTTCGACTGTTTTGAGGACTCTTTGGGAAAAATACCGAAAGAAATTCGATAAAATCACCGAAACCATAATGGCTCCACAAGCATATTTCAGCGCTCCAATCCGTCCAAAATTCTCCAAGGCACCGTAGAAATAGTGGTTAAATAAGAACGAAAAATAAGAAGGCGTTAATGAAAAATCAGGTAAAACGCGGTAAATCTGAATGTTTTCTGGTGCTGACTGGTTGAACAAGACGTTCAACAAGGGAATCAGCAAGGTAAAATTAAGAATGCCGAACAAACTCGCTAGCAAGGAAAATCCGAAGTATGGAAACACATACTTGCGGATCGAAACGGCGTAGCTTAATAAGCGAAAATATGTTTTCAATGCGGCTTTTTATCGAAATTTTGGTCAAATTACGACAATTTTCAGAAACAATATCCGAATGTCGCCCTTAATTTCCATTGTGATGGCCACCTATAACGGGGAAAAATACCTCCGGGATCAAGTGGACAGCTTGTTAGCTCAAAGCTATCCTTCCTTGGAATTTGTATTTGTGGATGATGCATCCTCCGACGCTTCTCTTGCGATTTTGCAAGAATATGCGCTTCGTGACTCGCGAATTCGGTTCATTTCTAACCCAGTTAATCAAGGCTTATTAGCCACTTTCGAAACCGGAATTAGAGCCGCAAAGGGCGAAATGATCGCATTGTCTGATCAGGACGATGTATGGATGCCGGAAAAAATCAGTTTGTTGGCGGGTGCCATTGATTCTCATTCATTGATTTATGCAGATTCTGCCTTGACCAATGCTGCCGGTACTATCACCGGAAAATTCTCCGATCGAAATCATTTGTGCGATTATCCGACTGCTTTGCACTATGTTTTTGGGACCAAAGCGATGGGGCACGCGATGCTCTTTAAGCGCGAAATCATCGACATCGCCTTGCCTTTTCCGGATTATGTGGGACACGATTATATCCTGGGTTTTGCCGCAGCGGCACTAAAAGGAGTTAGCTATTTCCCTGCGACTTTAGTGAATTACCGTCAACACAGCAGCAACACGATGGGAGCAGATTTAAGCAAAGGGAAGAAAAATTATAACACGCGAGAAGAGCGAAATGCGCGGATTGTGAAGCGGCTTAATTTACTGGCAGAACGCTGTCCTACGGGAAAGGATCGGGAAATTTTGCAGGATTTAGCTCAGGACTTTGCGTCATCTGGCATCGCGGCGCGTATACGTAGATTTCTCACTGTCGCAAAACACCACCGAGCGATGTTAGCCTATAAAGGAAAATCGACGTTAGGCAGTTTCTTTTACAGTTTCAAATTATTGTTCTCTATTTTCTAAACGGAAGACTTAATCGGTAGTACAAATTTTTCAATGTCACCGTAAACGGAATGGGGCGCTGAATTAAATGCCCATCGAATTTATCCCCGCGTCGCAGGTAGTATTTCGACAGCGTAGACGAGGTCATCCCCCACTTGCGGATAAACTGAAAATAACCCTTGTTCTGCTTCACACGCTTCACGGAAATGGACCCAAAATGGTAAACTCTACTCCGCGAAATCCCCTTAAACAAGCGAACGCCCTCCTGCCAACATTTCATGGAAAAATCGGGATCGGAATACATTCCTGGCGTAAATTCATTCGAATAGCCTCCCACTTTGTCCCAAAGGGACCGGTGCACCACATTAGGCGGCCAAGTCGCTCCTTGCCAGTCAGCAAAAGGTAAAGAGTCATAGCTTTCTAGTAATCTCGCTTCCTCGAAAGTAGTTAATGAACGGCCATAATCAGCCTGAATGGAACAAGCGCTTTGGGCTTTGGGCTCAATCGCCGTGGCCGATAAAAAGAATTCCGTGTGCCCGATGATTTCGATTTCCTCTTTCAGATACCCATCCCAATTAGGCAGCACGTACATATCATCATTCAAATACAAGAAATAATCCGCGCGAGCTAGCTTGACCATCGCATTCATCGCATAGCAAACGCCCACATTGATAGGGCTATACGAAAAAGCGATATCTTTTTGTGATTCGACCCATTCTTTGGAACCATCTTTCGCCTCATTTAAATGCAAAATGATTTCAAAAGAAGTCGTTGAATGTTTTCGAATAGCGGCTATGCATAATTGCAGGTATGCTAAATTATTCCAGCTCGGAATGAGGATGGAGAAATAGGGTTTTTTAGGCGCCTGAGATGCCGGGAAAAATTGAATCGACTCTTCCATTACAGCATTCGGTAGTTTTTGTATTCGCCCACGCGGTACCCGGTGAGGTCTTCGATCTTCTGCAAAATCTTGCGTCGGAAGGTCATTTTCTTTTCTAATTCAATCGGATCGAAATAGAATGGCCAATTAGATCGCGCTACTCGGTCCGCCATCACAGCTGGATGCGTGCCTTCAAATCGGAACAAGCGTTCCGCATTACCGTAATCAAACTGGTAATCTGCCGGCACATTTTCGGCTAACCAAGCGTCATCGTGGTAAAATTGTGTGAAGTTGCGCACCTTATTATTCAGGCCTTCGGGCGGTTTCACCCAGCCGTAATGGTTAATATGAGCCGGAATTAATTTCACTTTCAGCTTCTTGCCGTCTTTTCTAAACCCTTGAGCATCCTTGTAGGAATGAACACCTGGATGCATTTTTACCACTCTGATTTCTCTTCTATACCAACGACGCGAAACCGCCACATGGCCATAAGAACCATAAAAATGTCTGTAATGAAACAGCAAACCTTCCACATTCGAATCGGCTAAATTCGCCTCCATCGCCGCTTTCACGACAGGCAAATCAGCTTCGTGCACACATTCGTCGCCTTGGATGTAGAAAGCCCAATCGATATCTTTGGAAATGGCCTGAAGCGCTTTATCGGTTTCAAGAGCAAATGTAGCGCCGCCTTCTCGTTTAGCATCATCCCAAACCGTCTCGACGATTTTAATTTTATCAGACGGAATCGCTTGGATTAAGGCCAAAGTCTCATCTTCCGACTTCCCTACCGCCACCACAAACTCGTCGCAAATGGGTAAAATAGAGGTGATGGCTTCCACGATGGCATAATCGTTCTTCACCGCATTCCGAATAAAGGTAAAGCCGGCTATTTTCATCGATCGTATTTCACTTGAATGCCGTGGTATTTCGTCTGCTCCACGTAATCTTTGCGCAAAGGATGACCCTCCCAGTCTTCTGGAAGCAATATTCTGCGCAAATCAGGATGATTTGTAAATTCAATGCCAAAGAAATCAAAGGCTTCTCGCTCATGCCAATCCGCGGTTCTCCACACGCTTGAAACGGAGGAAACAACAGGTGCCAAGCGGTCTAAAATCACCCGCAAATGCAAAGTAAGATGATTTGGAATCGAATACAGGGTGTAAATAACTTCCATTTTGCCTGCCTCTGGCCCTTGATCGATGGCCGTAATACAAGAAAGGGAATCGAAATAGGTGGCTGGATTTTTCCACAAAAACTCGCAAACCGGCAAAATCTGCTCTGCAGGCAAAGTCAATCGACTTAATTCCTCCTCCCACTGGGATTCGAAACCAAATTCTGCTTGCAAAAATGCTTGAATTGCTGCCAGTTCCATCCTATTTATTTAAGGCTTCTAATATGCGTGTAGGAGCCACAAGGGTCTCCTGACTGATCTTTTGTTGTAACTTAATAATTCCTCCTAAAAGTGCTTCAGGACGAGGTGGGCAACCCGGAACATAAACGTCCACTGGGATAATTTTGTCCACTCCTTTCACCACATGGTAGCCGTGTTCCCAATAGGGACCGCCACAATTCGCACAAGAACCCATCGAAATAACGTATCGTGGTTCTGGCATTTGTTCGTAGAGACGGCGAATGCGATCTGCCATTTTGAAAGTCACTGTTCCAGCAACTATCATCACGTCGGATTGACGCGGGGACGGCCGCGGAAACACCCCAAAACGGTCTAAATCGTAGCCTGACGCAAAAGCTTGCATCATTTCGATCGCGCAGCACGCTAAACCAAAACTCATCGGCCAAAGCGAACTCGCCCTTGCCCAATTAAATAAATCCTCAACATTGCTCAGCACAAAGCCGTCGGATTCAAATTCTTGGTCTAAAAAACTCTTCATGTTTGGGGTTATTTTCGCAATCGTTCTGTAAATATACCTAAATTCACAAAATTTTTCGTGCATGTCACTTGTACCTTTTTTCGATACTGATTTAGCCAAACTACGCGGGATGACCCCAGCGAAGCTAACGCTGCTGCAGACCGAATTAGGGATGTTCACTTATGGTGACCTTATACAATATTTTCCTTTTCGTTACGAGGACCGCACCGTAGTCCATCCCATCGCCTCCATCACGGACGAAATGGACCATGCGCAGTTTGTGGGCCGGATTCGTTTCAAAGAGAAAATAGGCGCAGGACACCGTCAACGCATTGTCGCACAAGTGTGCGATGCAACAGGCTGCATTGAAATCGTTTGGTTTCAAGGGGTGAAATGGCTTGAAAAATCACTGAATACCGGAGTCGATTACCTGTTTTATGGCAAGCCGACCAGCTTCAACGGCACCATTCAGATGACCCACCCAGAGATGGAGGTCTACAAAGGGGAGCAAGCCTCGGGCAAGTATTTTCAGCCGGTTTATCCTTTGACGGAGAAATTGCGCAAGAAATACATCGACAGCAAGGCGATTGCCACCTTGCAAAAAAACTTATTAGAAATTGCGTTTCCTTACATTCGAGAGACTTTGCCGGGGGATGTTACCTCTCAGTTTAAGTTAATTTCCAAGCAGGAGGCATTATACCATATTCATTTGCCCCAAAGCGAAACCTGGCTTCACCAAGCCCGTCGCCGCCTGAAATTCGAGGAGTTATTTTACAATCAGTTGCGCTTGATCAAGCAGAATTTGATTCGGAAAGTAGCCTTCCCCGGACAAGTATTTTCTTCAGCAGCGTTATTAACGACGTTCTACCAAGACCATCTACCCTTTGAATTAACCAACGCACAAAAGCAGGTGATTCGGGAGATTTTTGCGGATATGCGATCCGGAAAGCAAATGAACCGTTTGTTACAGGGGGATGTGGGGTCTGGTAAGACGATTGTGGCCTTTATTTCGATGCTGTTAGCGATTGATAATGGGGCGCAGGCCTGTTTGATGGCGCCTACAGAGATTTTAGCGGATCAACATTACCAAGGTTTAAAACAATTTGCGGATTTATTAGGCATCACGATTGCGAAGCTGACCGGCTCTGTCAAGAAGAAAGACCGCGTGGGTTTACATGAGGATTTGCAATCAGGAAAATTGCAAATTTTAGTGGGCACGCACGCTTTATTTGAAGATTCTGTTCAGTTTAAGAACTTGGGAATGTGTATCATCGATGAGCAACACCGGTTCGGGGTGGCGCAGCGAGCGAAGCTTTGGGACAAAAACAAAACGTTCCATCCGCACATTTTAGTCATGACGGCGACTCCGATTCCGCGGACTTTAGCCATGACGCTCTATGGAGATTTAGATATTTCGATAATTAACGAATTACCCGTTGGTCGCAAGCCTATTCAGACTACTCATCACTACGATACGCATCGTTTGCAAGTCTTTGGTTTTATCCAAAGCGAGCTAAGCAAAGGCCGGCAAATCTATATTGTCTATCCGCTCATCGAAGAATCAGAGAAAATGGACTTCAAAGACTTGATGGATGGCTACGAAAGTATTTCGCGTGCATTCCCAGAAGTTCCATTGGGTATATTGCACGGTAAAATGAAACCCGCTGACAAGGACATCGAGATGGCCCGTTTCGTAAAGAACGAGACCAAAATCATGGTCGCCACCACGGTGATTGAAGTAGGTGTAAACGTGCCCAATGCCTCCATTATGGTCATTGAGAGTGCGGAAAGATTTGGTTTATCGCAATTGCACCAGCTCAGAGGTCGCGTAGGTAGGGGTGCGGAACAGAGTTATTGCATCCTAATGACGGGCTATAAAATCAGCGCGGATACCAAGAAACGCATCGAAACAATGGTGAAAACCAATAACGGTTTCGAAATCGCCGAAGTGGATTTGCAATTGCGTGGACCTGGCGATATCACTGGAACGCGTCAAAGTGGCGCCATCGACCTCATGATTGCAGACCTCGCAAAAGACGGCGAAATACTAAAAGTGGCACGCGAAACGGCACAAAAAATCTTAGAAGAAGATCCAAACCTCGAAAAATCAGAATATTCGATGATTCGCGAGCAAGTCAGAACGCAGCGCAAAGACACAACCAACTGGGCGCGTATTTCTTAATTCAAATTGGGATCGTCTGGATAGGTGGAGAGGACTCTGAAATCACCTCCTTTGGCATGCAAAATCTTTCTCCACAACCGCTCATGCGGCTCATCAAACACTAATTTATCATTTCCCGGATGTAAAATCCACGCATTCGAACGCACCTCTCGCTCTAGCTGACCCGCTCCCCAGCCCGAGTAACCGATAAAAAATTTGATTTCATCGAATCCAATCTCCCCTGCCACCACCTTGTCAATGGCAACCTCGAAACTCCCAGACCAATAAATACCTGGCCCTATCAAGACGCCATCGGGAATTAAATCAGGTCTGCGGTGCACAAATTGCATAATGGTGGGATCTACCGGACCACCAGAAAAAAGGGGCACATCCTTCAACACCTTTTCATCCACAAAGGAATCAAACACAATCTCCTGTTTGTTATTCAGCACTAACCCAAACGAATGCGCCGTTGTATGCTCACAAATCAAAATCACTGAGCGGTGAAAGGATGGATCCTCTAAAAAAGGCTCCGCCAGTAAAAGCATCCCAGGCTGTAAATCATCTGCGGTATAACTCATTGCATCGCGCTTTTTTCGTAATTTTAAGGAATGACTCAGCATCTCTTCCTCTCTTTAGGCGGCAATCTAGGAAATACCCGCGAAATATTCGAGGGGGCCTACCCGCTTATTGAAAAAAAAATAGGAAAAATAGCGGTTTACTCCTCCATTTACCAAACCGAAGCCTGGGGTCCCATCCCACAAGCAGACTTCTTGAACCAAGTAGTACTAGTGACTACCACACTAAAACCAGAGGCTTGTCTAAGCGAACTATTAGAAATTGAAAGGGAATTTGGACGGGAGCGCAAAGAACGCTGGGGACCGAGAACGCTCGATTTAGACATTCTATATTACGGTGATGTGATTATCGCAGAATCCGATTTAAGCATCCCGCATCCACGGATTGCGGAACGCAAGTTTATCTTGACGCCTTTGGCAGAAATAGCGCCCTTATTTGAAGATCCTACCAACGGTAAATCAATGGAGGCACTCCTAGAAAACTGCTCGGATAGCAGTCAGGTTAATCGTTCTGTTTAGGGAATTTCCAGCTCTTCGAAGTAATTCGCTCGTAATAGCGCTCATACAGAGGAAGAATTTTAACGATATCAAATTCCTTTGCCCGAGCTAAGGCATTCGCTTTCATTTGATCATGCAATTTAGGATCTGATAACATTTTGATGGCATTCGCCGCCATATCTTTCACATCGCCTATCTCACTCACATAACCCGTTACACCGTGGATATTCACCTCTGGAATACCACCCGCATTCGAAGAAATCACGGGCACTTCGCAGGCCATCGCTTCTAATGCGGCAAGGCCAAAACTCTCTTTTTCAGAGGTTAATAAAAACAAATCAGCTAAAGAAAGTGCCTCCTCTATCCCATCCATCTTCCCTAAGAAACGCACATCGCACTGCACCTCTAACTCACGGCATAATGCTTCGATTCCAGAACGTTCTGGACCGTCACCGATCAAGACTAATTTTGCGGGAATCTTCTTCCGAACCAAGGCAAAAACACGCACAACATCTTCGATACGTTTTACGGCACGGAAATTAGACGTGTGCATTAATAGCTTCTCGCCGTTAGGACAAAGGGAATTTTTGAAATGCTCGTGCGGACGTTTTTGGAAACGCTGCAAATCAATAAAATTAGGAATTACCTCAATATGGCTCAAGATCTCAAACTCATCATAGGTGTCTTTCTTCAAACTCTCAGACACCGCTGTAACTCCATCTGATTCGTTGATGGAGAAGGTAACCACCGGTTCGAATGAAGGATCACGACCTACTAACGTAATATCCGTTCCGTGTAAAGTGGTGATAACAGGCACGTGAATGCCCTTGTATTTTAAAATTTGCTTCGCTAAATAGGCGGCTGAAGCATGCGGAATCGCGTAATGAACATGGATTAAATCCAACTTCTCGTTTATCGTCACATCCACCATTTTACTGGCTAAGGCAGACTCATAAGGAAGGTATTCGAATAAAGGATAGGATGCCACGGAAACTTCGTGGTAGAAGATATTTTCAGAAAAAATATCCAAACGAGGGGGTTGCGTGTAGGTAATAAAGTGTACTTGATGACCCGCAAGGGCTAATGCCTTACCTAATTCGGTCGCCACTACACCACTTCCGCCATACGTCGGATAACAAACGATCCCTATTTTCATGCCTTAAATTTAGCTGAAAGAATGTAAATTTGTATTAAACAACTGATAACCTTTGAAAAATCTCGTCTTATTTGCGTCTGGTTCGGGTTCTAATGCCGAAAAAATCATCGAACATTTCAAAGGATCCGATCAGGTTCGCATCACCCACATTTACTGCAATAACCCTTCAGCAGGGATTATTCAGCGAGCGGAGCGTTTAGGCGTCCCTTGCCGCGTTTTTGATAGAGAATCTTATAAGAACGGAACGGTGTTGAAAGAAGTTCAATCTTTACGGACAGATTGGATCATTTTAGCGGGCTTTTTGTGGTTGATCCCCGCCGAGTTCGTGAAAGCTTTCCCACAACGTATTGTGAATATCCACCCTGCCTTGTTGCCTAAATTTGGCGGAAAAGGCATGTATGGCCATTTTGTACACGAGGCGGTGGTAGCTTCAGGTGAAAAAGAATCAGGGATTACCATTCACTATGTGAACGAGCATTACGACGAAGGTGCGACCATCTTCCAGAGTTCGTTCCCCGTTTTACCGAGTGATACTCCAGAAGATGTCGCTAAAAAAGGCCAAGTATTAGAGCACCGAGATTTCCCTAAGGTAATCGAATCGCTCGTTAATCCTTAATTTCCTCATAGGGAACATAATCCCCGTCGATATCATCTGACTTAGACTTTGCTTTAGGCGGCACATAATCCACATCGATTGACCCTTCTTTGCGCGCTTTCGAAGCAGCTTGCTTCGCCCTAATTTCTTGCTCAGACATCATTTTATGCGCTTGTGTGATGACGAACCCCTTCAATAAAAAGCGAAGAAGTGGCATCACCACATACACCATCACTAAAATGATTGCAATTATTTTAAGCATCTTATCTACTCAAATATAAGTTTCTTTCACCATACACTTTGCGGAAGAAATCGTCTTTCAAATCATCAATGAAATAGATTGCCTCACCTGTTGACTTCATTTCTGGCCCTAATTCCATATTTACGTTCGGGAATTTAGAGAAAGAGAATACCGGAATTTTGATCGCGTATCCTTTTTTCACCGGTTTGAAATTGAAATCTTTCACCTTCTTGTCCCCTAACATTACCTTTGTTGCGTAATTCACGTAAGGTTCTTGGTAAGCCTTGCAGATGAATGGAACAGTACGAGAGGCACGAGGGTTCGCTTCGATGATGTAGACCACTTCGTCTTTTACGGCGAACTGGATGTTCAATAGACCTTTGGTCTTCAAAGCCACCGCAATTTTACGCGTATGATCTTCGATTTGCTTGATCACGTTATCTGATAAATCAAATGGAGGCAAGACCGAGTGAGAGTCACCTGAGTGAATACCCGCCGGCTCGATGTGCTCCATTAATCCAATAATGTACACGTCCTCTCCGTCACAGATTGCATCTGCCTCCGCCTCGATCGCGTTCTCTAGGAAGTGATCTAATAAAATTTTATTGCCTGGGATATCGCGTAAGATATCCACCACGTGTTGCTCTAATTCTTGTTCGTTGATGACGATTTTCATCGATTGGCCACCCAAAACATACGATGGACGAACTAATAATGGATACCCTAATTCACGACCTAGACCTACTGCATTATCTGCATCTTCACAAACTCCAAACTTAGGGTAAGGAATATTCAAATCTTTCAACAAGCTTGAGAACGCTCCACGATCTTCTGCTAAATCCAAGGCTTCGAAGGAAGTTCCTAGGATTTTGATGCCATATTTCGAAAGTTTCTCGGCTAATTTCAAGGCTGTTTGGCCTCCTAATTGAACGATAACGCCTTCTGGTTTCTCATGTTGAATGATATCGTATACGTGCTCCCAGAATACCGGTTCGAAGTATAATTTATCTGCGATGTCAAAGTCTGTCGAAACCGTTTCTGGATTCGAGTTGATCATAATCGTCTCGTAACCCGCTTCCTTCGCGGCTAATACGCCGTGCACACACGAGTAATCAAATTCAATCCCTTGCCCGATGCGGTTAGGACCTGAACCTAATACGACTACCTTTTTACGTCCTGAGGACACGGATTCGTTATCTAACACCGCCGATGCTCCTTCTTGACCAAAAGTCGAGTAATAATACGGTGTCTTCGCTTCAAATTCTGCCGCACAAGTATCAACGCATTTGTAAATACGCTTGATGCCTACCGCATTACGCTTGTCATAAACTTCTGATTCTAGGCAACGAAGTGTATGAGCGATTTGGCGATCTGCGAAACCTTTGTGCTTCGCTTCTTCTAATAAAATCGTCGGGATATTGTGGACAGAGTATTTCTCCATCTCTTTTTCCACGCGGACTAAATCTTCGATTTGGTTCAAGAACCATTTGTTGATCTTCGTTAATTGCTGAATCGTTTTGAACGAAATGCCCATTTTGAAGGCATCATAGATATGGAATAAACGATTCCATGATGGATTTGCTAACGAATATAAAATGGCATCTTGATCGCGTAATTCTTTTCCATCCGCACCCATTCCATTACGCTTAATCTCTAAAGACTGACACGCTTTTTGTAAGGCTTCTTGGAAATTACGACCGATACCCATGGTTTCACCCACCGATTTCATTTGCAACCCTAGTGTACGATCTGCTCCTTTGAATTTGTCAAAATTCCAACGTGGCACTTTCACAATTACATAGTCTAAAGCCGGCTCGAAATAAGCAGAGGTAGTTCCCGTAATCGCATTCGTTAATTCATCTAAATTAAACCCGATCGCCATTTTCGCAGCAATCTTCGCAATCGGATATCCAGTTGCTTTAGAAGCCAAAGCCGAAGAGCGAGATACCCGCGGATTAACTTCAATCGCGATAATCTCATCTGTCTCCGGGTTCAAGGAGAACTGTACGTTACATCCCCCTGAAAACTGACCAATGGCGTTCATCATCTTGATAGCCATGTCGCGCATGCGTTGGTAAATCGTATCGGGAAGCGTCATCGCTGGCGCCACCGTAATCGAATCACCCGTGTGAATACCCATCGGATCGAAGTTTTCGATCGAACAGATAATGATCACGTTTCCTAAATTATCGCGTAAAAGTTCTAATTCATATTCTTGCCAACCCATGATGGATTGCTCCACTAACACTTCGTGTGTAGGGGATGCGTGCAAACCTTTGTTCAAGGCTGCATCAAAATCTTTAGGATCATGTACGAAACCGCCACCCGTTCCACCTAAGGTAAACGATGGGCGAATCACTAAAGGGAATCCTGTTTCTTGTGCAATCTCTTTTCCTTCCAGGAACGAACGAGCTGTACGTCCTTTACAAACGCCCACTCCGATTTCGATCATCTTCAAACGGAATTTCTCACGATCTTCCGTCGTTTCGATGGCTTTGATATCCACCCCGATAATACGAACACCATATTTGGCCCAAATCCCAGCCGCATCACAATCAATCGCCAAGTTCAAGGCTGTTTGACCTCCCATGGTAGGTAAAACGGCATCAACCTTATGATTTTCTAAGATGTGAATGATCGACGCTTTCTCTAATGGCTTCAAATACACGTGATCCGCGTTCATCGGATCAGTCATAATCGTTGCCGGATTCGAGTTGATCAAGATTACCTCGATGCCTTCTTCACGAAGGGAACGCGCGGCTTGGGAACCAGAGTAATCAAATTCACAAGCTTGACCGATCACAATAGGACCAGAACCAATAATTAGGACGGATTTAATCGAGGAATCTTTAGGCACAGGGGGTATAAATTAAATTCTGAATGGATATGTGTTTTTTGGGTTGCTTGGGTAAGCTCCAAAATTGTGCAAAGTTAGCGTTTTAAGGTCGATTTGCAAAATAAAAAATAGACTTTCGTTAAGGTTCGGCAGAACCCAAAAATTCCCTTATTTTTGACAACAAATTGTAGAAATCGTGATAAAAATACTCGTTGCTTTTGATGAAAACCGGGTCATTGGAAAAAACAATGAACTGATTTGGCATTTGCCGGCGGATCTGAAAAGATTCAAGGCCTTAACTACGGGTCACGTAATTATCATGGGGCGCAAAACCTATGACTCTATTGGCAAGCCACTCCCTAATCGCACAACGATTATTATTTCCCGCACACCCGGCTTGCAAATCGAAGGCGTTATCTGCACCAATTCCATCGAAGAAGCCATCTTAAAGGCAAAATCGTTAAGTCGCGAAGATATTTTCATCGTGGGTGGCGCAGAAATTTATGCCCTTTCTCTAGCGGTGGCGGATCAAATTTTGGTCACTCAACTGCACGATATTTTCGAGGGGGATGCCTTTTTCCCTGAAATATCCACTGAGCAATGGACGGTAACGGAAAAAGAACGCGGGGTGACGGACGAGAAAAATACGTACCAATACAGCTATTTGACCTACAGCAGAAAATGATCCGTAAAATCGACTTAAGCGCTGAGGCGATTTCGATCGACCCTTACTACCAATTCTTGCAGGATCCGGTGGCGGGTGGAATTTGCCTGTTTATAGGTACGATCAGAAATAAGAATCAAGGAAAAGACGTCAAAGCATTGACGATGGAGGCCTACCCTCCCATGGCCTTGAAGCAAATCGAATTATTGTGTGATCAAGCGGCCTTGCAATGGCCTGTCGAGCGAATAGCTTTAGTTCATAGAACGGGTCCTTTAGAAATAGGGGACATTGCGGTATTGATAGGAGTGACTTCCGTACATAGAGCAGAAGCCTTCAAAGCCTGTGAATGGTTGATTGATACCTTGAAACAAGAAGTACCTATTTGGAAAAATGAATTCTACGAGGACGGATCTTCGTGGCTAGTTCCCCATCCCTGATACCATCAGGCTACATCCGCGCATTTCAGAATTATCGAAGCGGCCTAGCACTTTAAATCGGATTCCATCATCTTCTAAGGAGCCTAAATCCCGTGTTTCGATAAAGGAACAGGAATCGATGTTTCCCAAATCAGCGACTTTAATCCCCCCCGTTTTATGAGGCTGAGTCACTAAGGCAAATGGATCGCCCACTTCCCGCAAACAAACCCGCATCGTATAAGCCGGAGAAAATATCCCCTGAGATTTTGCATAAGCCTGCGAAAACAGCTCCGTCATTCCATATTCTGAAGCGATCGAGTCCAATCCCATCTTCTCTAGTAAATAGGCGTGCACTTTATCACGAATCCACTCCTCCCGGCGACCTTTCATACCACCCGTCTCCATCACGATTAATCGATCTTTGTGCTCCTGCAAGAAAGACAAATCAATCCCTAAATCCACTAAATCCAACAAACCAAAGGTCACACCCATCAGCCAAACTTTCTTATCAGTCGACAAAGCTTTCCGCAAAGCTTCCACCAGCTCCTCGTACTGATTCAAATAAAAACCAGACAACTCTGACCCCGACGCTTTGATGAAATGATCCATCATAAAGACCAGTGAAGAAGTAGAGCGCTCTAAATAAGACGGCAACAAGGCAAAAATATGGTAATCGCTCAAAGGACCATATTCGCGCTCAAAGGCGATTTTGGAAATTGCTTGGTAGAATCCGGGATCGCAAACGGGGTGTTTGGAGGGGATTTGACCGGTTGTTCCGGAACTTTCGAAGGAGAATAA
>CANFWR010000007.1 GCA_947450865.1 Cytophagaceae bacterium
ATACGAGTTTCTCGATTAAAATCGGTTTCAACCGCATGCAGCAGTTCCGCCACTTATTGTCGAACACGATGGCTGTTTCGCCCTCTGATATTTGGAAGAATTCGAATCAACAAATTCCACCCCAAATCGCGGATCAATATTCCATCGGTTTCTTCAAGAACTTCACAAATGCCTCGAACGCCGTTTTCGAAACCTCAGCAGAATTCTATTACAAGAATTTGAACAACGTAGTGGACTACGTGGATGGGGCGCAATTGTACTTAAATCCTACGGTGGAAACACAGTTATTAGTGGGAAAAGGAATGGCTTACGGTGGGGAATTCTTCTTGAAAAAGTCACGTGGCAAACGTTTGACGGGTTGGATATCCTATACCTATGCGCGGACTTTTAGAATTATTCAGGCAAATGAGAATCAGAAGGAAGCGAACTTTGGGATTCAATTCCCGGCGAACTTTGATACGCCACACACCTTTAAATTTGTGTTGAATAACCGCTGGACGAACCGCATTTCTTTCAATGCGAACTTTACCTACACGACGGGTCGCCCAATTACGTATCCGAATGGACGTTATAAGATCTATTCGTTTAACGATCTGTATGACTATGCCGTGGCAACAGGAATATTTCCGCGACCAGGTTTGGACCAAACGTCTTACACCTACAACGGGACGAAGTACACCTATTTAACCTCGAAAGAGATCAAAGAATTGCTCGACGGTTATTCTACTGCTTCTTTCACTTTAAGAAACGCGGAACGCATTCCAGATTATATCCGCTTAGATGTGGGGATCACGATTGATCCAAAACCAGGCAAGCGCTGGCAAGGAAGTTGGAACTTCTCGATCTATAATTTATTAGGTCGCCAAAACGCCTACTCCGTCTATTTCCGTTCATCGACCGGCGAAATCAACCAAGCGAAAACCTACCAGTTGTCGGTTTTGGGCGCCGCGATTCCATCCATCACTTATAACTTCAAATTCTAATGAGACACTTACTCTTATTTTTCTGTGCCTTGTTTCTTTTGAGTTCTTGCGAGACGGAAATCGAGGATTTTCAAACCCAAAATGTTAGTTCAGCTATTGTGATTTACGGCGAAATTTCGAATGTAGACGGCCCCTATAACGTGCGCTTGAATTATGTGAGTGCTTATTCGCCTTATGATGCGACTCAGTTTTCGGGTCAGCCCATCACAGATGCCAATGTGCGTCTGG
Organism: Cytophagaceae bacterium; assembly: GCA_947450865.1. GTDB lineage: Bacteria > Bacteroidota > Bacteroidia > Cytophagales > Spirosomataceae > Aquirufa. The sequence continues at coordinate 1,212 of CANFWR010000007.1, forward strand.
TGGATGGTAACGGTAAAGAAACGGCTTACTATGAGAAGAGCAAAGGCTATTATTTAAGTCCAACAGGATTTAAGGGAGTGGTGGGCGAAAAATACAAGCTGCGTATTAAGCTGCTCGATGGAAAAACAATTGAATCGAATTTCCAAACCATCAACGCTGCCCCTGAACTCGCTGAATTTTCGTATGCTTTTAAGAACGCCACGAAAGTAGAGGATATGCGCTTTCCGCTGACGGCAAGCATCAAGGATCCCAAAGCCACAGAAGATTTTTATTTCGTGAAGCGCCAGGATTTCCGCCAGTTTTTATTGACCTGTCCTAATCCACCGCCACCACCAGCACCCGTTCCACCGTGTAATTGTAAATGCTGGCAAGCCCCGCAGAATACGCAACCGTATTTGTTAGATGATTTTCTGCTAAGCGGCAAGAATTTGTCTTTGGATTTAGGTCAACTACCATATGAAGATTTCAATGATTGGGTGGTGCAACTAGATGTGTATTCGATCTCGAAAGAAGCTCATACGTATTGGAAGCGTTTGGAAGATCAACGCAAGTTGAGTGGGGGGATTTTTGATAAGGTACCTGCTCAGGTTCGAGGAAATTTGACCTGCTTATCAGATCCTTCACAAGAGGTATTAGGCTATTTTATGGTAGGCGGATTAACGCAGAAACGATTAACGGTGGATCGTTTTAATGGCATCCCTACGGAGGCTTATCAGAAACTTTTGTTCTACGTAGACTTCAATAATGTGCGCTATAAAGACATCCCACTTTGGAATTGTAAAGACGCCGCTTTCATCAAATATAACCTCGGATATTCCTTGCCTCCATTATAAATATAGTATGCTTGCATAATAGTTTTTTTCTCTGCAAATTTGTTACAACCTAAACGTTATAACAATGGCAAAAGAATACGACCGTCGCAACCTAGACTTTATATTAAAAGAGGTTTTTGATACTGCTTCCCTGTGTAACTATCCTCGTTACGCGGATTATACACCCGATATGTTTGATATGGTATTGGATTCTGCTGATGCCATTGCCGAAAAATATTTACGTCCCATTTATGTAGATTCAGATCGCAAAGCGGCTGAATTAGTCGATGGAGTCGTACAAGTTCACCCAGGAATTGAGCCTTATATGAAGGAGATGGGTGAATCGGGTATGATAGGCTGTACGTTTGATTTCGAACACGGAGGTCAGCAAGTACCTTCGATGATTGGTGGGGCACACGAGTTCATTCGTGGTGCGGCACATAATTCAGCGGTGATGTTCACGGGACTATCCCACGGGGCAGCACACCTAATTGCCTCTTTTGGTTCGAAAGAATTAGCTGATACCTACGTTCCTAATATGCTTTCTGGTAAGTGGGCAGGCACGATGTGTTTAACCGAGCCTCAGGCGGGAAGTTCCTTGAATGATGCGTCTACTTCTGCTAAGGATTTAGGGGACGGAACCTATGCGATCAAAGGACAAAAAATATTCATTTCAGGAGGGGATAATCACTTCTCAGAAAATATTATTCACTTGGTTTTAGCTCGTTTAGAGGGCGCTCCAGCCGGTACGAAAGGGATTTCGCTTTTCGTTGTGCCTAAGAAGCGCATCGAAAATGGCACATTAGTGAATAACGAAGTGGTCTCTTTAGGCGTCTATCATAAGATGGGCCAAAAAGCTACACCGGCACTTCACCTCTCTTTTGGCGACAAAGGAAACTCGATTGGTTACCTAGTAGGTGAGCCGAATAGAGGTTTATCTTACATGTTCCAAATGATGAACGAAGCGCGTCTAGGCGTGGGAATGGGTGGAGCTTACATTGCTTCCGCTGCTTACCATGCTTCGAAGCAATATGCAAATGAGCGCGCTCAAGGTCGTTTATTAACGAACAAAGATCCGCATACGCCTCCAACCTTGATTAAAAATCACCCGGATGTACAGCGCATGTTGTATTTCCAAAAAGCGATTGTCGAAGGCTCGATGGGCTTATTATTCCAATGCTTCATGTGGGATGATTTAGCGAAAAGCTTAGAGGGAGAAGAGAAAAAAGAAGCCCAAATGATGCTTGACCTAATGACTACGGTAGCGAAAACCTATCCAGCTGAGATGGGAACGCTGGCGGTTAATCAAGGCTTGCAAGTATTGGGTGGCTACGGATACACAGAAGATTTCCCATTAGAGCAAATGGCCCGCGACGTGCGGATTATGTCGATCTATGAAGGAACAACCGGTATTCACGGATTGACTTTATTAGGTCGCGGTATTCCAGCGAACAATGGAGAGGCTTTGCAGACGTTAGGAAAGTTAGTTTTCGCGGATATTGCGTTAGCAAAAGGACACGAAAGTTTAGCAAAGTATGCATCGATGCTAGAGAAGGAATTAGAAAATTTGACAAAGGTGACGATGCATAAATTAGGCTTCGCGATGAAAGGCGAAATCGAAGTATTCTTAGCGGACTCCACTTTGTATATGGAATTGTTCGGCTTGATTACGGTGGCTTGGCAATGGTTAAAGCAAGGTCATGTGGCTGCTGCGGCACTAGCGAAAGGTGGCTTAAGCGCAGAGGATCAAGCCTTCTATACAGACAAGATTCACACGATGAAATTCTTTTACCACTACGAGGTGCCTAAGGCTTTAGGTTTATCGAAGCGTTTGTTAGATGAAGAAATTTTGACAATTTTTGATCACAAATAAGAAGTATTATGTTTAAAAAACACGTATTCCTAGGTCTTGCGTTGTTATTATCTACAGCCGCGTTAGCCCAAAGCAAGTATTCTGCTCACGAATTGTTCCACCCTTTATGGAACTATGGCCCAGTATCTCCAATGCGTTCTGCTGCGGGTATTCCTGGACCAGGTTACTGGCAAAACTCAGCAGATTATAAGATTGCCGTTTCCCTAGATGATGTAGCAAACAAAATCACTGGGGATGTGGAGATTACCTACAAGAATAATTCCCCAGATAAGCTGCCGTTTTTGTGGTTGCAATTAGACCAAAATAGCTTCAACACGCAGTCTCGCGGAGGCAAGACGACGCCTATTTCGGGTGGACGTTTTGGGAATTTAGCTTTCGAAGGTGGTTACAAAATTGAGAGTGTAACGATCGATGGCAAGCCAGCAAATTTCATTGTGGAAGATACGCGGATGCAGATTCGTTTAGCGTCACCTTTGGCAGAAAAAATAGGAACGGCGAAAATCAAAATCGCTTATTCCTTCACTTCTCCAGAGAATGCATCGGATAGAATGGGTATCCAACAAACGAAAAATGGTGCGATCTACACTGTGGCACAATGGTTCCCACGTGTTTGTGTGTACGATGACATCGAAGGATGGAACGTGTTGCCTTATTTAGGAGCGGGAGAGTTCTATTTAGAATACGGCAATTTCGAATATTCAATCAATGCTCCAGCATCGCACATCGTGGTGGGTTCAGGTGAATTGTTGAATCCGACAGAAGTATATACGGCAGATCAGGTAAAGAAATGGGCTGCAGCTGCGAACTCGGAAACAACGGTCGTGATTCGTTCGGCGGCTGAGGTGACAGATCCAGCTTCTCGTCCAGCGAAAGATCGCTTGACATGGAAATTTAAGTGCAACAATGCCCGCGACGTGGCTTTTGCTTCGTCTAAATCATTCATCTTAGATGCATGCCGCATCAATTTACCTAGTGGTAAAAAGTCGTTAGCCGTTTCGGTTTATCCGGTAGAGTCAGATGGCAAAAATGCCTGGGGACGTTCGTCTGAATACGTTAAAGCCTCAATTGAACATTATTCAAACTGGTTATATGAGTATACCTATCCAGTGGCGACAAACGTTGCTGGTATCGTTTCAGGAATGGAATACCCTGGGATTATTTTCTGCGGCTATAGAGATAAGACGGAATCATTATGGGGAGTTACGGACCATGAATTTGGCCATAACTGGTTCCCAATGATCGTAGGTTCTAACGAGCGTAAATTCGCTTGGATGGATGAAGGATTTAACACTTTCATTAATTTCTATTCGACGGATGCTTTCAATAAGGGCGAATACAAGAACCGTAAATTTGATATGCACACGATTGCGAAATCAATGTTCCGTGAAAATGCAGATCCAATTATGTCGATTCCTGATGTGATCCAAACGCGTAATTTGGGCTGGGAGGCTTACAATAAGCCTGGTTTTGGCTTACGCATCTTGCGTGAAAATATCTTAGGTGCTGATCGGTTTGATTATGCCTTTAGAAATTACATATCCAAATGGGCGTTTAAACACCCTACTCCAATGGACTTCTTCCGCGCAATGGAAGATGGCGCTGGCGAGGATTTAGGTTGGTTCTGGAAAGCCTGGTTCTATGAACTTTGGAGATTAGATCAATCTGTAAAAGATGTGGATTACGTGGAGCAAGATCCTACAAAAGGTGCTGTGATCACGATTGAAAACCTTGACAAAATGGCGATGCCAGCAGTTGTAGAAGTGGAATTAACGAGTGGAGAAAAAGAACGTTTCACGTTCCCGGTGGAGATTTGGCAAAGAGGTTCTAGCTGGACTTTCCGCACTTCGACCAAGCTTCCGATTAAATCGGTGGTGATCGATCCAGATCATTCATTCCCGGATATGGATTCGAAGAATAATACGTGGAAGCCGCTGAGTGTTCGCTCAAGATAAGAAATAAAAAAGGCCCTTTAAGGGCCTTTTTTATCAGTATATTTTTAGGTAGTGTGGTGGATTATATTCACATTGTAGAATAATCCCACTAATTATGAAAATACTATTCCTACAATCCATTTGGTTCGGCGAGTTGGTCACTGCCGTGATTTATCTACTTATTTTAGTCGTACTATTTCGATCAGTAAGATGGGTTTATCGAAGACTTAAATAACTAGCCCTTTAAAATCCGACCTATATCATTCGCCTTACCTAATTCTTCTTTCAGCTTTTCGTAGCTGCCAGAAAGCATAAGTCCTTTGTATTTCAATAGGGTGTTGATGTATTCGTCCAAAACGTCGAGCAGATTTTCCTGATTCTGGTGGAAAATTTGGCTCCAAGTTTCAGGGGATGACTTAGCCAAACGTACAGTCGATTCGAAACCGGTGGAGGCTAGTTCGAAAATGCGGGCTTCGTTCTTTTCTTTCTCTAATACGGTATTTGCCAATGCAAAGGAACAGATGTGCGAGATGTGTGAAATATAGGCCGTGTGCATATCGTGCTCGATGGATCCCATATAGATGAGGTTCATCTCTAAACCGGTGCGGTATAAATCTTCAATCAAAGCTACCGCTGCTGGGTCGCTGAGTTCTTTGTCGCAAATGACTCCTCTTTTCCCTACGAAAAGTCCTTGAACAGCCGCTTCAGGACCCGAGAATTCGGTTCCGGCCATCGGGTGGGTAGAAACGAATTGGGCTCTTTTGGGGTGGTTTTGTAATGCCTCGAAAACAGGGGTTTTCGTAGAACCTACCTCGATGATCACTTGTCCAGGTTTTAGCGCATCCAATACCGATGGAATTAATGCCACTAATAGATCAACTGGAATCGCACAAACGAAGACGTCGACTTGGTCGATGGCATCTTGCCAAGTGGCGATGCGGTCGACGAGTCTTAACGAGAGTGCCTTTTTCTGGTGTTCAGTATTCGTATCAATACCGATGATTTCAGAAGCCCAGCCACTCTTGCGAAGACCGAGTGCGATGGATCCACCAATTAATCCGATACCGATAATACCTACTTTATGAGATGCCATTGCTGTGGTTTTTGATGCGATCAATCGCTTGTGAGAAAACGGATTCTTGGGCGCAAAGTGAGATGCGGATATAGCCATCGCCTTGTGTTCCAAAGATTCCGCCCGGCGTAATGAACACCGCGTTTTCGTCTAATATTTTGTCTGAAAGCGCGTAGCCGGAGTCGAATGAGGCTGGGATTTTGGCCCAAACAAACATCCCCGACTGTGCCGGATCATACACGCAATCGAGTAAATCCAATAATTCAAATACGAGTTTTTGGCGCGAACGGTAAATGCGATTTTGATTCGCAAACCAAGCGCTGTCCGCAGAAAGAGCTTTCACCGCTGCCTGTTGCAAGGGTAAGAACATCCCAGAATCCATATTGGACTTGAACTTCAAGACCGGTGCTAAAAACTCCGCTTTCCCAAATGCAGCCCCAATTCTCCAGCCCGCCATATTGTGGGATTTCGAAAGGGAATTCAATTCGATCGCTACATCCTGCATCCCCGGAATCGACAGCATACTCATGGGCTTTTCGTTCAGGATGAAGCTGTATGGATTATCGTTCACTAATAAGATCGAATGGCGAATAGCAAAGTCACGCAATTCAGTAAAGAATTCCACCGTTGCTTGCGCACCCGTAGGCATGTGCGGGTAGTTCACCCACATGATTTTCACCTTGGAAAGGTCACGCTTTTCTAACGCCTTTAAATCAGGTAACCAACCCGTAGAGGCTGATAATTCATAGCTTTCTACCGTCGCACCAGCTAAAGAACAAGCCGCAGAATAGGTCGGGTAGCCCGGATTAGGAATCAAAGTCACATCTCCTTTTTCTAAATAGGCCATGGCGATGTGCATGATGCCCTCTTTGGAACCGATCAAAGGTAAAATCTCCGAAGCGGGATTAACCGTAACGCCATAATGAGACGCATAAAATGAAGCGAATGCCTCGCGCAAAGCAGGAATACCTTGGTAACCTTGGTAAGCGTGATGCGAAGGGTTCGCCGCGCTTTCCGTCAAAGCCGCGATGGTCTCAGACGACGGCGCTAAGTCAGGGGATCCGATACCTAAGTTAATGATAGGTACGCCAGATTCCTTTAAAGCCGCGATCTGCTTCAATTTCTTAGAGAAATAGTATTCCTCCACGCTGTTTAAGCGGCTAGCCGCTGTGATGTGTAAGCTCATAAAACAAAAAACCGACGTAAAGTCGGCTGATATAATTGACAAAAAACTATATAACCGATTAGGCAGCGTTGTAATAACCTGCGTAATAATACCCTGTTGTATAGTTGATTGCGTGGGAATTCATATGTCAAAGGTAGGAAAAAATTACTTTTATGCAAATAGAGGCTTCAATAGCTCGCGAACTAGGGAAGATTCATAGCCTTTTGAGAGGCCAAAGTTATAGCACTTCTGATAGCGCTGAGGCGAAGTACTTGTTTTAATCTCGTCCTTTTTCTTCTTCAAAAGTGCGCGCGCTTTCTCGATATAATCCGCATCATCGATGCCATCCCAAGCTGAGGCTAATAAAGAGGCAGAAATGCCTCGCTTGCGTAATTCGTAATTGATTTTCGTGCGACCCCAGCTTTTTTGATTGAACTTTGAGCGAACGAAGATTTCGACAAAACGCGCTTCGTTTAGGTAGTTATTTTCTCGAAGCCAGTTTAAATACTCAGAATACTCAGCCGGTGAAACTTCAAAAGTCTTCATCTTCTGCTCCAGTTCTTGAACGCATCTTTCCTGGTAGGCGCAATAGCGGGCCAGCTTTTGGAGAATCTCGCTATTCATAAGAAAAGATTTAAGATTCGATTTCTTCGAAACTCTCTAGGTTGAACAGATCGTTCAGGACATCCACCATTTTATCCGAATCGCCACGCTTGCAAGCGGCTTTTAAGTGGATGATGGGTTGTTTGATAATTTTTTGGACTAAACCAGCCGTAATTTTCTCTAGCTTCTCGGTCTCTTCTTTCGTCAAACCTTTCATGTGGCGGTTCATCTCCTCCTTGCGGATTTGCTCCAGCGCATTTTTCAACTTGTGGATGGTAGGCGAAACCTCCATCTCTTTAGACCAATCATTAAAGCTCACAATACTCTCTTCAATGATCGTACGCACATCCGGAATAGAGGCTAAGCGAGTGGCCAAAGCCTCGTCCGCACGCTCTTTCAAGGTGTCAATGTTGTATAATAGTACCCCGTTAATCTTCTCGATACCGTCTTCAATGCTCCGCGGCACTGAAAGGTCAATGAAGTATTTAAAGGATAATAATTGCAATTTCTTCACTTCTGCCTGCGTGATCATCGGGCTATCCGTGCGAACAGACGAGATAATGATGTCAGCAGCGGCGATTTCTTTCCATAAGTCAGCGATAGGAGCGACTCTGAAAAGTTCTTTTCCAGCGGCAATCTTCTCTGCTTTCTCGATCGTGCGGTTCATAATCGTGAATTCCGCAAAATCCTTTTCCTCCATATTCTTGCACACATCTAAACCGATTTCGCCTAATCCTAGGATTAAGACTTTCGGGTTTGGAAGGGCTTGAGAAAGTTCTTCCGCTAAGGCAACGGTCGCGTATGAAACAGAGGCTGCTCCATCACGGAACGATGTTTCTTGGGCTACACGCTTGTTAGAATAGAAGATGGTATGCATCAAACGGTGCAAATACGGACCCGCCATATTTAAATCTGCCGCTTGTTGGTAGGCTTTTTTGATTTGGTTCGGGATCTGTAAATCCCCCACTACTTTCGACTGCAAGCCGGTCGCTACTTCGAATAAATGGCGCAGAGAATCCTCTGTTTCGTCCATTTGCTTGAAATAACCTAGGTATTCGGCGGTGTTCGTTAAGCCTTTTTCGATTAAGAAAGCCTTGATTAAGTCGGTCGAGATATCGCGATCAGACGTATAATAGAATTCCGTGCGGTTGCAGGTAGAGACAATTAATAATTCATTTAGGCCAAAAAGATCCTTACACTTCACATAAAATCCTTTGCTCTCATCTTCGTTCAACGCTAACATCTCGCGAATGGCGAGCGGCGCAGTACGGTGTGAAAGGCTGACGGATTTAAAAGGTAAAATCATTTCTGTCTTAAGCGTGATTATTAATTCACAAAAGTACAATGCAAAAGTTTAAAATGTATCTGTCTTTGAAAGAAAATCGTAATTTAGAAGAAGAAAAAATAGGAAAAAGATGCACTTCAAAAATAAGACCGTTTTTATCACGGGAGGATCCCGTGGAATTGGATTAGAGATTGCGAAAAAACTAGCTTCAGAGGGCGCAAACATCGTTATTGCGGCTAAAACTTCTGAACCACATCCTAAATTGCCAGGTACGATTCACACGGCAGCAGCTGAAATTGAGGCGGCTGGCGGAAAGGCTTTGGCCTGTATGGTAGACATTCGTGACGAAAATCAGGTTTTAGCAGCGGTTAAATTAGCTGTCGAGACCTTTGGAGGCATCGATATCCTAATCAACAACGCGTCGGCCATTCAGCTTACGGGCACCTTGAGTACGGAGATGAAGAAATACGACTTGATGAATCAGGTGAATACGCGCGGAACTTATCTATGTGCACAAGCTTGTTTACCTTATTTGTTGAAATCGGATAATCCGCACGTGTTAACACTTTCTCCTCCTTTAAATGTGGAGGCGCGCTGGTTTGAGAATCACGTGGCGTATTCTATTGCCAAATTTGGGATGTCTTTATGTACCCTCGGGATGGCGTCTGAATTTAAAGGAAAGGTGGCTTTTAATTCACTTTGGCCTAAAACCATTATTGCGACTGCTGCCATCGAATTTGCAGTTGGTAATGCGTCCATGATGCAGTTAGGACGTAAAGCTAGTATTATGGCGGATGCGGCTGCAGCCATTTTGCAGAAAGATGCGAAGACGGTCAGTGGGAATTTCTACATCGACGAAGACGTGTTACGTGCGGAAGGGGTGACGGATTTCGCTGAGTACCGTGTGAATCCGAATACGCCAGAAAATCAATTATTGCCTGATTTTTTCATTTAATGTTAGAAAATTATACCCCGCCACTTTGGTTACCGGACGGGCATACACAAAGTATTTATCCTTCGGTTTTTCGAAAAGTGACTCTTTCGGAAACGCCACGGCGCGAACGGGTGACGACTCCGGATCAGGATTTCTTGGATATCGACTGGTATGGTGTTCCGCTTTCTGAGAGACCCCTATTAATTGTGTCCCATGGTTTAGAGGGATCAAGTGATCGCCAATACGTGACAGGTTTAATTCACAAGATGAAAGGGATGAACGCGCTGGCTTGGAATTACCGCAGTTGTTCAGGGGAGCCCAATAAGAATCTACGTTTTTACCACAGTGGGGCGACGGATGATTTGGACTTCATTATTAAGTTAGCGATTGAACGCGGGGCAAAAGATATCTATCTCGCTGGATTTAGTCTAGGGGGCAACTTAACCTTAAAATGGTTAGGCGAACAGGGCAAAAATCCTCCTGAAATGATTCGAAAAGCTGTCGCATTTTCCGTACCTTTACACCTTTCATCGAGTAGCAAGAAGTTAGCTAAGCGGGAAAACAGCCTCTACACTCATCGATTTCTACGAACTCTCATTAAAAAAGTCAAGGAAAAGTCCGCGCGCTATCCTCAGGATATTACCGCAGAGATGATTGATTCAGTGAAGAGTTTAGTGGATTTTGACGATGTGATCACAGGGCCTTTACACGGGTTTAAAGACGGGGAAGACTATTACGAAAAGAGTAGCTCCTTGTATTTTTTGGATCAGATTAACGTACCCACTTTAATCGTGAATGCAAAAAATGACCCTTTTTTATCGGCGGAATGTATTCCGGAATCTTTTGTGAAAACTTTGGACTTTGTCCAATTAGACGCACAGGAAAAAGGCGGGCATTGTGGATTTTATCCGAAGAATTACCAGGGTTATACTTGGTCGGAAAATCGCGCCGAACATTGGTTTAAGAAAAGCGTTTAGAAAAATATACTATGCCTACAGCTCAAGCAGAACCTTTAAAAATTGTCATTGATTTCGATAGCACATTCACGAAAGTGGAAGGGCTCGATGAATTAGCGAGAATCGCGCTTCAAGGAAATCCGAAGCAAGCAGAGATCGTGGGAAAGATCAAGGATATCACCGACCAAGGGATGGTAGGGGCCTATTCTTTCGCCGATTCTTTACGTGACCGTGTCGCTTTATTGCCGGCAAATCGCTCGCACGTGGATCAATTGGTCGTCTTTTTAAAAGGTAAAATCTCGGAGTCATTTAAGCGCAACAAGGATTTTCTAGAAGAAAACGCCGCACAAATCTTAATCGTTTCCTCTGGTTTCAAAGACTTTATTGTTCCCGTAGTGAACGAGATGGGTATCCCAGCGGAAAACGTATATGCGAATACTTTCACATACGATGCGGAAGGCAATATTACCGGTTATGATGCGGACAATTTATTGTCTCAAGACAAAGGAAAGGTTCGTTTACTGCAATCGCTTCAATTAGAAGGGGAGGTTTATGTGATCGGTGATGGTATCACGGATTACGAATTACGCGAGTCTGGATTAGCGAATAAGTTCTTTGCTTTCACGGAGAACGTGTCGCGCAAGGCGGTGACGGATAAAGCTGATTTTATTGTTCCCTCTTTAGACGAATTTTTATACATCAATGGTTTAAGCCGTGCGCAATCGTATCCTAAATCACGTATCAAAGTTCTTTTATTAGAAAACGTGCACCCAGGTGCCGTTCAGGCATTCAAGAAAGAAGGTTTCCAAGTGGAACTTTTGAAAGGTGCTTTGGATGAGGAGGAGTTGATCGAAAAGATCAAGGATGTGTCTATCATCGGTTTGCGTTCGAAAACGAATTTGACGAAAAAAGTTTTGGAACACCCGAATGCCTCTCGCTTGATGTGTGTAGGTGCTTTCTGTATCGGTACAAACCAAATCGATTTAGTAGAATGTGAGAAGCGTGGAATCGCGGTGTTTAATGCGCCGTATTCTAATACGCGTTCGGTAGTGGAATTGTCTATCGGTTTGATGGTGATGTTGACACGTAATATCTTCGAGAAATCGACGAAAATGCACGCGGGTGTTTGGGATAAATCAGCGACGAATTCGTACGAGATTAGAGGTAAGAAAATTGGTTTAGTGGGTTATGGAAGTATCGGTACGCAGATTTCCGTGATTGCGGAGGCGCTGGGTATGGAAGTGTATTTCTATGACTCTGTAGATAAATTAGCTTTAGGCAATGCCAAAAAATGCAGCAGCCTGAAAGAGTTATTGTCGCAAGTGGATTTTGTGAGTTTGCACGTGGATGGTCGTAAGTCGAACACGAACATCATCGGTAAGGAGCAATTCTCTTGGATGAAAGACAATGTCATCTTCTTGAACTTGTCACGTGGCCACGTGGTCGAAATTCCGGCTTTAGTGGAGGCGATCAAGACGGGTAAAGTGTGGGGAGCGGCGATTGACGTATTCCCGTATGAGCCGAAGACGAATGATGAAGAGTTTTTGAACGAATTGCGCGGATTACCTAACGTGATTTTGACGCCGCACATCGGTGGTAGCACGGAGGAGGCGCAGCAAAATATTGGCGAATTCGTGCCAGCGAAGTTGTTGCAATTTATGAACAACGGTAGTACGTATGGTTCGGTGAATTTCCCAGAATTGCAATTGCCTCCATTAGAGGATGCGCACCGATTGTTGCATATTCACCACAATGTGCCGGGGATTTTGGCCCAAATCAACCAAATCTTCGCGAAATACCACGTAAACATCATCGGTCAATACTTAAAGACGACGGAGAATACGGGTTATGTGATTACGGATGTGGCCAAAGAATACTCGGATGAGATCGTCAGTGAATTAAGACTGATCGATAACACCATTAAGTTTAGAATGTTATATTAATATGAGCACCTTTTTTACCCCCGGCCCTGCGGCCTTATTTCCTACGGTTCAGTCCCATTACATGGAGGCTTTTCGTTTAAACCTCGGTTCGATTTCCCATCGTTCCGCAGCTTTCCGTAAGATCTACCAGCACGCAGACGAGCAATTGCGCGAATTATTCGCCTTGCCTAAGAGCCACGCGGTCCTATTTACGGGATCTGCGACGGAGGTATGGGAGCGTATCATTATGAATACGGTTGAACACGAGAGTTTTCACCTGGTGAACGGTTCGTTTTCGAAGAAGTTTTTTGATTTCGCGAAGGACTTGCACAAGTATGCGAATTCGATGCACAAGCCTTTTGGCGAGGGTTTCGATGCTTCAGAAGTGGAAGTACCGGAATATGCGGAATTGATTTGCTGTACAGCGAACGAGACGAGTTCGGGTGTTCAGATGAAGGCTTCGGAGATCCATAAGATCAAGAAGGCGAACAAGGACAAGTTTGTGGCGGTGGATATGGTTTCCTCTGCGCCTTACCCGAATCTTGATTTTGGTTTAGTAGACTCAGCCTTTTTTAGTGTCCAAAAATCGTTCGGAATGCCTGCTGGTCTAGGTGTTTGGTTTGCGAATGAGGCGATGCTAGAGAAGTCAGAGCGTATGAAAAAACACGAGGGAATTGTGGGGACGTATCACTCCTTGCCAAGCCTTTGGGAAAATTACAAGAATTTTGAAACGCCAGAAACACCTAATGTGATGGCGATTTATGTATTAGGCAAAGTGGCGGAGGATTTTAACCGAATTGGGGTGGAGAATATCCGCAAGGAGACGGATAAAAAAGCGAAGGCTTTGTATGATTTTGCGAAGAAATCGGATAACTTCGAAATATTCGTGGAGAATGAAAATCACCGTTCAGCGACTGTTGTGGTATTAAACTGCAAGGAGGGATCGTCTAAAGTGATCAATACGATTAAAGAGAGAAGCGATATGATTATTGGGGCTGGATATGGTAAATTGAAAGAAACCCAAATCCGCATCGCGAATTTCCCTGCAGTAAATATGGACCAAGTTCAGGCTTTAATAACTGAATTAGGTTCGCTTTAATATAAACCTAGGACTATGAAAAATGGAGCACCCATTCGGTGGGGTATATTGGCATGCGGCGGTATAGCCCGCAAATTTGCAGACGATTTAGCCTTCGTCAAAAACGGTTATTTAGCTGCCGTTTCTTCTAGAGATATTTCCCGTGCGCAAGAATTTGCGTCCCATTATGGACCCGATGTAAAATGCTTTGGGTCATATGAAGCGATGCTTTCGAGCGGCGAAATCGATGTGGTTTACATTGCTTCTCCGCACGGATTGCACCACGAACACACGCTTTTGTGTTTGAATGTGGGACTTCCGGTCTTATGTGAGAAAGCCTTTGCCATCAATTCGAAACAAGTCGCTGAAATGATTCAAACGGCGCGTGATAAGCAGATCTTCTTAATGGAGGCTTTATGGACGCGTTTCCATCCTTCTATCGTGAAATTGCAGGAGATTCTAGCTTCGGGTGTGATCGGAGATATCGTACATCTAGCGGCAGACTTCGGTTTTCACGCAGAATACAATCCGGAGGCCCGTTGGTTTAATCCTTCTTTGACCGGTGGATCCTTATTAGACATCGGGGTTTACCCTTTATTTATCTCCAAATTCGTTCTCGGCAATCCTTTAGAAATGAAGGCGACTGGCGTAATGGCGCCCACTGGAGTGGATATGAATACGTCGATTGCCTTGAAATATAGTTCAGGAGCGACGGCAACTTTATTCTCAACCTTCGCTACGAAGACCGACACGACCTGTGAAATTCACGGAACGAAAGGTAAGATCCATATGCATTCGCGTTTTCACGAGACGAAAGGTATCACCGTAGCCATCCACGAAACAGAGCAAGAGACGTTCTACGAAACGGAGCGCTTAGGCTGGGGTTATAGTTATGAAGCGGAGGCAGTTCAAGCGGATTTACGTGCGGGTCGCACAGAAAATGCCTTGATGACGCACGCTTTCAGTACAGAATTAATGGCTCTATTAGATGAAATTCGTTCTCAAATCGGTTTAAAATATCCAAATGAATAAGATCCTCCTTTTCCTGTTTTTGTCTTTCGGCGTTTTCGCACAGAAATCGCTAGACCGTTTTGAAAAAGAAATTCTAGCCTATGAAAAGCAGGATTCTATCGCGATGCCGGCGAAAGGGATGAAATTATTTATCGGTTCTTCGAGTTTCCGTTTGTGGAAAAACTTCGATGCGGATATGAAAGGGGTGAATGCGTTTAACCGTGGTTTTGGTGGTAGTACCTTGATAGAAGCTTTGCATTATTTCGATCGCATGGTTGCGAAATACCAGCCTTCTTGGGTATTCATGTATGAGGGCGATAACGATTTAACTTCAGGGACAAGTCCGGAAGTGATCGCATCACAATTTGAAGAATTTTCAGCTCGTTTAGCGAAGCAAGTTCCTGGCGCAAAATTAGTGTTCGTCTCTGCGCGTCCGAGTTTAGCTCGGGAGGCTAACAAAGCCAAACAACAAGACTTGAATCAACGCATTGTGGCGATTGCTGCGAAGAAAAAGGGGCATTATGTAATCGATATGCACTCACCTTTTTATAACGCGGATGGGACCTTGATGCAAGATATTTTCGTGGCAGATCGTTTGCACCTGAATGAAAAGGGCTACGTCATCTTTGCGAAACAAATTCAAAATTTCATTCAAAAGTATGCCAAATAGGGACGTATTAAAGGGTGATTGGTTGCCGAATATTTCGGTGGACTGCGTTATTTTTGGATTTCAAGAGAATCAATTAAAGGTGCTTTTATTGAAGTTCAGAAACAGCGAAGTTTGGTCATTGCCGGGTGGATTTATTGGGCGTGAAGAAGATGCTGATGATGCTGCGAAACGCGTATTATGGCAGCGTACTGGCTTAGAAGATATCTATTTACAGCAGTTTCATACTTTTGGCGATCTGAAAAGAAACATAGGTGCCATCGAAAAGCACGAAGAGATTAACCTCGCGATGGGGCGTTCATTGGAGGATATGAAATGGTTGTCGCACCGGTATATTACCCTAGGTTACTACGCCTTAGTGGAATATTCGAAAGTGAAAGTAACCTTGAATGACGTGTCGGATGATTCCGCTTGGATGGATGTCGATCAGATTCCGTCTTTATTTTTAGATCACAATGTCATCGTTAAGACGGGGCTAGCTCATTTGCGCGCGTCCATTGATACGAAGTTAGCAGCCTTTAATTTATTGCCGGAGACCTTTACTATGTCCGAATTGCAGCAAGTGTATGAGACAATTCTTGGGAAAGAATTAGTGCGTACTAATTTCCAGCGTAAGATGTTAAGCTTGGATATTCTAGAGCGTATTGAAAAGAAATATACGGGAGGCGCGCACAAGGCACCTTATTTATACCGTTTGGACAAGAAAAAAGCGGAGGCTTTTTTATCCTCCGCTTCTTAATATTAATTAGCCCATGTTGTGGTAGACGTTCTGCACATCGTCGTCTTCCTCCAGACGTTCGATGAGTTTTTCCACATCCGCTATTTGTTCCTCTGTTAGTTCTTTTGTTTCATCTGGGATGCGTTCGAAATCAGCTCCCATTAATTCAAATCCTTTTTCTTCTAAGAATTTTTGGATCGCTCCAAAAGCAGTAAACTCCCCATAAATATTGATTTGGTTTGTTTCCTCATCTAAGAATACTTCGTCACCACCTAAGTCAATTAAGTCAAATTCTAATTCTTCTAAATCGATTTCCGGTTTAGCCGCGATTTTAAAAACGGATTTACGGGTGAAGATGAAATCCAACATCCCAGTCGTTCCTAAGCTACCACCACATTTCGTGAAAGAAGAGCGGATGTTCGCTACCGTACGGTTGATATTATCAGTTGTTGTTTCTACCAGGATGGCGATACCATGTTGTGCATATCCTTCGTATACAATCTCTTTGTAATCCTCTTGGTCTTTCGAAGTCGCGCGTTTGATCGCACGTTCTACGTTTTCCTTCGGCATATTCACTGCCTTCGCGTTTTGGATGATGGCACGTAAACGGGAATTAGACGACGGATCGCCACCACCTGCTTTGACTGCAATCACAATATCCTTACCGATTTTGGTAAAGGTTTTGGCCATTTGACCCCAACGTTTGAATTTTCTCGCTTTTCTAAATTCGAAGGCTCTTCCCATAGTTCATTAATTTGAATTGCAAAAATAAAACAAGCTGATGGAATTCCGCTATCCGACCTAAAAAAAATCCCCCCATAGAACCGCCTTTCTAGCTAAGGAAATTTGGCTAAATTGCAGAAATGAAAAAATACATCTATCTCTTTTTTGTCCTTTTTACCACGTCGCTCTTCGCCCAAAAGAAGAACGAAAACTTCAAAATGCACATTCAGAAAAGCACGGGTAACATCAAAATAGATGGGGTGCTTGACGAAAATGCCTGGTTTCAATCTGCGGCGGTCAGTGATTTCATGATGTGTAATCCCTTTGATTCGCTTTGTGCGCAGGTAAGGACTGACGTAAAGATGACCTACGACGATAAATACATTTATATTTCGGCGGAATGTTTCTTGAAAGAGCCGGGTGCCTTCGTGGTGGAGTCGATGAAGCGGGATTTTGGCTTTGGGGTGAATGATAATTTTTTAGTCTTTATTGATACGTTTGAAGATAAGACGACGGGTTTTGCCTTTGGGGCGAATGCAGCCGGTGCTCAGTGGGATGGCCAAATGTCCGAAGGGTCGAAGGTAAACCTGAACTGGGATAATAAGTGGGAATCTGCCACGACCTACAAGCGGGATTCGTGGATTTTCGAAGCGGCGATTCCATTTAAGTCGATTCGCTATAAGGGAAATGTAAGTCGCTGGGGGATTAATTTTTCCCGTTATGATTTAAAGGCCAAAGAAAAATCCGCCTGGGCCCCTGTCCCTCGGCAATTTCCTACGGCTTCCTTAGCTTATGCTGGAGTCTTGGTTTGGGATACTCCTCCACCTACGCCTAAAAAGAATATCTCTTTAATCCCGTATGTCTTGTCTGGCGTATCTGCTAATTATGAAACCAAAGATCCGACTTCGATGCGCAACCAAATCGGTGGAGATATTAAGGTCGCCATTAATTCAGGTTTAAACTTAGATATGACCTTGAATCCAGATTTCTCTCAGGTGGATGTAGATAGACAACAAACGAATCTAGATCGTTTTGAGCTCTTTTACCCGGAGAAGCGTCAGTTCTTTATTGAGAACTCGGATTTATTCGACGGATTCGGGACAGACAATATTCGTCCTTTCTTCTCGCGCAGAATTGGTTTAGCGCTGAATGCAAAGACGGGAATTTACGAGCAAACCCCCATCACCTATGGCGCACGTTTGAGTGGTAAATTGAATCAGGACTGGAGAATAGGGGCCTTGAATGTGCAATCGGAAAGAATCGATGCGAAAGGGGTACCTACCCAAAATTATTCGATGGTGGCCTTACAACGCAAGGTATTTGCGCGCTCAAACTTTGGAGCCTATATGGTAAACAAACAATCATTTATTGATACAGATTTACAGCGCTCTAATGGCTTTCAGCCCTTTAATCGCGATATAGGTGTGGAATATAATTTAGCATCAGCCGATAATTTCTGGACGGGTTCGGCCTTTTATGCTAATACGATCAGCCCATTGCAGAAGGACCAAAGTTTTGCGCAAGCTGCGTCTTTGGCCTACAAAGACAACAACTGGACTTTCTCCGCTAAGGAATCATGGGTAGGTGAAAATTACAATCCAGAAACGGGCTATGTTCCGCGTGTGAATTATTTGCAAACACAGTTTGATGCCGCAAAAAATTTCTATCCGAAAAACAAGTCAACGAATGTATTTTACACAACACTTTCGGCGATGACAATGAGCTATTGGAATAACCAAGGTACTTTTACAGACAACACCTCGTATGTGGCTTATGAAGGGACGATGAAGGATCGCTCGACTTTTGGGAGTTATTTATCGTATGATTATGTGAAATTATTATATGATTTTGATGCTACGAGAATGGGGAATACGGCCTTGAAAAAAGGAACGGAGCACAGTTGGTATGCCCTGAACGCGCGTTATATGTCTTCTCCTATCAAAGCTTTTACGTATTCATTGACCTCTCGTTTTGGTGGATATTATGGACAAGGATCGCGTACGGGAATCACGGCTGATATTGGATACCGATTCCAACCTTACGGAAGTATTTCTGTGGCCTTGGATTATAATGACATTGTGGATGTGGCAATTCCAGGTACGGACGTGATGGCGGCGAAGAAGGTATCGTCTAATTTCTGGATTATTCGGCCAAAAATCGACATAACCTTCTCGAACAAATTGTTCTTTGCGACCTTCTTCCAAATCAACCAACAAACGAAAAATATCAATTTAAATGCACGTCTTCAATGGCGTTACAAACCGGCGTCTGACTTATTTTTAGTGTACACGGACAATTATTTTCCGGAAATCATGCAAATTCGTAACCGTGCATTGGTGTTGAAATTGAATTATTGGCTTAATTTGTAATCTAAATAAAAAACATACTATGAAGAAGTTCTTATTACTAATGTCTTGTTTAGTTTCTTTCGGTGTTTTAGCACAGAAAGCGGCTCCATCACCAGCTGCAGTAGTTGCCCAAAAAGTAGGTAACACAGAAGTGATGATTAAATACGCACAACCTTCGGTAAAAGGCCGTTTGGTTTTTGGTACAAAAGAAGCGAAAGCTTTAGTTCCTTATGGCGAAGTTTGGAGAACAGGCGCGAATGAAGCGACTACGATCGAAATCTCCAATGACATCACGGTTCAAGGTAAAACTTTGGCTAAAGGTGTTTATTCTCTATTCACCATTCCAGGTGCGACAGAGTGGACAATTATCTTTAACAAAGAAGCTAAAATGTGGGGTGCTTACACCTACAAAGAGGCGAATGACGTTTTACGTGTGAAAGCACGTGTTAGCGAGCACGCACACACAGAGCAATTCACGATCGGAATCACGGCTGCAGGCCAGGTGACGTTAGATTGGGACAAATCTTCGGTTTCTTTTTACTTGAAATAAAATCAAGATCTTGATAAAAAAGCGGTTCAGCAATGGGCCGCTTTTTTTATTGCCAAAATTCGTTTGAAATCCACATTCCTTTGGCTATTTTTACTCGTAATTGACGATAAAACAAGAATATATGAAAAAGGTATTGATAGCGGAAGATAGCTCAGTGATCCAAAATCTAGCTAAGAAGATTTTAGAATTTCAAAATTTTGAGATCCACGCCGTAAAAAACGGACAACAAGTGTTAGATGAATTAGCCAAGGCTGATTTTGACATTATCTTACTAGATATCAATATGCCAGTAATGGACGGTATGGATTGCGCTCGTGCGGTTCGTGCGTTAGCAGACTCGAAAAAAGCAGCCATTCCTATGATCGCGATCACTGGAAACGCGCGTAACTATTCGATGGATGACTTTAAAGCAGCTGGATTCAATGATTTCTTAGCTAAGCCTTTGAACTTCGATTCCTTGGTTTCTCAGGTGAAAGCCTTAACGGAATAAAGCTATGTCCCCTTCTAAAGTGACGTTTTTAGGAACGGGAACTTCGCAGGGGATTCCGATGATCGCTTGTGGCTGCACGGTTTGTCAGTCCACAGATGAGCGAGATAAGCGCCTCCGTGTTTCAGTACACGTCGAAATAGGAGGGAAGAGTTTCATTATAGATACGGGTCCAGATTTTCGCCAGCAGGTTCTTAGAGCTGGAATTAAGCGTTTGGATGCCGTTCTCTACACACACGAACACAAAGATCATACGGCCGGAATGGACGATGTTCGGGGATTTAATTTCCACCAGCAATCGTCGATTCCTTTGTATGCCCGCGCTCAGGTCATAGAGCAATTGAAGCGGGAGTTTGCCTATGCTTTTGGCGATAATAAATACCCAGGAGTGCCAGAAATCGATGTGTATGAGATTGATGGAAAGCCCTTCACGGTGCAAGGAATAGATATTCAACCCATCTTCGTGAAGCATTATTATTTAGATGTGTTGGGTTTTCGATTTGGGAATTTTGCCTATGTGACGGACGCGAATTCCATCGCCCCTGAGGAGCAAGATAAGCTACGAAATCTAGACGTTTTAGTCATCAATGCCTTGCGCAAGACAACCCACGTCTCTCATTTTACGTTAGCGGAAGCCCTCGAATTAATCGCGGATTTACAGCCTAAACAAGCGTATATTACACACATTAGCCACCAAATGGGCTTACACTCAGCGGTGCAAAAAGAATTACCCCCTAACGTTTTTCTAGCCTACGACGGGCTTGTATTAAACTCATAATATGTCTTTCAAAGCGGTTTTATTCGATATGGATGGTGTGATCGTAGATAATCTACCGTATCACGTAGAAGCTTGGTTGCTTTTTTGTGAGCAGAATAGTATTCCATTAACGAAGGAAATATTTTACAAAGAATTGAACGGGATGAATTCGAAGGATACCTTCGAATGGTTTTATAAAAAGGAAATGACTCGTGCGGAGGTGGAGGTACTAGAAGAGGAGAAAGAATTACTTTACCGGGAGTTTTATGCTGAGCATAGAAAGCCGGCGGAAGGGCTTTTAGCCTTTTTAACCGAGTTGCGTTCAAGAGGAATAAAAACAGCCTTAGCGACTTCTGCGGGTCCAGGAAATATTGATTTTATTGTGGATGGCCTAGGCATTCGTGATCAATTCGATGCGATCATTGGTGGTGCTGAAGTAACCAAAGGCAAACCTGATCCAGAAATTTATCTAAAAGCGGCGGAGCTAGTGGGTGTCGCACCGGAGGATTGCTGGGTGATTGAAGATTCCCTTCAAGGCATTGCATCTGGATTAGCCGCCGGCGCGCGTGTCGTGGGAATTACCACCTCGCATTCAGCGGAGGAATTAGCCCATACGCAAGTGATTGCCCCTAATTTTGTTGGTTTATACGATCAAATTGCTGCCCTATGAAAAAGCTGATTTACTTATTTTTATTGATCTCTACAGCCACTTTTGCCCAAAAAGGTCGCCATAAAATGGAGATGGTACCGGGCAAAATGATTAAAGAATATACGCCCGAGTACATGGGGCTGAAGCGTGATTTGCCGGAAGGTTATACCGAAAATATGCGGGCTATTTTAGCGCAAGCAGCTGCGATTAGAGTAGAGGCGACTACCCAAACAAAGGCCTCAGCAAATATTGTCTTAACATTCGAGACAGTACCTCCAGCGGACGTGAAAGCAGTTTTTGAGAAAGCTGCTGCGACTTGGTCTACCGTGTTTTCGTCAGATGTGCCCATCAATGTTTATGTGAAATGGGCCTCTCTCGCGACTAATGTGTTAGGGAGCGCAGGAGCGACGGTGAATGTGCGAAATTTTGTGGGAGCGAATCGATTGAATACGTTTTATCCCATTGCTTTGGCAGAGAAAATGGCTCATAAAAATCTGAACGGGACGAATGCAGATATCATAGCGACGTTTAATTCAGATTTTACGGCTTGGTATATCGGTACAGATGGTGTGCCAAACATCAATCAAATCGACTTGTATTCTGTAGTCTTACATGAGATGGGGCACGGTTTAGGTTTTATCGGTCAGGTATCGGTGACATCGGGTGAAGCCGGATATCCGTATCCTGGTATATTTGACCAGTATATGATTAATGCCGCGAATGTGGCTTTGATGGATACCAATAGTTTTAAGAACCCATCTGCAGCGCTATATACTCAGCTTACTTCGGGTAAAATCAATTTGTCTACGCCTTCGGTTTTGCGCAATAATGGGAGTGCTGGGAAACTTTATACTCCGTCAACCTATTCAGATGGATCGAGTATTTACCACGTAGATCAGGTGAAATACAAGGTAGGAGACGCGAATGCGTTGATGACTCCCCAAATTGCCCGGGGTGAGGTGACTCGGAATATTGGACCTATTGTGAGTTCGGCTTTTAATGATTTTGGCTGGTATTCTTCGAATTTGATAGGCGAAGAGTATAACGATACAGAAGATCAGGCATCAGATAAAGTATTTTCGGTGCAGGTATATTCGGATACGCTTTGGGATGAATCTTCTTTAAAGCTTTACCTGGCGGTTAATTCGAATACTTTTAATCCGGTTTCAAGTTTTACAAAGGCTGGGAATACGTATTCTTACAGCTTGCCTAAAAGTGCCACAGCGAGAAATATCAAGTATTATTGGTATGCAGAGGAGAAATCGGGGAAGAAATTTGTGACGCCGGCGGAGGCACCTGTGATTTCGGGGACTCGTTTTGGTAGTTATTTTGAGTTTAATATCGCGCCAGATACGACCAAACCGGAGGTGGTTTATTCCAATCCGTTGAAATACATTTTCACTTCGCAGACTTCGGTTCCATTGCCTACCTTGCTAGCGGCAGATAATATCGGGATCGACACCATTTATATGGAATATTCCATTAATAGTGGTGCTACGATTCGAAAAGGCTTTACGAAAGTGGCTGGTTTGACCTATAGTTTTACGAATAGTTTTGATTTTGCTTCGGGTTTATTGAAAGCGGGTGATGTGATTAAATACCGGATTATCGTAAAGGATAAGGCCAAAATCACGAATACCGTCACACTCCCAGCTACCGGAAACTACGAGTTTGTCGTATTAGGATTGCAGGCAGCTGCGGCAAATTACAAACAGACTTTTGACACACCTCCTACGACTGATTTTTATTTAAAAGGCTTCAGCTTTACGAAGCCTAGCGGTTTTTCTACCATCGGATTACATAGTGCACATCCGTATGCGGATGGCTCAGAAGAATCCTATAATGGTGCAGGTGGGACGGATAAATTCACGAATAGCGATGCAATTCTGTTGAAGCCTATCACGGTGCGCGCCGATACCGCTAAAATCTATTTTGATGAGGTGGTATTAGTGGAGCCGGGCGAGTCAGGTGCTTCTTTCTTGAATACAGATGGAACAGTAAATCGTAGTTTCTATGATTATGTTACCGTTCAAGCTTCGAATGATGCTGGTAAAAACTGGAATAACTTGATCAATGGCTGGGATTCGAATTTCTCCACGACATGGCTGAATGCCTACAATTCGGGCTTTGATGCCGCAGGTAATTCGACGGGAGTGGGTACTTCAGCGATGGTAAAGAAAAGAGAAATTGATATTCTTTCATCTGGAAAATTCAAAGCTGGAGACCAACTTGTCTTCCGTTTCCGTCTGCACGCGGACGTAGGGGCGCATGGCTGGGGCTGGGCGATTGATAATTTGAATATTCAGGGTTCTGTAGCTACTCCGGCACCACCTTTGGTTTTAGCGGCAGAGCCTACGTCTTATTCAACTGAATTGCAGGTGACGCCTAATCCCACTTCGCGCTGGGTGAATTTACGTTTGGCCTTAGGTTCAGTTGATGAAAAGGTGGTTGCCGGGATTGTAGGATCTCAGGGTCAATGGATTCAGCAAGAAAGCTTGCAGATAAAAGGGGGACTATTGGAGAAGCAATTCGATATTTCAACTCTTCCTGCTGGAACCTATTATGTCCAAGTCATCACCAATAGAAATGTATATAATAAGCGAATTATTGTGGTTCGCTAAGGCCTAGCAAAGCTTTTTACTTATCTTTGTAGACTTAATCATTAAAATTAGCACTATGTCTTGGTTTTCAAGAAAAGAAAAAGGAATTGTCACCCCCACTGCTTCTAAATTAGACGCTCCGGATGGTTTGTGGTACCAATGTCCTTCTTGCAAAAAAGCGATTCATACGCGCGAACATCGTCTGTTTGCCTACACTTGCTCTGGTTGTAATTACCACGAAAAAATCGGTTCTCAAGACTATTTTGAGTTGTTATTTGACAATTCTCTTTACACAGAATTAGACCCGATGATGGGTTCAGGTGACCCATTAGAGTTCACGGACACAAAAAAATACACCGATCGTATCAAAGCGACCGAATACAATACGGGTTTGAAGGATGCAGTCAGAACGGCTTACGGTGAGATTAATGGATTACCTATCACCATTTCGGCGATGGACTTTAACTTCATCGGTGGATCGATGGGATCTGTGGTGGGAGAGAAGATTACGCGTGGTATGCGTCACTCCTTAGAGACAGGAAAGCCTTTCTTAATGATCTCTCGCTCCGGTGGGGCTCGTATGATGGAGGCAG
This sequence comes from Cytophagaceae bacterium, assembly GCA_947450865.1. Lineage (GTDB taxonomy): Bacteria > Bacteroidota > Bacteroidia > Cytophagales > Spirosomataceae > Aquirufa. The sequence goes on from CANFWR010000007.1 coordinate 25,946, forward strand.
GTTTCTCTTTAATGCAGATGGCCAAAACCTCTTCGTTAATCGCCCTCCTCGCAGAAGCTAAAATTCCTTATATCTCCTTAATGACCAATCCGACAACGGGTGGTGTGACAGCTTCATTCGCGATGCTAGGAGACTTCAATATCGCTGAGCCTGGTGCCTTAATCGGTTTCGCTGGACCACGCGTGATCAAGGAAACAATAGGCAAGGATTTACCTAAAGGATTCCAAAGCTCCGAGTTCGTCGAAGAGCATGGCTTCCTAGACTTCATCGTCGATCGTAAAGATTTGAAAGACAAATTGAGTTCCTTGTTAGGGATGTTGAAATAGAAAAAAGCCAGCTGAGAAGCTGGCTTTTTTGTTATAATAGTTTTTTCAACACATCATCAGTGGTTATAGTCTTTTGTTTCATGCTAGTAAAGTATAAAATTTTAGTTACATTTGTCCAGTTTATTATATAAATTATTGGACAAATATATGAAGGTCACACAATTTATTTCAGAAAGGATAGAAAAATTGCCAGCGGGTTTAGTATTTACTCAGTCTAGCTTTGAGTTAGATTTTGCCAAAAGGGAAGCTGCAATAAAGGCCTTAAATAGATTAGTTGAAGCTGGTAAAATTGAAAAATTAGCAAAAGGGAAATTCTACAAACCTGAAGTAACCGTATTTGGTAAACTTAAGCCATCTAGTGATGAAATACTTAAGGATTTAATAGAAGAAAAGGGTTGTGCAAAAGGGTATTTAACAGGATATTCTATTTTTAATAAATTAGGACTTACTACCCAAGTAAGTAACGCTATTCAAATAGGAAGGAATGATTTTAGGCCACCTTTAAGCCGTGATTTTTATTCCATCACTTTTGTTAAGCAAAAAAATAAGATAACAGCGGCATCAATACCCTTATTGCAAATATTGGATTCTATTCGATTTATCAAAAAAGTACCTGATGCATCATTATCAAGTTGTTGTTACAGACTCCTTACTATACTTTCTAACTTGTCATCCCAAGAGCAGAGCGCTTTAGTGCAGTTGGCAATGCAATACAATCCAGCAACACGTGCCTTGACAGGAGCTATGTTTGACCAGTTAAATAAAGAAGAGTTAAGCATCTCTTTATTTAGAACTTTGAACCCTATTACTAGCTACAAATTTACAGGGCTTCAAAACGTACTTACAACCACTAATAAATGGAATATTGAATGAATCTGCATGAAGACAAAACAGTATTTATAGAATTAATAAGAGCCACTTCAGACCATTATAAAATTAAGAGTGAATTTATTGAAAAGGATTATTGGTTAACTTTTGTTTTGAGACAACTAGCCAATTCTAATTATTTACAAAATGCTGTTTTTAAAGGTGGTACTTCTTTGTCAAAAGCCTATAAATTAATCGATCGATTTTCAGAAGATATCGATATTGCAATCATAAGTGAAAGTTCAGATTCAGGTAATAATGTTAAAAATCTCTTGAGGTCAGTAGAGAAGGAAATAACCCAAGGTTTTATTGATTTTCATTTGGAGGGTGTCACAAGTAAAGGTTCTAGGTATCGAAAATCAGTTATTCAATTCCAGTCATCTCTCGATTCTACTATTTTAGATAAGTTGATCATAGAGGTTAATGCATTTGCAAATCCTTTTCCATTTAAACAAATGGAATTAAGTAGTCTAGTTTTTTCATTTTTGACTTTTAGTAAAAATCTGGATTATGTCAGATTATATAATCTGCATCCATTCAAATTAAATGTATTGAGTCTTGATCAGACCCTGATTGAAAAAATGGTTTCTCTGATACGTTTTTCTTTTGATAAAAATCCTGTTGAAAGCCTCTCTAAGAAAATCAGGCATTTTTATGATATCTATTTTTTATGCTCGCACATGGATTGCATTAAGTTATTTGAATCTAATACAATCAAAATTCGATTCAATAAATTGTGGGAACACGACCTAGCACTCTTTGATGAGCCTGATGGTTGGAAAGAAAAATTAGTTATAGATTCTCCTTTATTAACTGATTTTGATGGGGTTTGGAATCAGTTAAAATCACGCTATAAATTAGAATTAACAGCACTTGCATACAACTCCATACCACCAGCGGAATTAATTGCTACTAACTTCAAAACCTTGTTATCGAGGATAAGGTAATCACAAAAAAAAGCCCGCTATCTCTAGCGGGCTTTTCCATTGTATTTTATTGAAATTACTCAGCAGCAGCTGCTTCTGCTTTTGGTGCTGCTTTAGCGCGCGATTTCTTTTCTTTCTCTGGTGCTGGGATCACATCTTCTACACCGGCGAATACGCGTCCGCAATGCTCGCAAACTAAGATTTTCTTCTTGTCTTTGATGTCTGTTTGACGTTGTGGTGGAACAGAGCTGAAACAGCCGCCACACGCACCACGCTTCACTAAAACAACTGCTAAGCCGTTACGTGCATTATCGCGTAATTTTGTGTATGATTTGAAAAGACGCTCGTCTACCGTTTTCACCGCTTTCTCGCGATCTTTCAATGATTTTTGCTCATCTTCTTCGCTTTCAGCGATGATCACTTGCAATTCATTTTGTTTGATTTCAAGGTCTTTCTTGCGATCGAATAAATTCGATTCAACTGAAGCGATTTCATCATTTTTGTTCAAAACTTTGAAGTCGATTTCTTTGATACGCTTGTCAGCAATTTCCATTTCGATTCCTTGCAATTCAATTTCTTTAGAAATCGCATCGAATTCGCGGTTATTGCGCACATTCATTTGTTGTTCCTTGTACTTAATGATTAAGTTATCAGAGTTTTTCTTTGCGATTCTGTAGTTAGCAATTTGCTCTTCAAAATCAGCTACGTCTTGCTGGAATTTAGCCAAACGAGTTTCTAAACCCATGATCTCGTCTTCTAAATCACGAACTTCTTCGGGTAAATCACCCCGAACTTTGCGTATAGAATCTAAGTTTGTATCAATTGTTTGAAGCTTTAATAGGGCCTCTAACTTTTGGGCAATCGTTGTTTCGGTAACTGTAGCCATTATTCTATTTTATTTGAATTGTCTAAATTCTATCCTTTATCAGGCGTTGAATACAGGATTTGTATTTGTTTCGCTTTTCAGGAGAACCGCAAAAGTACTAATTTTTTTTGATAAATAGTCATGTATCGCATCAATAATCATGACTTCTGACTCGTAATGCCCCACATCGATGATTAAACATTGATTTTCTGCGTCAAAAAATTCGTGGTACTTAATATCTGCCGAAATATAGGCGTCACAACCTTGTTTTACCGCTTCTTTTATTAAGAAACTTCCTGCTCCACCACAAACTGCCACCTTGGAGATTGGCCTTGAGGGTAACGCAGTGTGCTTGAGGGCTTTGAGGCCTAGACGTTTTTTGGCAAAAGTAATAAACTCCTCAGGTGACAAGGGTTTTTCCAAAGTCCCTACGTAGCCAGCACCCACATCCTGCCACGAATTATCAAGTGAATGAATAGAATAGGCCACCTCTTCGTAGGGATGGGCAGCTTTTAGCGCGCTCAAAATTTGACCAGATAGATGCGTGGGGAAAATCATCTCCACCTTCACTTCGTTCACCTCAGATAAGATGCCAGCAGATCCCGTGTGCGGATTTGCTTCCGTAGAAGGCTGAAAACGTCCTAAACCCTCCTGGGTAAAGCTGCAATTCGAATACTCCCCAATATTTCCTGCACCAGCTGTGTGCAAAGCCTCTCTTACTGCTTTTTCGTGCGAAACAGGCACATAATACTGCAACGCTTTCAAGACATCGCGCATCGGTTTCAACACCTGGCCCGTAATGCCTAATTTTTGGGCTAGCTGGTAGCTGACTCCCTTAGGCGAATGATCTAAATTGGTGTGACAGCTATATATACAAACATTATTTTGAATGGCCTTGATGACCGTTCGTTCGACATAGTTTGCCCCAGTGATTCGTTTTAACCCGGAAAAAATGATGGGATGGTGCGAAATTATCAAGTTGCAGCCCTTTTTAATCGCTTCCTCAACGACTTCCTCGGTGCAATCTAGGCTGATTAAAACCCCTTTTACTTCTGCTGAGCGGTCGCCTACCAGCAACCCAGAATTATCGTAGGATTCTTGCCAGGCCAAAGGAGCCCACGACTCAATATATTCACAAATTTCTCTTATTTGCATGCTTATACGTTCATTTTGACTGCAATTTAGGAAATCTAATGGTATATTTAACCTTTCAAATTTATCCTATTTTATGCGAATTAGACCAGCGGCTCTCATCATAGAAAATAATCACGTACTTTTTATGCGCTACGATTATCCGGGGGGCAGCAAATTCACTTTGCCTGGGGGTAATGTCGATGTAGGAGAAACATTTCCGGTTTGCATTGCACGCGAGTGCGAAGAAGAATTAGGAATTGAGGTAGAAGTGGGTGATTTGATTGCTGTAGGTCAAGTTCATGCAACGGCTGATTTTGCAGCGTGCGCTCACCTGATTTTTGAAGGGGATATTGTGGGAGGAATTCCACAGTTGCATTTAGAAGAAACAACAGCCAATGACATAGTCTGGGTTCCTGCAGATAAAATAGCGGAATTGAATGTCTATCCTGCGTTAAATGACGCCATTTTGGATTTCATTCACACGGGAAAGAAAGGACAATTCGTAGGAACGCTTAAGCAGATTTGGCTTTAATTTGATTTCCCACGAGCAAGCCGATCAATCCGGCCAAAAGTCCAAACCACACTGCTGGAATTTCTGATGGGCTGATGAAGTGAAAATAGCCCCAAAACACTAATCCCAATACCATACTAAAGTGACTTCCCCATGGAGTAGTACGTTTCCACCAAAGGCCCGCATTCAGCGGTATGAACAAGGAAACGAGGCTGAAGGCAGAAGCTTCGCCCACCAGTTCGAAGATATTTTGACGTTCAATAGCCATAATAATACAGGCTAAAGTCACCAACACCACCGAAATGCGGATAAATAATAACACGATTTTGTCGGATGGACGGCGCATCAAAGGTTTTAGAATATTTTCCCCTAGAACGGAAGCCGGAGCCAAAATCGCCCCAGACGTGGTACTTAACAAGGCTGATAATAAGGCACCTAAAAACAAAACCTGCATAGCCCGAGGCGTGAACTTCATCACTAAAGTAGGAATCAATAAGTCGTCTTCGTTCAGTAACGTAGGGTATAATCGAACCGCAATAAAGGCGATTAACAAGGGCAAAAGAGCCACCGTCAAATACATTGCCCCTGCCGCAATACTCGCCCTCGCGGCTACTTTTTCACTTTTCGCGGACATGACACGCTGAAAAATATCTTGCTGCGGAATGGATCCAAACCCGATGGTAATCCAGGCGGCACCATAGACGAGCCAATCTTTCCAGGTATTTTCTCGAGGGATAGCCCGGAAGAAACCTTTGGGTTGTGAAGAGACGAGTTGGCTGAAATCCGGGACTTTGGCCCATAATAAATAGGCTAAAAATAGCAGGCCAGCAATTAAGATGATGTTGTGGAAAAAATCAGTCACCGAGATTGACCACATACCTCCTAAAAGCGTGTAGGCCATCACTAAGAGTGCGCCTATGATGATTCCCATCTCCACAGAAATAGGTAATAAAAGGTGCATCGTGAGCCCTAATGCCACTAATTGGGCAGATATCCAACCGAAATAGGACGGGATCATAATCACCGCAGACAACTTCTCTGAAAAAGCTCCAAATCGTATCCTAAAATAATCACTAAAGGTCAATACGGGTAAAGGATACAGTTTTCGCGCATAAATGGCCCCAACTAAAAACAAGCCGACCGCCGCGCCAAAAGGTTCCTCAATAATCGCTAAAACACCACCGTGCACGAATTCCTTAGGCGCACCTAAAATCGTTTCAGACCCAAACCAAGTCGCGAAAGTCACCATCGTGGCCAATGCAAAGGGCAACGAACGCCCGGCCAACACGAAATCCTGAGTGGAATTCACCTTTTTACTAGCCCACCAGCCTACAGCTAGGTTCAAAGCAAGGTAAAAAATAACAAAAGCTACAAGCATTCTTTTATCAAAATGAGCCCAAAAATACGAAAACCTTTTACCTTTATCCTATGAAAAATCTAGCCTTTTTATTCCTGTTCGCTTTAGCAGGTTGCCAAAGCTCCCATTTGCAGATCGCCTTCAACGAATCGAGCCTCGCTCAGCGGGCCAGTGGCGTGATGATCAAGGACCTTTCGACCGGTAAAGTGCTTTTTGAAAAGAATGCAGATCAATACTTTATGCCTGCCTCTAACATGAAGCTGTTGACCTTTTTGCAGGCTAATCGAATTCTAGGCAGCCAAATCCCTTCCTTTAAATACCGCGAAACAAAGGATACCCTGTTTTTCTGGGGCACAGGCGATATTTCTAACCTGCATCCTACGATCAAGAACACCTCATTACGTGATTTTTTAGCGGCTTCCTCTAAAGTATTAGTGTATGGATCGCCTTTGAAACCATTACCCATTCTAGGCTCAGGCTGGGCTTGGGATGATTATAATGACCACTATTCGGCAGAAAGATCGGATTTGCCTTTGTATGCGAACTTGGTGAATTTTTCGGCTTCTGCGAAACGCTGGAAGATTTTGCCGGATGCTTTCGAAGCCGTTTCTAAAACAGGAACTACTAAAGAAGTAAGACGCAACCGCCTATCGAATCAGTTTGAATTGCCGGTGTTGACTTCAGAGAAATATGGAGCTCAAGACGTGCCATTCATTACTTCTCCTGATATGACATCCTTTTTATTGACAGATACATTGCATAAATCGGTAGAGACCATGCCGCTCGCGGTACATCCGGATGCCCGTATTTTCTATGCCGGTAAGATGGACAGTTTGTACTTGCCTATGTTGCACGAAAGTGATAATGCCGTGGCGGAACAATTATTAGTGATGATCGCCGCAGAGAAAGGCTGGGATCCTTCGCAGGCGATAGAGAATCTGAAAAAAGAGCCAGGCAATGAATTTTTGGCTGATATTCGCTGGGTCGACGGCTCCGGTTTATCACGCTATAATTTAATTAGGCCAAAAGATTTCATCCATATCCTTGAGTTATTAGCGAAAGAAGTCGCCCCGGATCGTTTGCGCACTTTATTGCCTGAAGCCAGTAAAACGGGGACGATGCGCAATGTGCAGGATCTGAATGAGGGCGTTCGTATGTGGGCGAAGTCAGGCTCTTTCGGGAATACCTATGATCTTTCAGGTTATTATCTCACCAAAGACGGTAAGTTGCTTGCCTTCTCCGTCTTATCTAATTTAGGCAATGCGCCAGTGAGAGATATTAAGAAGTCGGTGGTGGATTTTTTGAGGGCGATACACTAGCAAATTGCAAAGAGCAAAGTTAAAAGTTCAAAGCAGGATTCGCCGGTGGCGACAACTATTTCAAATTTCAAATTGCAAAGAGCAAAGTTCAAAGTTGGAATCGCCGGTGGCGATGATTTTATGAACTTTGAAAGTCCTCTATTCTTTGGTCTTTGAACTTTGGTCTTTGCTCTTTGAAAGACCTCTATTCTTTGCCCTTTGAACTTTGGTCTTTGCTCTTTGAAAGACCTCCGGTCTTAAAAATCAAAAAGCTAGCTAGGATAAACCCTACCACATACACCACACTCCCCAGATTCGTCACCAAGGTGCCTATCAAGAAGAGGGTAGAGATGATCACTAAAATCCACGGTAAAACGGGATATCCCCAAGCTAAATAAGGACGATTTAGGTTAGGCTCAGAGACGCGGAGCTTTAATAGTGACGCGAATCCAGCTAAATAACTAGCTACAAAAAAGAAGGTCGCAATGTCCGAAAGGCGTTCATTTATTTCTTTGCCGGCTAAAAGGAAAATACAAGCGGAGAAAACGGTTAAATGTGTCGCGGTGGTGGGAGAACCTGCTGCATTTACTTTTTCGGCCTGTTTGAAAAACAACCCATCACGACTCATCGAATAGATCACCCGCGGAGCGAACATCACTTGCGTGTTCAAGATTCCCAAGATACTCAGCATTAAAAAGACGGTAATCCAGCGGCCCATGTCTGCGCCAAACAAGGCTTTCATCGTGTCAGCAGCTGCTAATTTACTCATTGAAAGGGTTTCGAGTGGTAGACTATACAAGATGCCCACATTAATCAACAAATAGATAAATGCGACGATGATGACGCCGATGAACATCGATTTTGGCATGGATTTAACAGGATCCTTATTTTCTTCCGTGAAATAACTAGCGGTGTGCCAGCCGTCGAACGCATAAAAGATGGACAACAAGGCCGTCATGATGCCGGTCGTTAAAGGCAATCCTGTAGGTGCATGTGTCTGTTCCGCGAAAACGCCCCCACCACCGTACACAAAGCAGATGGCGATGAAAATCAATAGGGCCAAAGCCTTGATGCCACTCAGCCATTCTTGGGATTTACCAGCCATCACCACCCCTAATTGATGGAAAAACCACAATAAGGCGAGGATTCCAATTGCGCAATAGACTAAATAGGGACTTAAGCTAGGGAAGACGATAATGAGGTATTCGCTAAACGTATAGGATCCAAAACCTAAAGCTGTCACGGTACCTAACCAACTCGTTAGTCCGACGAGGAAACCGATGTAGCGGCCAAAAGCCCGTTCCGCATAGCCGTACCAAGACCCTGCTTTGGGAATGGATAAACTTAATTCCAACACGCAGCTTACGCCTAAAAGGGCATAAATGGCTACTAAAACCCACAAGCTGAGGATTAATCCGGGGTCTTGTAAGGAGGCGGCAATGGGTCCAGGTTTACGTAAGATGCCAGTTCCCACGGTTCCGCCTAGTGTGACAGCGATCCCGAAACCGGTGCCTAAAACCTTCCAGAGCTTATTTTCCATGCAAGATGTATTGGCCCACGGTAGGGAAGTGGTCGGAGTATTTTATGTTGCGCAAGGTTTGGAAATTGATTGCTTTCCACTCCTCTGAGAAGAATTGATCATCGATGCGCACTAAATAAGGGCTGCGATTGAGGGTAAAGCCAAAACCAGATCCCGCTTCCTCGAAAGAATTTTTCAATCGTTCTCGAATCGTTCCATAGGCCCAGCCAGAAGGAGTTTCGTTCAAATCTCCTACGACTATGATGGGATAGGGGCTTTTTTGAATAAGGCGATTGATTTTGTCCATCTCCTTTTTGTGCTCAATAAAGCCCTTGCGAAGGGAGGAGATGATGCCTCGGCCTTCTTTTTTAGCATCTGTATAATCTTGCAAACGAATTTTCGAAGTCATCTTATTCACTCGAATCCCCATCGACCACAGCTGTAAGTTGATCACCCGAATCGTGTCTTGATCCTTCACAATATCAGTTAACAGATATCCATTGGCTGAATTATCAAATTGTTCGCCCTCTTCGTGAATGATAGGGTATTTCGAAAATACCACCAAACCCATTTTCTCGTGGGAATCAAATAATTGCTTTTTTAGTGGAATAAAGGCGTAATGCGGGTATTTTTCCTTCAAGAAAGAGACCGTGTGGTAGGCCTTGCGATCTGAATGGGAATAAAATTCTTGGAAACATTTAATGTCTGCGTCGTAATCGCGGATGAATTTTTTGAGGTCTTCTAATTGTACTTTTTTGGCCTCATACTCATTCGAATACATTCCAAAAACGTTGTAACTCATCACTGTCAGCGGTTTCGCTAAAGTCGCCACAGGCTGATTAAAGCTAATGTGTCTTCCTATAAATCCATAACCCAGCGCCAGCACAATCAAGGGCAAAAGCGCTCGCTTCGCTCGCTGAAAAACCCAGTAAATCAAGGAGATAAGACACAACAACTGGGCATAGGGCATCGTCATCATGATAAAGCCCGCAAACCAGTGTTGTACAATTAACGAATAGCTTAAAAGGTAGGTCAAAAGCGTGTATAGGCACAATGGCAACGTTCCTAACCAGATCAGGGAAGAGATGATTTTTTTCTGTAGGGGTGCCTTCGAATTACGCTTAGCCATACTCAAAGATACACATTGTCTGCCATTTTATAAATTTTCGATGGAGGTTTGGGTTATTTCAAAATATTTTCTAATTTTGCAATCCCTTTAGGAAAGAACAATTTTAAATAATAGATACGATGGCAAAGGTTTGTCAAATTACAGGACGCAAAACTCAAGTAGGAAACAACGTTTCTCACGCTAATAACAAGACTAAGCGTAAGTTCTACCCGAACTTACAAACGAAGAAATTCTTCTTAGAGTCAGAAGGTGTTTGGGTTCGTATGAAAGTTTCTGCGAAAGCAATTCGCACGATCAACAAAAACGGATTTGAAAAAACTTTAATCGCTGCAGCTCGTAAGGGTACGTTAAGCGTTTAGTTTTCAAAATATTTATCGAAATTAGCCTTCTTGATTTTTCAAGAAGGCTTTTTTTATTTGTAGTCAATGCTCAGCGATTTAGAATTCGAACGGTACCGTAAACAGCTGAATCTGCCGGAATGGCGGAAGCAGCAACAGATGCGCCTAAAAGAATCGAAGATTCTAGTCGTGGGCGCAGGTGGTTTGGGTTGCGGGGCTTTGCCATTTCTAGCTGCTGCCGGTGTGGGATCCATCACGATTTTGGATGCGGATGTGATCGAGTTATCGAATTTAGCTCGTCAGGTGTTGTATAAAACAGAAGACGTAGGTGCCTCGAAAGCTAATAAATCAGCGGAGGCTTTGCAAGCTTTGAATCCAAGCATTACTATCCAGGGAATTGCAGAGGATTTAACAGCAGTTAATGCAACGCATTACATCGGGCAACACGATCTGATCATCGATTGTACGGATAATTTTAGCACTCGGTATTTGATTAATGACAGTTGCGAGACTTTGAAAAAGCCTTTCGTCTATGGGGCGATTCACGCATGGGAGGGGCAGTTTGCCGTATTTCATCCGGCAGGGCCTTCCTATCGATCACTATTTCCAGTGGAACCTAGTCCACAAGAAATTCCAGCCTGCGATGAAGTAGGCGTTTTAGGGGTGTTGCCAGGTATCATTGGATTGTTTCAGGCCAAAGAAGCCATCTTCTACCTTGCCGGCTTCGAATCGCCAGCACAGCAAGGATTGATGACCTTTGATCTACGCGATATGCGTCTCAGTTCGTTTAGGCTATAATATCGCCGTATAAGTCGAATTCTTCGGCCTTATTTATTTTCACCGTTACAAAATCACCCAAACGCGCATACTGTTCCGCTGGAATCAAGACCTCATTATCCACTTCTGGAGAATCGAATTCCGTACGTCCCACGAAGTAACCGCTCTCTTTGCGGTCGACCATCACTTTCAAGGTTTGGCCTACTTTTGCTTGATTTAATTCCTCAGAAATACCTTGCTGAACCGCCATAATTTCGTCTGAACGAAATTGCTTCACGTCTTCTGGTACGTCATCGTTTACAAGATAAGCATGGGTATTTTCCTCGTGGCTATAATTGAAGATCCCTAAACGGTCGAAACGCATACGCTCCACGAAGGAATAAGTCTCCTCGAAGTCCTCTTCAGTCTCACCTGGATAACCCGAAATCAATGTCGTTCTCAAGGCGATTCCCGGCACTTTCTCGCGAATCGTGTGGATCAATTCCTCTGTTTTCTCACGCGTAATTCCACGGCGCATGTGCTTTAACATCGCGTCTGAACCACTTTGGAGTGGCATATCTAGGTATTTGCAGATATTATCGCGTTCCGCCATCGTGTCCAAAATTTCTAATGGAAAACCCGCCGGATAAGCATATTGCAAACGGATCCATTCGATGCCGTTGACATCGGATAAACGCTCTAATAATTCTTTTAATTTACGCCCTGATTTGCCTTCCCCTTTCAGGTCTAAACCGTAAAAAGTAAGGTCTTGGGCAATTAGAATGAGTTCTTTTGTACCTTTTTTGGCTAACGAATTTGCTTCCTTCACTAATTCCTCCATCGGAGTAGAAACGTGTTTTCCACGCATCAAGGGAATGGCACAAAAGCTACAAGGACGATCACAGCCTTCCGCAATCTTCAAATACGCATAATGCGCTGGCGTCGTCAATAGACGCTCACCCACTAATTCATGCTTGTAATCTGCCTTTAATGCCTTTAATAGACGAGGTAATTCATTTGTGCCAAAGAAGGAGTCTACCATCGGGATTTCTCTTTCTAAATCATCTTTGTAGCGGTGCGAAAGACAGCCGGTTACGTATAATTTATCGATCTTACCTGCTTCTTTTGCGTCTGCGTAGCGCAAAATGGTGTCGATGGATTCTTGTTTGGCATTATCAATAAACCCACACGTATTAATTACGACGATGTTCGCCTTGTCCTTTTTCGCCTCGTGGGTCACCTCTAATCCATTCCCTTTTAATTGGGTGTACAGAACCTCAGAATCGACAAGATTCTTCGAACAACCGAGGGTGATGATGTTGATGGAGGGCTTTGGGGCTACTTTGGTCTTCATGGATTTTTATATCAGCCTGCAATTTACAAAGATTTGACGCTAAAATTGCCCGCAGCAGATACAATTGTTGCAGACTTTTAGTAGTATTGTAAAAATCATAAACCTAATAATCATGAACAAATTACTTTTGAGTTGCGCGGCAGTTTGCTTCGCATTGACTTCTTTTGGTCAGGGAATGAATCAGTTGACAAAAGCTGAGAAGAAAAACGGAACACAATTATTATTTGATGGTAAAACCTTTACTGGCTGGCATAGCTTTGGAAAAGGGGAAAAAGTAGGAACCTCTTGGACGATTGAAGACGGCGTGATCGGTTTCGATGCAGCGAAGAAGGACGGTGGCGATTTAGTAACGAATGAGTCTTATGATAATTATGATTTCACAGTAGATTGGAAAATCTCGGTGAATGGAAACTCAGGTATCATCTTCAATGTGACGGATGATGCTAAAAAATACCATGCAACCTATCAAACGGGTCCTGAAATGCAGGTTTTGCACGATGAAGGTCATCCAGATGGGAAAATTAATAAACACAATTCAGGTGATTTATATGATTTGATTAAATCATCGGTAAACGTAACGAAGCCGGTAGGCGAGTGGAATACGGCGCGTATTGTGAACAACAAGGGTTTATTGCAATTGTATTTAAATGGTTCTAAAGTAGTGGAGACACGCACAGACGACCAAAACTGGAAAGATATGATTGCGGGATCTAAATTTAAAACGATGCCAGATTTTGGAAAGGTGATGCAAGGGCATATCGCTTTGCAAGATCACGGAAACCAAGTTTGGTTCAGAAATATTAAGATTCGGAAATTATAAGAAAATGAAAGGCCTCGATTTTGCGATCGAGGCCTTTTTTTGTTTTAGAGTATTTTACTTTAGTCCTTTTGTCTTCGTCTTTACTCGCAGCAGATTCATCTTCGAGGTGATAAACAAAGTCGAACCATCTTCTCCAAAATTCACATTCGAATTCGGGTTCCCTGTTTCAATCCGTCCGAGTAATTTGCCAGCTGGGCTAATGATCAAAATTCCACCTGGTCCTGTCGTCCAGATGTTTCCTTGCTTATCCAATTTCATCCCATCATAGCCACCACGGATTCCTTGCTTCGCTAATTCGGCTGCATCAAAAAATACGGATGGTTCGCCTAGGTTTCCTTTTTTGTCCACCGGAAAAGCTAGAATATGCGATTCTTTGGGTTCAGATGATCCCACATACAAAATACTCTCGTCTAGGTTCATCGCTAGGCCATTGGGTCTGGCCATCTTGTCGTATTGCAAGCTCAATTCTCCCTTTTTTGTGATGCGATACACCCCTTGATACGCTAATTCCTTTGCCGGTTCTTCTTTCCCGCGACCTGGTAAACCATAGGGAGGGTCAGTGAAATAATAGTCGCCGTTCTTTGCTTGGATGACGTCGTTCGGGCTATTGAGTTTTTTGCCTTCCCATAATCCAGTGAGGGATTTTTTTAATTCAGGTTTTCCCAAAGGCATTTCAGCAATTCTACGGTTCCCGTGTTCTGCTGAAACTAGGTTTCCTTTTTGGTTAATGATCAATCCATTCGCACCGGGTTCGTATGAGTAATATTCCTTCCCAGAATAACCAGATGGCGTTAAATAAAGCACGGCGCCTTTTTCTGCTGTCCATTGGTAGATTTTATTTTCAGGTACATCAGAGAACAAGAGGTAGTTTCCTTTCTTCACCCAAACTGGTCCTTCAGACCAGGTATAGCCTTCAGCTACAATCTCAATAGGAGTGGAGGGGTCGATTAAAGAAGTCACAGATTCATCGTATACATGAATCTTCCCTATCGTTTTGTATTGTGCATTCACCGCTGAGCTTAATCCCAGGATTGTGATGAGCGGTAGTATTAATTTTTTCATAGCGTTTTCATCGGTTTATAATTCGTAAATTTACCCAAATTCTCCACAAATGAAATCGATTGCCAGTCCTATTCTCATCCAACAAATAATCGAAGCGATTACGCCGCATTATGAGCCCACTGAGGCTCGTGCGATTGCCTTTCGTTGCTTGGATTTAGGATGGAATTTGAGCTCGATGGATATTATCCTGAAAAAAGAGGTGGACTTGCCGGCGGATTGGTCATCTCGATTAGCTCGTCTTGCGGAGGGCGAACCTCTTCAATACGTGATGGGGAAGACCTATTTCCGGAATCATTTATTTCAAGTAAATGCGGATACCCTAATTCCGCGTCCTGAAACGGAAGAATTGGTGGACCTAGTTTTAAATCATGCCACAGATAATGCGTCAGTATTAGATGTGGGAACAGGTTCAGGCTGTATTCCTATTTCTTTGAAATTAGAACGGCCTTCGCTCACAGTAGAGGCTTGGGATATTTCTGCCGGTGCGCTAGAAATGGCTCATCAGAATGCAACGGCTTTAGAAGCTGAGGTGAAATTTAAAGAACAAGATATTTTTGCCTGGCCTTCTTCTGAAGGTAACTGGGAGGTGATTGTCTCTAATCCGCCCTATGTGACAGAAGAGGAGAAAAAGGAGATGGCGAATCACGTATTGGACTTTGAACCGCATTTGGCCCTATTCGTTCCGAATGATGATGCCTTAAGATATTATGAGGCCTTAGCGGACTTTTCGCTCGAAAGATTAACACAAGGCGGCTACTTATGTATAGAAATTAATCAGTACTTTGGAACTCAAACCGTAGAGCTCTTGTTTAGCAAGGGTTTCCAAGATGTCAAGCTACTGCAGGACTTCAAGGGGAATGACCGGATGATTGTGGCACAGAAATCAGGTCTTTAAAATTTAAATAGTATTTTTGTTTCAGTTAAAACCAATTAAAATTTAACAAGATGAATAAGACAGTATGGATTGTTTTGGGAGTCATTGCTCTC